>JAESTD010000344.1 GCA_016763755.1 Mucilaginibacter sp.
CCGCGAGATCGCTCGCAAAGAAGGTATTTTTGCCGGTAACTCTACCGGAGCCGCCGTAGCCGGTACTCTGCAAATGAAAGATCGTTTTAAAGAAGGCGACATCGTAGTGATCATCTTCCCTGACCATGGCACCCGTTACCTGGGCAAAATGTATAACGATGACTGGCTGCGCGACCGCGGTTTCCTGGCAGATGGTAAACTAACTGCCCGCGATATTATCGCCAAAAAAGAAAGCGCAGAAATTATCACTATTGATTGCGAAAAAACTGTGCTTGAGGCCATAAACGTCATTAAATCTCTAAACATCAACCAAATACCGGTAACTCAGCAAGGTATGGTAATAGGTAAGATCACAGAAAGCGACATCCTCGATTCGCTGATGGAGAACCCGGGAATTAAATCGCAGCCGGTTAAAAGCATCTCCACAGCACCGTTCCCTTTCATCGACCTGAATACGTCTATCGACCGTATATCAGGCATGATCAACAAAGACAACATCGCCGTTTTGGTTGAGGATGAGCAGGGTAAAATTGAGATCATTACCCAGTACGATATTATCAACGAGATATCGGCGTAAGAATAATGCATGAACAGAAAAAAAGGCGTGGTAATTCACGCCTTTTTTTTTGCAATTTGTTATATTCATGCTCTAAACTTTTCACATGAACGCCAAAATCTATATCCTCACTATTCTTTCTTTTATATCTTTTGAATGCTGCGCCCAAGAAACTGTTCGTCTCCAATGGAAATTAGCACCCAATGAAGTACTTGCTTACAAAACGGTGATGAAATCTGTAAGAGATGCCGCGGCGAAAGCAAAGGCCCCTTTAAACGGTAAAAAAGAGAAGGGCGAATCTGGTTTTTATGCACTAAGCAGACAAATGGAGAAACTAAGAGGTATGGAACCTGAGTATTATCTCAGTACCCTAAAAGAAACACATAAGGGTATAATAGATATTGAGATGTTATTGCCCCCGAATAAAGCCGTTGCCGACAGCGCTAACCTTTACCCAATAATGAGTAAACTAAGCGGAGGGGTTATGCTAAGAGGTACTATTGATACCGATGGACAGATCAAAAGCTTTTATCTGAATAACGATCAAAAAAACCTTGTTGCTTTCTTTTTTGAATTACCCGGCAAACCTGTAAAGGTGGGCGATAAATGGCCAATAAGTACAAATTTGCTCCATGCCGACCAATCTTTTAAGTGCGACAGTTCTTCTAAAATAAGTGAAGTTACAGTGATGGCTATTGATAATACAGGTGTAGATCAGATAGTTACTTTACAATATGATATACACGAATATATTGCGGGGCAATTAGGCTTTGCCGGCATGTTCGGGAAAGATGGCGATAACAAAATGGTTATGTCGATGACAGAAAAAGCCATTGGTAAATTCTCTGTAGCTAAAGGCCGGTGGTTAAGTTACGAGGGGGAGATAGCCTATGATAACGAGGGCGGCTTTTCTGGTGGCAAAACCAAAAAACAGTTAGCGTTAGCAGCGCAATAATATCATAAACAACAAAAGCCATCAGTCAATCACTGATGGCTTTTTCATTTGGATATATGTTGGACTTTGAAAAAGTAATTGCGTTACAGGATGGCTAATTCCGCATTATCAGCCTTTACAAATTTGTTGGTTACGGTTTTGCTTGCATTGGTAGCTACCAGGTTACTGTTGTTCACAGTGGCAGACTGATCCTGAGTTAAGCTGTACTCATCAACTTTACCGCTGATGTTTGCTTTAGCACGGTCGTTTACGTTTATGTTTGCTTTGTAAGCATCTAATTTTAAATCGGCAGAGGCATTGTTATTAAGCGTTACGTCAAGGTCAATTTTAGACAGGTCGCCAAATGACTTTACTTCGGCATTGTCAAAAGCTGTGATCGCTTTCAAGTCATTAGCGGTAACCCAAACCACTAATTTTTTGCCGGTGTATGATGAGATGCGTAATACACCATCCTGATTTTGCACTAAAGCGTTCTCAGAATAATATTTGTTGTAAACTTTCACCTGGTCGGCAGCACCGTCAGATACGTAAAGTTCAACATTACCACGCAATTCAATTTTGTTTATCTTGCTAACGTTTGTTAAAGTAGTGGTAGCTTCTTCGTTGTTGTTTTTGTTATCGTTTGCAAAGGTTGCAGTGGCAGTACCTAAGGCTAATGTTACGATGGTTGCTATGGTTAAAAATTTCGCTTTCATGACTGTAATATTTTGATTGTAAGTGTTTTAATTATTTCTTGTTATTAATTACACTGATAAGACGAGCACGAAAGAGAAACGTTACAGCCATTTCCGGGGAAATAGATGTACGGGGCAAATGTATCGGTGAACGCCGGATTTAGGTCGGTGAAAAGAGGCGAAAATTTTCACGCTGATCAAAGGATTTTAGGATTATGGAGATTGAAACCATGTCATTGCGAACCGCCGATTGGAGGAGTAGCAATCTAATAGGTAGTATCAGTGCTTAAATATCAAACTCAAACCATGTCATTGCGAGCGTAGCGTGGCAATCTCATCGGACAAGCAAGTTCGATCTTACCTATGAGATTGCCGCGTCGCTGTCGCTCCTCGCAATGACATACTTTATTAATTCATAGCACTGCTTTTCCTAACGGAGAACCGCTTATGAGATTGCCAGGTCGCTATCGTCCTCGCAATGACGCATTGTGAAATTCACTACAAATAATAATTCTCCCCATCCGTTTTTATCTTTCCTGCATCAAGCAGCAAGCGAAGGGTTTGGATCTTTTCGCGTTCAGTGCCGAATTTTAAGGCGGGAATCAAGTCGGCGATGGTATGCGGCCTTGAGCTGAGGAGTTGGGCTATCTCGTTGGTAAGGTCATCTACTATCTCTCCGGCGTTGCGCAGGCGGCGTTCCTCAAGGCAAACATCACACACGCCACATTTAGGGGCGTCGTGCTCATCAAAATAATTTAGCAATTGTTGGCTACGGCATACCTGCTCTTCGGCGTAAGCAAAAACTGCCTTCAGTTTTTTGAGCGAGGTTTCTTTACGCTGTTCTATATAAGCTTTATTAATAAACAGCTGATTATTGGGCTGGCGTGGCTTTAACCAGGTTATCTGCGGCTTATCTGTTTGTGGCAGATAACTAAGCACGCCAAAGGCTTGTAATTGCTGCATGCCGGCAATAACCTGTTGCACGCTCATGCCCGTGCGGCGAGCTATATCAAACTCTTTGATGCGCACATAATTTTCAAATGAGCCACCATAAGAGCGTAACAAAGTTTTCACGAACGGATCCCAACCCTGGTTTTGGATCTGGAAGTTATAAAGCTCCTCGTTCAATACCTCAAACCTGAATCGCGAAGGCAGGAATACACTCTCAGTAAACGACACGTATTCATCCTGCTCTAAAAATTTAAGGGCATTAATTGTTTTGATAGCATCCAGTTCAAAGCGGCTACAAAACTCACCCAGATCAATATCGAAGCTCACTCCCTCTCCTGCCCCATAAGCCACCTGGCAGTAATTACCTAATGCATGGTAGATCTTTTTTATCTCATCTACCGATGGAAAGTTCTGTACAAATTTTTTCTGCTGCCTTATTTTATCCGCATGGTTATATAGGAGCACGCCATATGCTTTCTGCTCATCGCGTCCCGCACGACCTGCTTCCTGGTAATAGGCCTCTAAACTATCCGGAATATCTTTATGGATCACAAACCTTACATCAGGCTTATCTATTCCCATCCCAAAAGCGTTGGTAGCTACAATAATGCGTGTAGTATTATTTTTCCATGCCGATTGCTTCTCCGACCGTTCATCGGCTGAGAGGCCTGCATGATAGTAGTCAGCAGATATTTTATGCCGTTGGTAGTGCCTTGCTATTTCAAAGGTCTCTTTACGGCTTCGTACATAAACGATACCACTACCCTGGATACCCGTGGCTACGTCTATCAGTTTGCGCAGCTTGTCTTCGGTGTCTTGCACCACGTAGCTAAGGTTTTTCCGCTCAAAGCTTTTTACAAATACAACTCCGTTCTTAAAGGCAAGCTTATCCTGTATATCTTGCTTCACATCGGCAGTAGCTGTGGCCGTTAAAGCCAATACAGGCACATCAGGATGCAATTCGCGCAGATTAGCTAATTGCAGATAGGGCGGGCGAAAATCATAACCCCATTGCGATATACAGTGCGCCTCATCAACTGCAAACAGGTTAACATTCATGTATTTGATCCGCTCACGAACAAGTTCAGAGAGTAAACGCTCAGGCGATAGATACAGGAACTTTACCGAGCCATAGATACAATTATCGAGTGCGATATCCACCTCGCGTTTGCCCATGCCTGATGTGATGGCTACAGCATTAATTCCCCGCTCCTTCAGGTTCTCTACCTGGTCTTTCATTAAGGCTATAAGGGGCGATACCACTATACAGATTCCATCCTTTGCCAAGGCCGGCACCTGGAAACACACGGATTTACCCCCACCTGTAGGCAACAAAGCCAGGGTATCCCGGCCTTGTAACACCGATGCGATGATCTCTTCCTGCATTGGCCGGAAATGGTCATGTCCCCAGTATTGCCTAAGTATTTCGCGTGGTGTCATTTATTTAAATTCAGAAAAACACTGCGGGCCAATAGCGCCACCGCCGTACTCTAACACCAGATTACGGTTCACATAAATATAGGTACAGCTATCATTGTATTTCGTCCTTAAACTATCTCCTAACGGCTTATCAAATACATTGAAAAAGTACATACCAAAACCACTTCTTTTAAAACCTATTTTAGCCGGCTCTGTGTTGGTTATGGATATACAATTTGCCTTATCAAGCTTATCTTGTAAAGCTTTTAGTTTGGCATTATTCCATCCCAACACTTTCATTAGCGAATCTGATTTTTTTGAACCTACAGGAATATTCCAATCCAGAAACTCAACAGCCAAATTGGAACCTTTACCTGTATCACGAGGCATTATTTCAAGTCTTGCGATTTTATTACCATCAAATTCAATATCTACGTCTTTATATTGCGGCGCTAAAGCTTTAAAATACCTTTTTACTTCGTATATCTCTTTTCGTTTTTTATTAAAGTTTTCTGTTAGCTCAGCAACTTTGTAATATTTGGGGTTTAACGGTCCAATAATATTCGGCAGTATTATTACCAAGGCAAGAAGTAAAACAACTATAATCACACCCGAAAACAAAATGATTTTTATCAATTTCTTCATACTGTGCTTTAAGCGTTTATATAGTGTTTAAAATGGTACAAAAAAAGCCCGACAAGCGGGCTTTATTAATATAATGAAGTTTTATTATCTGCCTTTAATATCAGTATAATCTCTGTTCACTTCGCCAACATAAATCTGGCGCGGGCGACCGATAGGCTCTTTGTTAGCTTTCATTTCTTTCCATTGGGCAATCCATCCCGGTAAACGGCCAAGTGCAAATAGCACGGTGAACATCTCGGTAGGGAAACCTAAAGCGGTGTAAATGATACCAGAGTAGAAATCCACGTTAGGATATAATTTGCGCTCAACAAAGTACGGGTCGCTCAAGGCAACTTCTTCAAGTTTTTTAGCTATCTCTAAGGTTTCGTCGTGTACACCTAATTTCTCGAGGATATCGTCACACGCTTTTTTGATGATCTTGGCGCGAGGATCGAAATTCTTGTAAACACGGTGACCAAAGCCCATTAAACGGAACGAATCATTCTTATCTTTTGCTTTAGCAACCCATTTATCAACGTCGCCGCCATCTTCTTTAATTTTTTGCAGCATCTCTACCACAGCCTGGTTAGCACCACCATGCAGCGGGCCCCATAGTGCAGAGATACCTGCAGAGATAGATGCGTAAAGGTTAGCATCTGATGAGCCTACTATACGTACAGTAGATGTTGAGCAATTTTGCTCATGATCGGCGTGCAGGATAAGCAACTTGTTCATGGCACTTACCACAACCGGGTCTATCTCGATATCCTCGGTGCGTTGACCAAAGGTCATGTGCATAAAGTTGGTAACGTAATCGTATTTGTTACGAGGATAAATAACCGGGTGCCCCATGGACTTTTTATAGATCCATGATACCAGGGTACTCATCTTGGCAATCAGCTTAATGATCTCCAGGTTCACTTCCTCAGCGGTTAAGCCTTGTTTAAGCGAAGCCGGGTTAAACGCCGCCAAAGCACCAATTAATGATGATAACTGGCCCATTGGGTGCGAGCCCGAAGGGAAACCATCAAAAAATTTCTTCATATCCTCATGTACAAGGGTATGGTGGCTTATCTCGTATTCAAAAGCTTTTAACTGCTCCTGGGTAGGCAGGTTGCCATATATCAAAAGGTAGGCAACTTCAATAAATGTACTCTGTTCTGCAAGTTGCTCAATTGGATAACCACGATATTTTAAAATACCTACTTCACCATCTAAAAAAGTGATGGCACTTTTGGTAGCGCCGGTATTTTTATAACCGATATCAAGCGTAACATAACCGGTTTGATCGCGAAGTTTGGAAATATCAATGGCCTTTTCACCCTCAGTACCCTCTATTACAGGAAGTTCGTATGTTTTGTCTCCAATTTTTAGTTGTGCAGTTTCAGACATAGAATATTTAGTGTTTGCAACAAATGTAAATAAATCTGCGTATTAAAAGCCGATTAGTATATTTACTATCTGTAAAATTCTTATTAAGTAATTATATTGTCGTCCCCAATTTTGTTTGGCTTGATTAAAAATTTACCCCTGCATGTCTTTTAGAAGTAAAGCCCTACTGTTGATTGAGAACGATATCACAATTAACAGGCTCGTGCTGTTAGGTTTGCTTATTGCAAGCCCGTCGTTACACTACCTGTGTTACAATAACAGTTATGATCCTGTTTGGTTGCGTGCCATTAACGTAGTGGTTTGTTTTATAACTTTAGCGGCATCGTACCTCAAAGATAGGAAACCGCTAAGACAGATGACGTACGTAACCATCTGCTCACATCTTTTTATCAACAATTATCTGCTTTTAGGCACCAATAATTTTGCTAACGTATACCTGTTCAGCTCGTTAACGGTATTTATAGGTTTAACACTTTTTTGTCAAAAACGCTGGGAATTTATCAGCCTTTGCTGCCTTAACATTATTGCAGTAATTGCAGCTTACGGTACAGCCCCCCGCCCCATATCGCTGTCGGTACTGCTTGCATTAATAGGTGTGTTTACGCTCATCGCTTATGTATCGTTCCTGGTGGTGCTGGCTTACAAACTGCAGTTCCGCAAAGCGGTAAAAAATATCGTTCAGCTTAATGATTCGCTTATCAACAGTAGCCGCAAACTTAAAGAGAGCGAGCAGCAATTGCATGCCCTTATCAGTTCGGTAAACGATACCATTTTTGAATTTAACGAGAACAAGGTTTGTATTAACGTTTGGTTTGGCCCAAACACACCGGATTATCTTAAACCCGAATATTTTATAAATAAAACACTCATAGAAGCCATTGGCGAGCAACGTGCACGACCTTTTCTCGAAGTTTATGACCATGTCATTCAGCATAAAAAACCATATAGTTTAGAGTTTGCTTCAGTATATGGCGAACCGGGTTGGTTTGTGGCAAAAGCTTCGCCCGTGCTTGATGTTAACGGCAATTACACCAAGCGTATCTCGGTATCTGTTACCGATATAACCGAGCAAAAGAAATATGCCGATGCGCTCATCGAAAATGAAGCTTTGTTACTGCAAGCCCAACACATGGCCAAAACTGGCAACTGGTGGTATGATGATGAAACGAAAGAAAACTATTGGTCGGGTAGTCTTTTTAAGTTATTAGAGATCGAAACCGTACCAGAAGGACTGACCAAATTTGAATACTACATCAGTCTGGTACATCCTGATGATACTGAATCAACCGTAAATTACCTTACGAACATCAATACTGAAAAGGTTAACAGCCTCGAGCATAAATTTATTACGCCAAAAGGCGATCTGAGGTATCTTAAAATACTACGCGGCGACCTGCAACAACATGAGGATGGCAGGCTTAAGCGCGTAGTTGGTATTATACAGGATATTACAGAGTCTAAACTGGCTGAAAAGGCCGTGAAGGTTAGCCAGGCCGAGTTGTTGGAAGCCCAGGCCATTGCCAAGATCGGTAACTGGAAATGGGACAGCAGCACCAATATGCTTTCCTGGAGCGACGAGGTGAACAGTATTCACGAGATTGAGATCAACAGCGCATCATCATCGCGTTTCGGTAAAATGCTTTTGCAATATATCCACCCGGACGACCAGTATATCGCTACCCGCCTATTTAAAAACGGCGACCAGGTAGGCGATTCGTTTGAGTATCGCATAATTACCCCTAATGGCACGCTTAAGTACATCAGCGTTATTACCGGTAAATTAATGTACCGCGAGGATGGCTCCGTACGTAAGATCATCGGTACCCTGCAGGACATTACCCAGCGTAAACAGGCCGAGATAGACCACCGCCGTACCGAGAATAAGTACCGGTTAGTATTGGAAACTATTAAAATGGCCGCCGTATCATTAAATGCCGAGGGTAAAGTAATTTTCTGCAACAAGTACCTGGCCAACCTGCTTGGCTACACCCAGGCAGAAATTTTGGGGATGGATTGGATGGATCGGTTTGTGCCGAACGAGCATCGCGATATATTGACGGAATGGTTCAGGAATAAAAATATTAAGGCCCATTACATCAACCCTATCATCTGCCGTGATGGCGAATTGCGTACCATCAGCTGGCAAAATACGGTAAGCTATGATGAATACGGAAATATCAAAGAAACAACCAGCATTGGCGAGGATATAACCGTACAGCAAAAAGTAAGGCAGGAATTAATTTCGGCCAAAGAACAGGCCGAACGCTCATCGCATTTTAAATCGGAGTTCCTGTCTATCATGAGCCATGAGATCCGCACGCCGATGAATGCGGTTATTGGTACTACCAACTTGTTGCTTGAGGAAAATCCCAAACCGGAGCAATTGGAATATCTCAATACCCTGAAATTCAGCAGCGAGAATTTACTGGCTATCATCAATGATATCCTTGATTATAATAAGATCGAGGCGGGCAAATTGCAGCTAAGCAACATACCGTTCAATATCCACCAACTGGTGCAAAATGTAAGGCAATCTTTTTATGCCAAAGCAGTTGAAAAGAACCTGGAGATAGACCTTCAATACGACAACGCTATCCCGGAATTTGTAATGGGCGACCAAACCCGCCTGGGACAGATATTGATAAACCTGGTAAGTAATGCCGTTAAATTTACCCATAAAGGAAAGGTAACCATTGTACTAACAAAGGCCGAACTTACCGAGGGTGAGGTATTGATCAATTTTTCGGTTACAGATACGGGTATTGGCATCTCGGCAGAAAACCTTGCCGTGGTATTTGATCCCTTTATCCAGGGGCCACAAACCATTACGCATGAGTATGGGGGCACGGGCCTTGGCCTTGCTATCACGCGCAGGCTCATTGAGCTTTATCAGAGTAATATTAATGTTAGCAGCGAACTTGGTAAAGGCACCGTATTTACCTTTGCCATACGCTTTACCAATGTGCCGCAAGCGGCAGTACAACCGCAGCAGTTAACAAATACCGAAGAAGAAATACTTATTACCTTACCCCCAGACCTGGCCGGCATGAGGGTTTTAGTAGTTGACGACAATAAAATGAACCTGATGATAGCCGGTAAATTTTTAAAGAAATGGCAAACTGAAGTTGAGCAAGCCATAAATGGCCAGATAGCCGTGGATATGGTGAAAGAGGGCGGCAATTATGACCTGATCATTATGGACCTGCAGATGCCTATTATGGATGGGTTTGAAGCTACAGTACTCATCAAACAACTTAACCCCACTGTGCCGGTAATTGCATTTACTGCTGACGCGATGCCTGAGACACACAACAAGGCTTACGAAGCCGGTATGTGCGACTTTTTAACAAAGCCTTTTGTACCCGAGAAATTATTTGAAAAAGTATCAAAGTACCGTAAACAGTCTATTGACATAAGAGAGAAACTTAATTAGTACGAATAGCCTCAACCGGGTCGAGCTTGGCGGCAAACCACGCGGGCAAAATGCCCGAGAACATGCCAATCACTACTGAAATACCTATCCCGTAGATGATGTTATCGGCATTAAGTACCACCTGTATATCGGCCGCCGCCTTTACGGCAAAAGTACACAGGTAAACTAAAAACAATCCTATAAACCCGCCCAAAAGGCATAGTGTTACCGCTTCGATCAAAAACTGAAGCATAATAAAATAATTCTTGGCTCCGAGAGATTTTTGAATGCCGATAATGTTTGTACGTTCTTTAACCGATACGAACATGATGTTGGCAATACCAAATCCCCCTACCAGCACCGAGAATATACCAATCACGAATCCCACTTTATTCAGCACACCAAATACCTGATCGAGCTGATTGGTTAATATGGTTGATTTATTGAGTGAAAAATCATCTTCTGCCCCGGGGCGGATGCTGTGGATAGACCGCATAAGACCCTGCACTTCACTTTCAACTTCCACGTCAGTTAGGTTGTCCTGGCCGCGTACTACAATCTGGGGGTTATATTTCTCGTTCTCGACATCGATTACGTTTTTGGCGAAGTTCAGAGGCAGCAATATCTGGTTATCACTGGTAATGCCCAACATATCTTTACCCTCTTTGGTAAATACACCTATAACCGTAAGCTTACGGCCCATAATTTTGATCTGCTTGCCAATAGCATCGCCGGCAGGGAAAAGGTTTGATGCAATATCGGCCCCTATGATAGTTACAGGTGCGCCCGTACGCGACTCTATCTCCGTAAAATAACGCCCGTCCTGAAAATCAAAGTTCCAGGTTTTATCATGATCGTGTGATACGGCATCTATCTGTGCACCGTCAACGGTATTACTTCCATATTTAACAGTACGGTTATCAATACCTATCTCGTATGATAATGCCTTTGCAGTTTGACTACGGCGGGTAAGCTGATCAAAGTCGCGCAGTTTGGGTACCGGGCGCTGCATATATTTCCACCAGGGGAAGTTATCATCGCCTACCCACGGCCACTTTTGTATGTAAATACTGTTGCTACCCAGCTTATTAACACTTTTTTGCAAGTTATTGCGCAACGTATCAACTGCTGATGACACGGCAATAATGGTAAAGATACCAATGGTTACACCCAGCAATGAAAGCATAGTACGCAGCTTGTTTTGCCTTAATGCATCATATGCAAACAAGAAGCTTTCGCGGATGAGTTTTAATATGATCATAAGTTAACCACGGTTAATACATTTTACCTTGCCCTAAAACAGTATGGTTTAGACGGTGTTTATGGTGTTAAGTTACACCTATTTCCAATTAAAGTAGATAAACCTATTTCATAAAATAAAGGCGCATAATTTAAGAAAAAATTCGTACATTTGCGCCCTAAAAATTCATATATACGAGCATGAAATTATCTCAGTTTAAATTCAATTTACCTGAATCATTAGTTGCCCATAACCCGGCAGATAAGCGTGACGAATCGCGTTTAATGGTTTTACACCGCGATTCTGGCAAGATTGAGCATAAGATCTTCAAGGATGTTTTGGATTACTTTGACGACCAGGATGTAATGATCCTGAACAATACCAAAGTTTTCCCGGCGCGTATGTATGGCAATAAGGAAAAAACAGGCGCTACCATTGAAGTATTTTTGCTTCGCGAATTAAATAAAGAACTTCGCCTTTGGGACGTGTTGGTTGACCCGGCACGTAAAATACGCGTTGGCAACAAACTTTACTTTGGCGATGACGACCTTTTAATTGCCGAGGTTGTTGATAATACCACATCACGCGGCCGTACTATCCGCTTCCTGTTTGATGGCACGGATGAGGAATTCCGCCGTAACGTGGAGATCTTGGGCGAAACACCGCTTCCAAAATTTATTAAACGTAAAGCTACTGCCGAAGATAAAGAGCGCTACCAAACCATCTTCGCTAAAAACGAAGGCGCAGTTGCTGCCCCTACTGCAGGTTTACACTTTAGTCGCGAGCTGATGAAACGCCTTGAATTGAAAGGTGTAGAGTTTGCTGAGGTTACCCTTCACGTTGGTTTAGGAACCTTCCGCCAGGTTGAGGTTGAGGACCTGACCAAACATAAAATGGACTCAGAGCAATTCATTATCGAGCAAAAGCAAGCTGATATTGTGAACCGTGCCCTCGAGCGCAAAAAACGTGTGTGTGCAGTAGGTACAACTTCTATGCGTACCATTGAATCGGCAGTATCTGCCAACAAAACCCTGAAAGCGGCAAACGACTGGACCAGCAAGTTCATCTTCCCGCCGTATGATGTCAGCATAGCCAATTCCATGATCACCAACTTCCACACACCGGAGTCTACATTGTTGATGATGATATGTGCATTTGGTGGCTACGAGCACGTAATGAACGCCTACGAAGTAGCGGTAAAAGAAAAATACCGTTTCTACAGCTACGGCGATGCAATGTTGATCATCTAATCAGCGCTTCGCGCAGATATGAGATATTAGATTTGAGATATGAGACTAAAACTCATATCTCGTTTTTGTTTTATAGCTTTGCTACACAAAATACGTCATGCCGAACTTGTTTCGGCAACCTACATGCCGGGTCTCGAACTTTTATGATGGGGTGCTGAAATAAATTCAGCATGACGAAAAGAAAAAAGAAATGCCTGATCTCAAATCTCAAATCTCAAATCTCAAATCTAACTACGCTATCATCGTTGCCGGCGGTTCCGGCAGCCGCATGCAATCGGCGTTACCTAAGCAGTTTATTGAGCTTTGCGGAGAGCCGGTTTTGATGCATACTATAAGGGCGTTTATCGAGAGTGATGCAGCACCGAAAATTATTTTGGCGCTGAATAGTAGCTACCATGAACTTTGGGCAGAGCTTTGTACCGAGCACAATTTCACTATCCCTCATACGGTAATAGCTGGCGGAGAAACCCGTTTCCATTCGGTTAAGAACGCTTTGGACACGATTACTGCCGAAGATGCTATTGTAGCCGTACATGATGCTGTACGCCCGCTCACGTCAAAGCAAACCATAGACGAAAGCTATCGGGTTGCTGCAACCAGTGGGACTGCCATAACCGCTGTAAAAAGCCGCGATTCGATAAGGCAAATGAATGGCGAGCTAACTACCTGCCTTGATCGTGAAGGGATATACCTGGTTCAAACGCCGCAAACATTCAAAGCATCGCTGTTAAAAAAAGCTTACGAGCAACCTTATACAGGTCTTTTTACTGACGATGCCTCAGTAGCAGAAAAAACCGGGGTACATATCACCTTGATAGAAGGCAGCCATAGCAACATTAAGATCACCTTCCCTGAGGACATTACTATCGCCGAAGCTTTATTAAACAAAAAAGCCATCAGCGGTAGCTAATGGCTTATATTTTTACGAATGGACGGCCTCTGATCAGGCTCGTCTTATTACCCCTAACAGTAAAGCTATAATAGCGATTACTAATAATGCATGAATAATGTTTCCACCAAATGGCGTAACAAACGCGCCAAAAATCCAGATTATAACCAGGACAACTGCGACTAAGTACAATAAGCTTCTCATAATGTTGTGTATTTGTTAAGTAGATGTTTTTATAAACCAATTGCTCTAAAAAAGGTTTTTTACTCTCAAAAGTTTTAAATTTACAATACCCAAAGAACTTTACCGGCGAGTTAAGCCCTTCTTATGATACCTAATAATACCGCTATGATCGCAATAATCAGTAATATATGAATTACGCTGCTTACATGAACGTAAAAGAAACCAAATGCCCATCCTATAACCAGGATAACGGCAATGATGTAAAGTAGACCTCTCATTGTTTGTTTATGCTTTTGTTTATTTATTGTTAATTATAACTATCAATACCAAAATCATTCCAAAACAGAGTGGCAAACAAAAAAAGCCGCTGATAATCAGCGGCTTTTAAGTTTTAGCAGAGGTTGTTAGTATTCGTCCTCGTTAAAGAAGAAGTCATCTTTTGTAGGGTAATCAGGCCATATTTCCTCTATATTTTCGTATGGTTCACCATCATCTTCAAGCGCCTGCAGGTTCTCAATAACCTCAACAGGAGCGCCGGAACGGATAGCGTAATCAATTAATTCATCTTTTGTTGCAGGCCAGGGTGCATCTTCTAAGTGTGATGCTAATTCAAGTGTCCAATACATGTTTTTATCTTAAATGGTAAATATTTTCTATTTCTTCCGTTTTCGCAAAAGTATAATATTTTTAAAATGATAATCAATATTTTTTTGTAAAATTTTTACACCCGCGGCAACCATTGATTTTCAGGCAGGTTGCGCTCATGTACTACCATTCTTGCTAAGGTAAACAGATAATCGCTTAGTCTGTTCAGATACATTACAACCTTTTCATCTACTTTACTTTGTTCAGACAAATGCACACTCAAACGCTCAGCGCGGCGGCATACACAGCGGGCCAAATGGCAGTAGGAAGCCGTGGTGCTACCACCCGGTAAAATAAAGTGCTTAAGGGCCGGTAATGTTTCATTCATCCTGTCCATTTCTTTCTCTAATAAACCAATATCGGTATCGTAAAGGTCAGGGATCACCATTTTTGATCTCTCGGGATCAGATGCCAGGGATGAACCAATAGTAAAAAGCCTGTCCTGGATCTCTTTCAACATATCTTTATCATGCTGCTTTACATCCTGGTCGCGGATGAGGCCGATGTAGGAGTTCAGTTCATCTACGGTACCGTAAGCTTCAATGCGCAAATGGTGTTTGGGCACCCGTGTACCCCCTATTAAGGATGTATGGCCTTTATCGCCGGTTTTGGTATAGATCTTCATAAACAATTAAATAATTGTGATGGCGTTTTAATATGCATATTTACAAAGTTTAAACTTAAACATCGTGTTTGTGTTTTGTACAAATATACTACGTTCTGCCACCATGAAGATCATTATATCTACAGCCAAACTGGCCACCATAACTTTATTAGCAACAACCTTGTTAGGTTTTAGCTGCGGCAACGGCAACGCTAAAAAACCTACGGACAGTACCGGCACTACCACCGCTGCGCCCGCCCCGATCCCATCATTCAGCAAATTTTTAACCGAGAAACAGTTTAACGACCTTTTCCCGGAGCGCGATAAATTTTACACCTATGCTGCCTTTATAAAAGCGGCTGATGATCTGGCGAAAATAAAGGTGCAGGTTACACGCCGCGCCGTTTCGGTATACCAGTTTATCCGCACGGATAAAACTACCGGTAAAGCCGCCACCGTGCGCCAGGATGGCGACTGGAACGAACCTTGGGCAAAACAAAAGCCTGATAGTACCTACATGGTTGACTATGGCGCTTTTTGTACAGGTGCCGATGCCACAACCAACAAACGCGAGCTGGCAGCCTTCTTTGCCCAAATAGCGCACGAGACCCGCCACGGCCAAAACGAAAGTTATACCGATGGCCTGATGTTGAAACACGAAGACAACACCTCGCTACAGTATATCAGCGACAGCGACGAATACCCGCCCGTTGCCGGCCAGAAATATTATGGCCGGGGCCCAATGCAAATCAGCTATAACGGTAACTATGGCTATGCATCAGACTGTATTTTTGGTGATAAGAAAGTATTGCTGAATAACCCTGGCCTGGTAGAAACCGACCCGGTGGTAGCATTTAAAACTGCCATCTATTTTTGGATGACACCCGAAACCCACAAACCATCAGCCCATGATGTGATGATAGGCAAATGGCAGCCAAAAGATACAGATAAAGCAAAAGGCCGCACACCGGGCTTCGGCATGACGATAGTGATCGTAAACGGCGAACTGGAATGTAACAAAGGCGAGGACAACTACAGCATGAAAGACCGTATTGGCTTTTACCAGTTCTTTTTGCAAAAACTGGGTATTTCTGACCCTAATTGTGCCTGCAGCTGTGGTAAAATGGCACCGTATAAGTATTGATAGATGACTTTAGTTGAGGTAGGTAACGCAGCACAAATAAAAGACCTTTTAGCAGGTCTTAAGTCTGATACTTCGGCTCTATGGGGCAACATGAATGCGCAGCAAATGGTGGAACACTTGATCAGCGAAGTACGTTATACCAATGGTGTAAAAATACCTGTTGATACCGGCCTTCCGCCTGATTTTGCTGAGCGTAAACAGCGCGGACTAAACCTCGATTACGACTTTCCGCGTAATATCATCTTGGGTACATTGCCTGAGGATTATGAGTACACAAACATCGAGGAAGCGAAGAAGCAACTTGTAAAAGAAGTAGAAACATTTCATCAGCATTTTGCCGCTAACCCCAACATGGAAGTGCTGCACGGCGGTTTCGGGATGATGAACTATGATGAATGGGTAATATGGCACGGCAAGCATTTTACGCATCATTTTAAGCAATTTGGCCTCATCCCGTTATAAACAATGTGGTTGTAACAAATGTGGCTTTGTATTATCTTAGCTAAATGAACTCCTTATCCGTAGATGCCACAGGCCTGCCCGATATTGGCAAACATCCTTTTGAAACCACTTGCCAAAGGCTTAGGAACCGTTTCAGGATAGATATCCCGGGCGATATTGATTTTCAGTTGGAGCACTTTGAAACGCTTAATCATCATCAGGAAGTTAACGTCCGTAATACTTTCGCTATCAAAAACCCATGCGGCGATAGCTATGTACTGTTGCTGGATACTAATATCGAAACCAAAGGCATCAATCAAAAAAATAAGCTGAGCCATAAAGATACTTTCCAACCCTGGGCCTTGGCTTACCTTAAAAAAGATTTTGGCCGAGTGGTGATCCGTACCGAAACCATTATCGATAAGATCCGTGAGATCGTATTCCCTATCGAACTGGATTTCCGCGATGATAAACCGTTTAGCGACCGCTTCTACGTATTAACCGACGACCGCCACAAAACCGAAGCTGCCATGACACAGGAGTTCCGCGACGCGGTGATGTCCATCAAAAAGTCGGATTTTGTAATAGAGATCTATGAGCACACCCTCATCATCGGCAACCACAAACCAGTTTCGCCTGAGAATACCCTTTATTTAGCAGATTTTGTAGCCAGATTGGCGGAGCTAAAGTGTTGAAAATTACTTCGTCAGATCGATCCCGCTTTCAGCTTCCGGCTCGCGTTTACTAACAGTTTGGATGTTCTCGTTCAGGTAATCGTTCTCCACCAGACCATCGCGCATGCGCACAATGCGGTGGGCATGTAGAGCAATGTCTTCCTCGTGCGTTACCAGGATGATGGTATTACCTTTTGAGTGAATATCTTCCAGCAGTCCCATGATCTCGATAGAAGTTTTGGTATCCAGGTTACCGGTCGGCTCATCGGCAAGAATAATAGATGGGTTGTTGATCAAAGCCCGGGCAACTGCCACACGCTGGCGCTGGCCGCCCGAAAGCTCGTTGGGGCGATGATCTACCCGGTGACCAAGACCCACATTCTCCAAAGCTTGTTTAGCCCGTTCATTACGTTTCTCTTTGCTGATACCGGCGTAAACCAATGGCAGGGCCACATTATCTAAAGCACTGTTACGCGGCAAAAGGTTAAATGTCTGGAATACGAAACCGATCTCGGAGTTACGTACCTCGGCGAGGTCGTTATCCGTCATATGGCTAACATCAATGCCGTTGAGAACGTATTGGCCTTTGGTTGGTGTATCCAAACAGCCCAGGATATTCATCAGTGTTGATTTTCCTGAACCGGAAGGGCCCATCAGTGCCACAAACCCGCCCTTTTGGATGGTAAGTGTTACAGATTTTATAGCATGGATAACCTCAGACCCGATCACATATTTCCGGCCGATATCTTTGATGGTAATAAGCGGTTGGTCTTTGGTAAGGTTCTGCTTCATCCGTTTTTGTTCATTTGACAGTACGGGAGTGGGAAATGTTACACAAGTTGGAAAAGAATCAAGAGATAAGAATCAGGAATCAAGACAAACGCTTAAAAATTTCGGTCTTAACTCTTGAGTCCACGCTCTTGGTTCTTGCCTCTCTTCAAACTACTTCGATATCACTTTTGCTACCAAAAAGTGACTGTCATCATGCAGTGGGGCGTTCTCCAATGCTTCCTGGGTAGTGATGTCCTGCTTTATGACGTCTTCGCGTAGGTTATTTACCTCGGCGGTCATGTAAACAAGGGGCTCAACACCAATGGTATCCACCTCATTTAGTTTGTCCATAAAGCCCAAAATCTTGTTCATGTCTTTGATCATGATCTGCTTTTCATCAGCTGCCAGTTCCAGACGCGCCAGATGGGCTATCTTATCAACGGTTTGTTCGTCAATGTTCATGCTTGGTTTAGTTTATTGCTCATAATCCCGAATACCTTATCGCGCAGGGCATCGGCATCATCAACAGTTAAATGTGCCGTTTCAATAGGCTCATGTACAAATATATCACATACACCCGGTTTACTGCCTAATTTCTTTCCATCGTCCCACATTACTTTCCATGTATTTGCACAGGTTACGGGGATGATTGGCACTTTCAGCTCAATCGCCATCCTGAAAGGGCCATTCTTAAATTGATGCATCACCGGCGGGTACTCGTCAGGGATTGTTCCTTCGGGAAATATCACAGCACTCATGCCCTGCTGCAAACGTTCCATTATCAGCTTAAATGCTTTAAAGGATGCTATTTTGCTTTCGCGATTAACCGGTATATCCACCGTGCGGAAGAATAGGCCGGTTACCAAACCATCAACTAACTCTTGCTTGCCCATAAAGCAGTAATTGCTTTTTACCAGCAGGCTCATGGCTGTGATATCCAGGTTTGAGGTATGGTTTGGGGTGATGATGTAGGTGCGGCTCCAGTCGATAGGTTTTTCATAATGAAATTTGTAGCTTATACCCACCGCGCCCGAGCTTAGCCTGCCCCACACGCGCCTGACGGCATTCATGCTACCATAACGCTCCTGTTTGCGCGAATTGTAGTATAAAAAAGGCCACAACACAAAGTAAAAAAGCGCTACACTGCCCTGGTAAAGGTATAGGTGCACTTTTCTCAATATCATTTTCATCCGCTCCAAAAATATAAAAAATAGTAAGGTTTCGGCCTGCTGTTAATCTCCTTCTCAACTACCTGTATTTTTTCCGCAAAAGCCCCTCTACCTTAGAGAGTGGTTTGGGGTGAGCCCAAAAAATCCTTACTTTCGCTCCCTATATGGAAACTGTTGTTAGTGGCATAAGATCTACCGGAAACCTGCATTTAGGAAACTATTACGGAGCTATCCAAAACTTCGTGAAAATGCAGAACGAATATAACTGCTATTTTTTTATAGCCGACCTGCACTCGTTAACTACCCATCCTACACCGGCCAATTTACACGCCAACGTAAAACAGGTATTAGTAGAATATCTTGCAGCCGGTATCGATCCTGAAAAAGCTACTATATACGTACAAAGCGACGTGCCCGAGGTTACCGAGCTTTACCTTTACTTAAACATGAACGCCTATACAGGCGAACTGGAGCGCAGCACATCATTTAAAGATAAAGTACGCGCCAACCCAGATAATGTTAACGCAGGCTTGTTAACTTATCCTGTATTGATGGCGGCAGATATTATCATTCACAAAGCTACCAAAGTACCTGTGGGTAAAGACCAGGAGCAGCACCTGGAGATGGCCCGAACCTTCGGTAACCGTTTCAATCGTTTGTACAATAACGAGTATTTCCCTGAGCCTTATGCGTTCTCATACGGTACTAACCTGGTAAAGATCCCGGGGCTTGATGGTGCCGGTAAAATGGGTAAAAGTGAAGGTGAAGGCAACGCCATTTTCCTGAGTGATACGCCCGAGGCTATCCGCAAAAAGGTAATGCGTGCCAAAACCGATAGTGGCCCAACAGAAGAAAATCAAACCAAACCACAGGAGATACAAAATCTGTTCGATCTGATGAAGGTGGTTTCATCACCAGATACCATCGCGCATTTTGATAACCTGTACAACACCATGGCTGTCCGTTACGGCGACCTGAAAAAACAGCTTGCCGAAGATATGATCATCGCAACCGCACCGATCCGCGACCGTATAAATGATATTGCTGCCGACGCAGATTACTTGCGCAAAGTAGCCAACCTTGGTGCCGATAAGGCCCGCGAAAGCGCCTCAAAAACCATTAGGGAAGTAAGAGAGATTATCGGGTTCAGGAAGTTTTAAATCGCCGGAACTCGAATTTGAGGAATTAAAAGAATTTAAAGAAGGCAATCCGAATTGATGTTGAAGAAATTGCGGAACACTATAAAAGTAATTCTGTTAATTCACTAAATTCGACAAATTCGAGTTCAGACTAAATATATCACATGCACATAGCTATCGTAGGAAATATAGGCGCTGGTAAAACCACACTCACAGAACTGCTTGCCAAAAATTATGGTTGGGATCCGCTTTTTGAGGCGGTTGATAATAACCCATATCTCGAGGATTTCTATGGCGATATGAAACGCTGGAGCTTTAACCTGCAAATCTATTTCCTGAACAGTCGTTATCGCCAGATCATCGATATCCAAAAAAGTGGCCGCAACGTTATCCAGGACCGTACGATCTATGAGGATGCGTACATTTTTGCAGAGAACCTGCACGATATGGGCCTCATGACCACCCGCGACTACGAGAACTACCAAAGCATATTTGACAACATCACCGAGTTTATTAAACCACCTGATCTTCTGGTATACTTAAAAGCATCTGTACCAACATTAGTAAATAATATCCAACGTCGCGGCCGCGAGTATGAGATCGGCATCCGCATCGATTATCTATCCAAACTAAACGAGAAATACGATAAGTGGATAAAAAATTACAAGCTGGGCAAACTGCTTGTGCTGGATAAAGATAACCTCGATTTTGCCAACAACCCCGAAGACATGGGAACCATTATTAACCAGATAGAGCGGGAAATAAACGGGTTGTTTTAAGGGTAGAAAAATTTACTAAAAAACGATTTGATTTTTTTTATTGATGGATAGTTTTTAACTATTTCATCAAATCATTAATTAATTATGGTATGATTTTTAATTCTTTTGAATTCCTATTCTTTTTCCCAATAGTTACTACTCTATACTTCATACTACCTTTTAAATTTAGATGGATATTACTGTTAACAGCAAGTTGCATATTTTATATGTTCTTTGTTCCTGTGTATATTCTAATTTTATTGGTAACTATTTTAATAGACTATTTTGCAGCCATTTACATCGCTAAATCAACCGGCAGGAAAAAGAAAATTTATTTAGCCGCAAGTATAATTTCCACTTGTTTAGTACTATTTGTATTTAAATATTTTAATTTCTTCAACGATAATTTTGCTCTAATTGCTAAAGCCGCACATTGGAATTATCCTATCCATGCCTTAAAGATCTTACTTCCGATAGGATTATCTTTTCATACATTTCAAAGCCTTAGTTATGTGGTTGAAGTTTATCGGGGCAATCAAAAACCAGAGACACACTTTGGGATTTATTCATTATACGTGATGTTTTATCCACAATTAGTTGCCGGCCCCATTGAACGGCCTCAAAACATTTTGTATCAGTTTTATGAAAAGCACAAGTTTGATTATGATAATGTGGTTTATGGCTTAAAGTTGATGTTGTGGGGGTACTTTAAAAAGATTGTCATCGCAGATCGGCTATCTATTTATGTCAACTCTGTTTACAATAATCAATCCCATCACAATGGAACAACTCTGTTTATAGCCACTATTTTTTTTGCGATACAGATATACTGCGATTTCTCAGGCTATTCAGAAATAGCTATAGGTAGCGCCCGTGTAATGGGTTTCAAACTCATGACCAACTTTAATAGGCCTTATTTTGCAAAATCTGTATCAGAGTTTTGGAAAAGATGGCATATATCGTTATCAACTTGGTTTAGAGATTATGTGTATATACCATTAGGTGGCAATCGTGTTATTAAGCCGTTAGTATATTTTAACTTATTCATTACATTCTTGTTGAGCGGTCTTTGGCATGGCGCCAATTGGACTTATGTAATTTGGGGTGGTTTGAATGGATTGTATTTATTGATTGGTCTTTCACTTCACAATTTGAAATCTGGAATTCGTCACCAGGTTAATAAATATCATATTGAAAAACTTGATACTTTCATAAACATAGTAATAACCTTTGTATTAATTTTATTTTCATGGATTTTTTTCAGAGCCAATAACATCAATGATGCTAAGGAAATCATAATTAAGATAATCTTCAATAGAGGTCCATTATTTGTAGACAGTATTAGAGACATGGCCATGTCTATCTTTTTCACTTTGATATTATTACTTACCGAGTTCTTCGAAGAATACAAGGTTTTCAATAAGCTCAGTCTATACAATAACAAATTCTCATTGGTCAGATATGCTACTTACTGCGCTATAATAATTGCAATTGTTTTGTTCGGAGCATTTGACGGATCACAATTTATTTACTTCCAATTTTAATATGAGCTTTCCCGATAACAAAACCTTGCTCTTTTTCAAAAAACTTGTACTGTTTATCGTCGCCCTTATTATTCTTGACTATGCGATCGGTAATGTGCTTAAATACCTTTATTTTAAACAAAAGAGTAATGATACGACCTATATAGTTAACGATACTAAAGAAGATTTGCTGGTATTTGGCTCATCAAGAGCTAATCATCAGTATGTCCCATCCGTGTTTGAAAATAAATTGAAAATCACTGCTTATAATTGTGGCAGAGACGGACGTTTTATGATATACAGCCTGGCGTTAATGTCAACAGTATTAGATAGATATAAGCCAAGGCATATAATATTTGACTTAAATCCCGACGAATTTTCACGATCTGATGAGGGCAGACTATCTCCATTACTTCCTTATTTAGATAAGTCGGGTGTTAGAGATTATATTAGCTATAACAGTAAATATGAAAATTTAAAAATATTGTCAAAAATTTACCCTTACAATTCAATTTTCCCGTTTAAAAATACGGCTCATGATAAAGACTTTGAGAAAGGGTATATCAAACTACACACCGCTTTGCCGCCGCAACAGATAACGCCATTGCAACAAGAGCAAATCAATCCTGTTCGTGTTAAATTGTTAAGCGATTTTTTATCGAAATTAAAAACAAAAAACATCAAAATTACAATCGTCATTTCGCCTATCTTTTTTAGCATATCAAAAGATAATAAAACTGTTCAACTAATTGAGAACATGTGCAAGGAATATAAAAACGTAAAACTTTTTAACTATGCGTATTCTACTGATTTTAGAGATTATAAGTTGTACAAAGACAAATTTCATCTCAATGAGGTTGGCGCACAAAAATTTTCGGACGATCTTGCAAACAAAATCTTAGCCGCAGGTGGTTCGATTACTAATTAGTATCAAAACCCATTATCTTCAATTTGCTGAATTATATTATAGTTTGACGCTAATATCAGTGCTAAACATCGTTTTCCACAATCGCAAAATGAACGGGCAAATCCCATAAATTTTCTTACTTTTGTATCCCGTACACAAACAATTGGCAGCCCCTTTAAAACTGCCTTTGATTTCAAAAAAAATCATGACTAAATACATTTTTGTTACGGGTGGTGTTACCTCATCGTTAGGAAAAGGCATTATTTCGGCCTCATTAGCTAAACTTCTTCAGGCACGCGGCTATCGCGTTACCATCCAAAAGTTCGATCCTTATATTAATATCGATCCGGGTACTTTGAACCCTTACGAGCACGGCGAATGCTATGTTACCGAGGATGGTGCCGAAACCGACCTTGACCTTGGCCACTACGAGCGTTTTTTAAACGTCCCTACATCGCAGGCTAACAACATTACCACCGGCCGTATCTACCAAAATGTAATTAATCGTGAGCGCGAGGGTGCTTTTTTGGGTAAAACTGTGCAGGTTGTCCCACACATAACTGACGAGATAAAACGCAACTTCCGCATCCTGGGCGAAAGCGGCGATTATGATATTGTGATCACCGAGATAGGTGGCACCGTGGGCGACATCGAGTCGTTACCGTTTGTTGAGGCCGTAAGGCAGTTTAAATGGGAAGCAGGGCCAAACAACGCGCTGGTTATCCACTTAACGCTTATCCCTTTCCTGGCTGCAGCAGGCGAATTGAAAACCAAGCCTACACAGCACTCGGTAAAAATGTTATTAGAGTACGGTATCCAACCGGATATACTGGTTTGCCGCACCGAGCACCACATTAATGCCGACATCAGAAAAAAAATTGCACTTTTTTGTAACGTAAACATCAATGCGGTAATCGAATCAATGGATGCGCCGACAATTTATGACGTACCATTGCTGATGCTAAAAGAAAAGCTTGATCAAACGGTATTATCAAAATTAAAGCTACCCCACAAGAGCGAACCTGACCTGGAAAGCTGGAAAGATTTCCTCGGCCGCTTAAAAAATCCTACTGCTGATGTTAAGATCGGTTTGGTAGGTAAATACGTGGAGCTGCCCGATGCCTACAAATCAATCATTGAAGCATTTGTACATGCTGGTGCTAAAAATGAGTGCAAAGTTCGGGTGGAATACATCCCGTCGGCAAGTTTAACGGTAGAAAACGCAGTTGAAAAATTGCGCGGCCTGCATGGTGTGCTTGTTGCCCCCGGCTTTGGCGAACGTGGTTTTGAGGGTAAGATAGAAGCGATACGTTATGTACGCGAAAATAACATCCCATTCTTTGGTATATGCTTGGGTATGCAATGTGCAGTAGTTGAGTTTGGCCGCCATGTATTGGGCTACGCCGATGCGAGCAGCACCGAAATGAGCCCCGAAACTCCAAACCCGGTGATCGATATGATGGAAGAGCAAAAAACCGTGGTAAACAAAGGTGGTACCATGCGTTTAGGCGCATACCCATGCGATCTGAAAAAAGGAACAAAAGCAGCAGCGGCATACGGCAAAACGCATATCACCGAGCGTCACCGTCACCGTTACGAGTTTAATAATAAGTATTTAAAGGAGTACGAGGCAGCAGGTTTGGTACCATCAGGCATCAACCCGGAGAATGGTTTGGTTGAGATAGTTGAGCTGAAAAATCACCCTTATTTTGTGGGCGCGCAGTTTCACCCCGAATTAAAATCAACAGTTGCAAATCCGCACCCACTTTTTATTAACTTTGTCGCCGCTTCGCTGGCTTATGCCCGCAAGAACTAAGTTACAGTACGAGAAACAGATAAATGGATAAGAATACATTCACAGGATTATTCCTGATCATGATCATCCTTGGGGTTGGCGTGTTTTTAATGAAGCCAAACGAGGCCGAGATCAAAAAAGAACAGCTTACTGTTCACCAGGACTCAATAAAAAAGGGCCTGATAAAAACCGCTGCTGTCAAAGCAGATACAACTACCGCTAAAGTTGCAACCGTTACCGATTCTGCTACCTTGAAAGGCCCTTTCGGTGGCGCTATCAGTGGTAATCAAACGTTTGTTACTTTAGAGAACGATGATGTACGCATTAAATTAAGCACTAAAGGTGGCCGTGTTTATAGTGCCGAGCTTAAAAAGTACCTCACCTATGGTAAAAAGCCTTTGGTTTTGTTTGATGGTGATAAAAACACATTCGGCCTTAGCCTTGCTGCTGCCGGTAAGAACTTTAATACCAACGACCTTTACTTTACGCCAAGCTCAACTGCACTAACCGTTGCGGGTAAAGATTCATCGTCAGTTACCATGCGTTTAAGCTACAGCGCAACGCAGTATATCGATTATGTGTACAGCTTAAAAGGTACTGGCTTTAAAGTGGGTTTAACCATCCGGTCAACCGGTATGGACCAGGTGTTGGCCAACAGCAATGTTTACAGCCTTAACTGGAACGCGAGTTTGAATAAGCTTGAAAAAGATATTAAACAAGAGCGCCAGTTCTCTACCGTTTACTACAAAAACACCGATGGTGATGTAGATTATCTGGCCGAGACCAAAGACGAGCAAAAAAGCATTGCTGATAAAAAAATGCAGTGGGTTGCATTTAAACAACACTTTTTCTCGAGCGTGTTGATTGCTAAAGATGGCATTACCAAATCTGACCTTGCCATTGCAACTAACGTAGCTGATGATGCAAGCGTTAAAGAAATGAAAGCCGGCTTACAACTAAGCCGCGATGCAAGTGGAGCAATTCCGTTGGAGTTTTACTTTGGCCCTAACCAGTTCAATACTTTAAAAGAGCAGGGTTACGATCTGCAAAAGATCATTAACCTGGGCTGGGGACCATTAAAATACATAAACCAGTTTGCGGTATTGCCGGTGTTCAACTTCCTTAAACAGTTTAACTGGAATTATGGATTAATCATTCTTGCGCTTACCGTATTGCTGAAGTTGGTTTTATCACCGCTTACCTATAAATCATACCTTTCGATGGCTAAAATGCGTGTCATTAAGCCTGAAATGGACGAGATCAAAGCGAAAGTTGGTGAAGATAACCCTACCCTTTTACAACAGGAATATTTAAAGCTTTACAAAAAAGCAGGTGTAAACCCACTGGGTGGTTGTTTGCCTTTGTTGTTGCAAATGCCTATCGTGATTGCATTCTTCCGTTTTTTCCCAAGCTTGTTTGAGCTTCGCGGCCAAAATTTCCTTTGGATGCATGATCTGTCTACCTATGATGATGTAATAAAGTTTTCAACCAACATCCCTATCATAGGTAACCACATCAGCGCCATGTGTTTGCTGATGACGATATCAACGTTGATCTATACGTATTTCAACAACCAGATCTCGGGCGCTACAGGCCAAATGAAGTACATTGGTTACATTACACCATTTATCTTCTTTGCTACACTGAACAGCTACCCTGCCGGTTTGAACTACTACTACTTCCTGGCCAACATGTTTACCTTCCTGCAACAATACCTGATCAAATTCATGGTTGACGACAAGAAGATCCATGCCCAGATCCAGGAAAACAAAAAGAAACCTGAGGACCCTAAAAAGAAAAAATCAGGCTTCGCTGCCAAAATGGAAGAAATGATGCGCCAGCAACAACAGGTGCAGGCGAAGAAGAAATAAGTTGTTTAGTGATTGGTTAATTAGAGATTAGTTAGCCTTTAATATAGAGAAGACCCGCGGTTGAAAAAGCTGCGGGTCTTTTTGTTTTTTATATCTTTAGGCCATGACCACCCAATACAATGAATATTTAATTGAGGTAAAAAACTTGGGCGTTGGTTACGAAGGTAATATTGCTTTTGACACCATTTACGAGAATGATCCTTACGAATCAAATTCTTATCATGCTGTTCGTGTGATCAAAGATAGGGTCTCTATCGCTAACATCTTGCTAAAAGGCTCAGGCGGGGCTACCGGGGTGTATGACAATTCTTTTGTGCTGCTAAACGGCACTTTTATTACGCGTTGTACCAACACGGTTTATGCTTTTAGCCTACCCCACCTTCAATTAAAATGGAGTAAAGAACTTGACGTTGCCACTTGTTTCCAGCTTTTTGATTTTGAGGGCGATGTGCTTGTACATGGTGAATGCCAAATAACGAGGATAACAACAGAAGGCGATATCAAATGGGAGTTTAGCGCCAGAGATATCTTTGTAAACTTGAACGGCCATAACGAATTTGAAATTATTGATAAGCAAATAAAGCTTGTTGATTTTGAAAATTATGAATACCTACTTGATAGCAACGGCAAACTTATTAGCGAGCGATTACTATAACTAAGTAAGCAAAACACTCCCGGACTTTCCGTCTTTACCAACTTTCGGACTTTTTTCAATTAAGACTAATAATTTTAGCAATTATATTTACATTTGTTATTACCATGTATGCAATTGTAGATATCGAGACGACGGGTGGGCATGCCAGTGCTAACGGCATTACCGAGGTGGCTATTTGCATACACGATGGTAAGAAGATCACCCGCCGGTTTGAGACCTTGGTCAATCCGCAGCGCGACATTCCCGTTTACATTAGCGCATTAACCGGTATAACCAACGATATGGTGCAAAAGGCGCCATTATTTGAGGATGTTGCTGCCGAAATATTCCACCTGCTTAAAGGGCAGATCTTTGTGGCGCATAACGTTAACTTCGATTACTCTTTTCTTCGGTACCACCTCAATGCTGCCGGTTATGAGATGAACCTTAACAAGCTTTGCACCGTTAGACTGGGGCGTAAAATTATGCCTGGACTGATGTCATACAGCCTGGGTAAGCTTTGCACGCACTTGGGTATCGCCAATAATGCCCGCCACCGTGCCATGGGTGATGCCGAGGCTACCACGCAACTATTCTCTATCCTGATGAGCAGAGATAGCGATAACCATATCAGCAAAGCGCTTAAACAAAACAGTAAAGAACAACGACTGCCCGCCAATTTACCCAAAGCGGATATTGAAGCCCTGCCACCCAACCCGGGGGTTTATTATTTCCATGATCAAAAGGGCAAGGTGATTTATGTAGGCAAAGCTAAGAACTTGCGTAAGCGAGTAATTAGTCACTTTACGGGCAACAATCCTAATCTGCAGCGCCAGGAGTTTTTGAAGAACATCCATCACATCACCCACCAGGTTTGCGGTACAGAACTGATCGCTTTTGTGCTGGAGGCAGTTGAGATAAAACGCCTGTGGCCAAAGTACAATCGCTCGTTAAAACGCTTTGAGAATACCTTTGGCATTTATATGTATGAGGACCAGCGTGGTTACCTGCGCCTGGCCGTTGATAAACATCGCAAGCACATGCCTGCTGTTTATGCCTGCAACTCATTGTTGGAAGGTCATAACCTGCTGAATAGTTTGATTGAAACCTACGGCCTTTGCCCTAAGCTTTGCTTTGTGCAAAAAAACGATCAGCCCTGCAGTGGTACCAACGTTGGTGCTTGTGCCTGCGAAGGACACGAATCTCCGGAGATTTACAATGAACGCATAGCACAAGCTCTTGAGCAATTGAAAAAAACGCTACCCACCTTCGCCATTCGCGATGAGGGCCGCACCGGCGATGAACATAGCTGTATCCTGATAGAAGAAGGCCGTTTTTATGGTATGGGCTACATCTCTCATTATTACAATGCCGATAACCTGCAGGCTTTAAAAAACTATCTCACCCCCTATCCAGGCAACGATTATATCCGCAATATTGTAACCGGTTATGCCGACCGCTTCCCGCAGCGTAAGGTGATGTTTGCGTAGTTGTTCGCTCTCTCTGCGCGTCATTGCGAGGTACGAGACAACCGACCATAGGGAGCTCATTGATGCCTTAAAAAATAAAATTATCAATAATCTCCGAACTATACGGAGCCGCTTGTCCTAAAGAGGTTGCGTCGTACCTCGCAATTGACGCGTTATAGAAATTCCGGCAATCCAACAAATCCATCTGATCCCGGTCAAACAAAACAACTATCCTAAAAGTTAATTTATTATACTTTAACTATTAAAACATCAACCAATGGATAGCATTAACCAACAACAACCCGAAGATAATTTTGAGAACCTGGAAGGCAACGAAGCCTGGAAAAAGATGAAAGAGCTGGCGGAAGCTGCTTCAAGCTGTTTTTTCTGCAGCAATATCAAAACAGGACTTCCGTTTTCTACCCGCCCTATGTCGCCCCAAAAAATTGATGACAACGGCGACCTGTGGTTTCTGAGCGCTGATGACAGCCATAAAAACGAGGAGATTAGCAAAGACCCTTTTGTGCAGCTTTTATTTCAAGGCTCGGCACATTCTGATTTTTTAAACGTTTACGGCACAGCCGAAATCAGCAAAGACAAAGAAAAAATAAAAGAGCTTTGGGAACCCATCCTAAAAACATGGTTTACCGAAGGTATAGATGATCCTCGCATCACCGTTATAAAAGTATCCCCAACCCAAGGCTATTACTGGGATAACAAGCATGGTAACGCCATTGCCTTTGTAAAACAATTGGTGGGCGCAGCCATCGGTAAAACTTTGGATGATTCTATTGAAGGGAAGCTTGAGGCTTAAGCCTCTAATAGAGACAGGAATCAAGAGCCAAGAATCAAGAACGAACTCCTGTCCTGATTCCTGATTCTTGATTCTTATTGTCTTGCTTCTTAGATCACTCCCGCTTTCTCCAGCTCTTCCTGCATCTGCTGTTGCAGTTTCAGAGATTCGGCACGGGCGGCTTCGGCGAAGTTCTCGTCGTTGCCGGCATAGATGATACCACGTGACGAGTTTACGATCAGGCCGCAATCCTTCGTCATGCCGTACTGACAAACGTCCTGCAAGCTGCCACCCTGCGCACCAACGCCAGGTACTAACAGAAAGTTATCGGGTGCATGTTTGCGTATATCAGTAAATTCGGTGCTTTTGGTGGCACCCACTACATACATCAATCTATCGGCACCGGCCCAGGTGTTAGCTTTTTTAATAACAGTTTCATACAGATAGCCATCGCCAGTGTTAAGATATTGAAAATCCTTGCTGCCGATAGATGAGGTAAGCGCCAGGATGATCACCCATTTGCCATCGTATTTTAAATAAGGCGTAACGCTGTCGTTCCCCATATATGGCGTAACAGTGATGGCATCAAAATCCATCCCGGTGTTTTCCTTATCAAAAAAGGCTTTGGCGTAGTTATCAGAGGTGTTGCCGATGTCGCCGCGTTTGGCATCTATGATGCTCAGGATATCTTTCGGAATGTACTGCTCTGTTGAAATTAAGCTTTGCAGGCCTTTTAAACCACGTGCTTCATAAAAAGCTGCGTTGGGTTTGTAGGCGATACAAAGATCTTTAGTAGCATCAATTATACGCTTATTGAACTCAAAAACCGGATCGGGATATTCTTTCAAGAAAGCCGGGATCTTCTCCATATCGGTATCTAACCCAACACATAAAAAAGATTTTTTTTGTTTTATTTGCTCAATAAGCTGCGCGCGAGATATCATGTTAGCGTGTAATTGATTATGGTGCGGCAAAACTACATAAATAAGGTTAACCCTTAATTTTTTTAATAAATTTGCATTCTAAAAATATTTCATTAACATTGCAGTGTTTTCCTGAATTATTTCTTGTACTAAAGAAACAATTTTAATTTTCCACGTTATTATTATCTGATCTAATACTTGCCTGGGTTAACGTTGTACGTCAGGACTTCCAAAACAACTTCATTATAAAAATCCTTTTGAACTATATTTCATAACATGTCTGAGACAACTGAATTGAACGACAAACTCGTTTCTGAGTTGCGCGAAATTGCTAAGAGTTTAGGTATTGCCGAAGCTGATGAACTGCGCAAGGCGCCGCTTATAGCAGCTATAACCGAGCAACAACAACTAATAGCCGTAGCACGGGAACAACAAAATATAACCAACAACAATTACGCTGAAAAAGCTGCCGAAGCCACCCCTGCTGCCGAGGCCGAAGAAAAACCCCGTAAACGCACACGTGTAGTTAAGGGTAAAGAACAACCACGCGTTGAGGTACGTTTGGATGACACCAACTTGTTTGACCAACAAGAAGAAGAATCTCAGCCTGATGCTGAAGAAACTCAGGCTACCGAACAACCTGTGGCAGAAACCACAGAAGAAGCGCCACAAGCAGGCCAGCCTGATGCAGCACCAATTGCAGAAAACCCTCGCCCGCAGAAATTTGATCGCAGGAATAACCAGCAACAACAAAAAGCACAGGAGCCTGCCATTAACATGGATTTCGATAACGTAATTGTCAACGAAGGTGTGCTGGAAATTATGCCTGATGGTTACGGCTTCCTTCGCTCATCAGACTATAATTATTTAACATCTCCTGATGATATTTATGTATCACAGTCGCAGATAAAATTATTTGGTCTAAAAACCGGCGACACTGTACGCGGCAGCATCCGCCCGCCAAAAGAAGGTGAAAAATACTTCCCATTGGTACGTGTAGAAGCTATCAACGGTCGTATCCCTGCTGAGGTGCGTGACCGTGTGCCTTTTGACCACTTAACACCGCTTTTCCCATCAGAAAAACTAAGCCTGTTTACTGATCCTAACAACTACTCAACCCGCATTATGGACCTGTTTTCGCCGATAGGTAAAGGTCAGCGTGGTTTGATCGTGGCACAGCCTAAAACAGGTAAAACCATGTTGTTGAAAGATGTGGCTAACGCAATTGCAAAAAATCACCCTGAAGTGTACCTGATCATCCTGCTGATTGATGAGCGCCCGGAAGAGGTTACCGATATGGCCCGCAGCGTACGTGCCGAGGTGGTTTCATCAACATTTGATGAGCCGGCAGAGCGCCACGTAAAAATTGCCAACATCGTATTAGAAAAAGCTAAACGTATGGTTGAGTGTGGCCACGATGTGGTTATATTGCTTGATTCTATTACCCGCCTGGCACGTGCTTATAACACAGTTGCCCCTGCATCAGGTAAAATATTATCAGGTGGTGTGGATGCCAACGCATTGCACAAGCCAAAACGTTTCTTTGGTGCGGCACGTAACATTGAGGATGGCGGATCGCTAACCATCATCGCTACTGCATTAACCGAGACCGGTTCTAAAATGGACGAGGTCATCTTTGAAGAATTTAAAGGTACCGGTAACATGGAGCTTCAGTTAGACCGTAAACTGTCTAACAAACGTATATTCCCTGCTATCGATATTACAGCATCAAGCACACGCCGTGATGATCTGTTGCTTGACCGCGATACCCTGCAACGCATCTGGATATTGCGTAACCACCTTGCCGACATGAATTCGCAGGAATCGATGGAATTTTTACAGGCACAAATTCGTGGTACAAAAACTAACGAAGAGTTCTTAATATCAATGAATTCATAATATTTTCATACAAAAAGGAGTTATAAATAACGTAAGGTTAATTGTAACTCCTTTGCGTTTTTATAATATTTGTGATACCTTCATAACATTATGCGGCTACGGGTTAAAAAACATTTACCGAATGCAATTACGTGTGCAAATCTGTTCAGCGGTTGTATTGGTATTGTTTTTACTTTTCAGGATAACCTGATATTTGCTGCTTATGCCATTTTCCTGGCTGCAATCTTTGACTTTTTTGACGGTTTCGCTTCGCGGGTTTTACGATCATTCTCAGGTATTGGCAAAGATTTGGATTCTCTTGCGGATATGGTAAGTTTCGGCGTACTGCCATCAGCAATTATGTACATGCTGATGCTGCAAACCAAGCAAATACCAAACGTTAGCGAGTGGTTAAACTTTATTGCTTTCCTTATCCCGGTATTTTCGGCACTAAGGCTGGCCAAATTCAACAATGATACCCGCCAGGCCGAAAGCTTTATCGGCCTGCCAACACCGGCAAACGCTATCCTGATCGCATCAATACCTTTGATATTGCCGCAATACGCAATTTTTGCACGCTACGTGCATAACCCTTATGTATTATCGGTGTTTATCATCGTGATGTGTACGCTACTGGTAGCCGAATTACCGCTCATGTCGTTGAAATTTAAGGACCGCGATTTTAACAAAAACTTTTACAGGTATTTATTACTGCTATTTTCGGCAATACTCATTCTATTTTTTAAATTTGCGGCGGTTCCGGTGGTTATCGTAATGTATATCACCCTATCGTTAATTCAATTAAAATTTGCAGATCATACCCTGGTAGGCGGTTCAAAGAAATAACTGTTTATAAGGTATCATCCTCTTTAACTTCAAAAAATGAAAACATTTCTGGCCGAAATTGATGTAATGCCTAAAAAAGAAATTCTTGACCCACAAGGTAAAGCCGTAACCGGAAGCATGAAAAACCTTGGCTTGTCTGAGATACAAAACGTGCGTATCGGTAAACATATTTCTTTAGAAATTGATGCTGATAACGAGGCTACCGCAAATGCAAAAGTTGATGAAGCCTGCAAAAACCTGTTAGCGAACCTTATTATGGAAAGCTATACTTTTACTTTGACAGAGAAGTAGTTAGTCAGAAGTCCGCAGTCGGTAAGTCCGAAAGTGGCTTCTTACAAAAGCAGTATTTTTAAAACATAAAAAGCAAGCCAATGGCTTGCTTTTCTTTTGTGTAATATTTTATTCTTCGGCTTTCGGTCTTACGGACTTCAGACTCTCCGACTCCTACAAACTCGCTTCTTTCTCTAATTTAATTTTCCGTAGTTCTGCCAGGTTAGCATCAAGTGTAGTTTTTACCTGGGCAAACTTCACAATTATTTCTGCAGGGTTTGGCGCACCGGCTTTGCAGGCCAATTCTACCTCTTGTACAGTAGCCTGGCTTACAGGCATGCCGAAAAAGCCCAGATTAGGTTTTAATTTATGCGAAGCAGAAGCTGCAGTAGCCCAATCCTGTGCATTAATAGCATCGTCTATAGCATCAAGCAGTTGCGGAGTTTGTTCAAGGAACATCCCTATCGAATCGACGATGAATTCATCGCTGCCATCTGCAATTTCGTAAAGGAATGATAGGTCAAGGTCCTGGTTTGAAGAAATATCAGACATTATTATATTTTGTTATCTCAAAAGTAAACTTTTTTTACAATTAAGGTGTCGGTCAACTCAGATTTTAAAAGCTCTATGCTTTTACGTAAAATAGGGTGTAAAAGGTTCGGTGCAAGTTCAGAAAGTGGTTCTAACGTAAAGCGGCGATTATGTAGTTGGGGATGGGGCACTTTCAGATCCGGTTCGTCAATAATTGCATCACTGTAAAACAGGATATCAATATCTATCACTCTCGATCCCCACCTCTCCTCACGTACCCTGCCCAATTCCTGTTCAATCGCCAATATTTTATGAAGTATTGCTTTTGCCGGTAAATCCGTTTTAAGCAATATCACCTGGTTAAGATAGTCAGGCTCATCAGTTTTCCCCCATGATTGGGTCTCATACACTGATGACACTTTTTCTACCGGCGCTATCCCGGCAGATACATGCTCAATAGCCTTGTCTAAAAACAACTTACGGTTGCCGAGGTTGCTGCCCAACAGCAAAAAAACATCAATCATGTTGTAACAAATATCAAGCTTGCATCTCTTAATAAATATGCAATCACTAAGTTTGCATAAATAATTGATTTATCACTCTTAATGAAACAATTCTTCAAATTTGTATTAGCTACAATAGTAGGTATCACCCTTGTTTTCGTTATCGGCTTTTTACTGTTGATAGGTATAATTGGCGCTGCGGCCAGCGGCGACAGTGCTTCTACGGTAGATGCTAACTCGGTATTGCATATCAAATTTGATTACGCTATAACAGAACGTACGCCAAACAATCCGCTTAATAACCTGCCATTTCTTGGCCTGGATAAAAAACGCAACCTGGGGCTTAATGATATCTTAACCAGCATCAAAAAAGCCAAAACTGACGACAAGATAAAAGGCATTTTCCTGGACGAGAGTTATATGATGAACGGACAGGCAACAACCGAGGAAATCCGTAACGCGCTTATCGATTTCAAGAAATCAGGCAAATTCATCGTAGCTTACTCTGAAATATATACTCAGGGCTTTTACTATTTAGCATCTGTAGCTGATAAAATTTACCTTAATCCAAAAGGCATTATTGAATTTAAAGGCTTCAGTTCTGAGATCACCTTCCTAAAAGGTGCCCTCGATAAATTGGGTATCGAAGCGCAGATCATAAAGGTAGGCACTTACAAAAGCGCTGTTGAACCTTTAGTATTAACCAAAATGAGCGATGCTAATCGCTTGCAGGTTACCTCTTATTTAGGGTCGATGTATGATCATTTTTTAACTAACATCGGTAAAGCCCGTAATATTAATAAAGATACCCTCTTCAATTACGCTAACAGTGGCCGCATCCAACTACCGGAAGATGCTTTAAAATATAAACTGGTTGACGGCTTAAAATACAAGGACGAGATATTAGCCGACCTGAAACAACGCACCGATAAAAAACAAAAGAACGACCTTGCCAGCGTTGAGCTGGATGAATACCTGAAAAGCGGTGACGAAACTACTACCGACCCTAAAGAAGTAAGTTCTAATAACCGTATCGCGGTTATCTATGCATCGGGTGAAATCAACGGCGGCGATGGCGATGATAACAGTATTGGTTCTGAGACCATCTCAAAAGCTATTAGAAAAGTACGTAATGACAATAAAGTTAAAGCCGTTGTGGTTCGTGTTAACTCACCGGGTGGTAGTTCATTAGCTTCGGATGTGATATGGCGCGAGGTAATGCTTACTAAAAAAGTAAAACCAATAATCGTTTCAATGGGCGATGTTGCGGCATCAGGTGGATATTATATCTCGTGCGCAGCAGATTCTATCATTGCCGAACCTAATACCATTACCGGTTCCATAGGCATTTTTGCGGAGTTGCCAAACATGCAGAAACTATTTAACGATAAACTGGGTGTTACTTTTGATGGTGTAAAAACCGGTAAATTTGCCGATTTAGGCGATATCAGCCGCCCGCTTACACCAGAGGAACGCGCTTTGTTGCAGAACAATGTTAACCACGGTTATGACGATTTTACCAAGGCTGTAGCCGCTGGTCGTGGTAAAACGCAGGAATATATTAACAGCATTGGCCAGGGACGTGTATGGACAGGTACCCAGGCGCTAAAAATTGGCTTGGTTGACCGCCTGGGCAATATCAACGATGCTATTGCATCAGCTGCAAAGAAGGCTAATCTTAAAAACTACAAACTGGTAAGTTACCCTGAACAGAAAAGCACACTGGATAGGTTTGGCGAAGGCTTAAGTGCCGAAGTAAGCGCCCATTTTGTAAAAGCCGAACTTGGTGAAAACTACCGCGTTTACGAACAAATAAAAGGCATCACTAAAATGATGCGTACCCCACAAATGCGCTTGCCGTATGATGTGGTAATAAAATAATTTGCTTTTAATTTTTTGATTGAAAGCCGCCTTGGATAAAGGCGGCTTTTTTTATTTTTATGATATGATACATCCTCTTAACTTTTATACACAATATAGCCAGTTCTACATTACTGATAAGGATCCTTTGGGCGACGTCGATTCTGATAACTTTTGGACTAATGAGGCATTTAATGAAAGATTAGCGATCGAAGAGGGAATAGTTGGTGTTGGTACAGAATGCTACGGTCCTGTAAAAGGAGAATTACAGATCTTACAACAAGAAAATAATTGTTTCAGCCTTGATGATTATGATCATATTGTAGAAGGTGGTATTAAGATTAATTCAGGTGTTATTCAAATAATGGATTGTCCAAATTCAATTGTCGAAATCGAAGTCGTAGTCGAAAATGGTGCTTATAGAGCGCGAGTGTATTCTTCTAATTTGTCTTCGGTTGATGGAGATGAAGGTGATGATTATTATAGAATAGAAATTTGGCCATCAACTGACATGGAACGAAAAGTATTAAAACAATACTCAGTGTAACTCACTTTTATATTATACCAATTAAAATGATGGGTAATCGAGAGCTTTCGTATTTTTACCGTTCAGCTAAGTTATGGAGAATAAACAAATAGCCCGCACGTTTCGCTTGTTGTCGCAATTGATGGAGTTGCATGAAGTAAATTCCTTCAAAACAAAGTCGATTGCCAATGCTGCTTTCAAGATAGATAAACTTCCCTTTCCGGCTGCCGATAAAACGCAGGACGAATTGGAGAAAGTTGATGGCATAGGCAAAAGCACCGCGGCCAAAATTATCGAGCTATTGCAAACCGGCTCCATAGCCGAACTGGAAGACCTCATCTCCCAAACTCCCGAAGGTATTGTGGAGATGATGGGCATCAAAGGCATCGGGCCTAAAAAAATTGCCACCATCTGGAAAGAACTCGGTATCGAAAACATCGGCGAACTATATTACGCCTGTAACGAGAACCGCCTGATAGAGGCCAAAGGCTTCGGTTTAAAAACGCAGGAAGAAATTAAGAAAGTCATTGAGTTCAGGATGGCGGGTAACGGTAAATTCCTGTTTGCGCAGGTTGAGCAGGAAGCCCGCGAATTGATGGAAGAGATCCGCGGTATTTTCCCTGACGCGCTGAAACATTTCGCCGGTGATATGCGCCGTTTAAATGAGGTGATCAGCGAATTGGTGATCGTCATCGGTAGTATAGATCAGCAGATTGCATTTGATGCCTTGGTAAACTCAAGCATATTAAAAAACGTTGCGCTTAACGGCAACCATATATCGGGCGAGTTACAAAACGGCTTGTTGGTAGATATCATCTGTGTGCAACGTGCCCAATACTATAAAGAGCTTTTCATTAACACAGGTAGCGAAGAACACGTTGAGGCCGTGTTAAGCCGCATCAGCAATGGACTTGATTCGCCGGACAGCGAAGAAATTATCTATGAAAAGGCCAACCTGCAATGGATGCAGCCTGAACTGCGCGAGGGTACAACCTTTATACAAAAGGCGAACCATAACGAACTTCCTACTTTGATAACGCCTGCCGATCTGAAAGGCTCACTACACAACCACAGCACCTGGAGCGATGGTGTTAATACGCTGGAAGAAATGGCGCTTTACTGCCGCGACGAGATGAAGCTGGAATACTTAGGTATATCTGACCATAGCAAAAGCGCCTTTTATGCCAAGGGTTTAAGCATTGAGCTGGTACTACAGCAACATGAAGAAATAGACCATCTGAACAAAAAGCTGGATGGCTTCCATATATTTAAAGGTATCGAATCGGATATTTTAAACGATGGCTCGCTTGATTACCGTACAGAAATACTTGCACGGTTTGATTTTATCGTAGCATCTATCCACTCCAACCTAAAAATGAGCGAGGAAAAAGCTACCGCCAGGTTAATAACAGCCATCGAAAACCCATATACAACAATATTGGGGCACCCTACCGGCAGGTTGCTGCTTAGTCGTAAAGGATATGATATCGATCATAAAAAAGTAATTGAAGCCTGCGCGGCAAACAATGTGGTTATCGAAATAAATGCTAACCCGTTAAGACTCGATCTGGACTGGCGCTGGCATCAGTATGCCCTTGAGAAAGGGGTAATGTTATCCATTAACCCCGATGCGCACCGCGTTAGCGGCTTCCACGATATGAAATACGGTACAATAGTTGCCCGAAAAGGCGGATTAACTAAAGAACAATGTCTTAATGCATTATCTTTACAGGATATTAAACAAGTATTTGCAAACAAAAAGAGCGCGGTAAGTGCCTAACACGTAAAATACTACGCTATTGCCCGTATATGTTATCACAAAAAGTACGCACCTTACAACAATCGGCGGCTAAACCAAGCATATTGGTAATTGGCGATTTAATGATTGACCATTATATAATAGGTGATGCCAATAGGTTATCTCCGGAAGCACCCGTACCTGTTGTTAACGTTAAAAACGAGTTTATCACCCCCGGTGGCGCTGCCAATGTTGCGCAAAATCTACTATCGCTGGGTGCTCAAATATCTTTAGGCGGCGTAACCGGTGATGATACAGATGCGGGTAAGCTCATAAATGTATTGGAACAGGAAGGTATTAACACCGGCGCAATATTTAAAGACCTGAACCGGCCCACCACTGTAAAAACCCGGGTAATGGTTGGCAGTCACCAGTTGGTGAGGGTTGATAGGGAAACAACTAATCCACTATCTCAGGAATTGCAGCAACAATTTATTAATAATGTTAAAGCAGGTATAGTTGCATCAGACATCATCATCCTGTCTGATTATAACAAAGGTCTTTTCTCTCCCGATTTTACCCAGGAACTTATCACTACAGCAAACGCCGCGGGCAAACGGGTAATTGTAGACCCAAAAGGCCTCAACTATATAAAATACAAAGGCGCATACATTATTAAGCCTAACCGTAAGGAACTTGCCGAAGCTGCAAAAACCGAACGCGTGAATACCGTTGAGGAATTACAGGCAGCTGCACGGATAATATTGAAACAAACCGAAGCTGATTATATGGTGGTAACCTTGTCTGAACAGGGAATAGCTATTATCAGCGAACTAACTTATAAGCTACTTCCGGTTAAAGCTACATCTGTATTTGATGTTACCGGCGCGGGAGACACTGTTATAGCTACCATGGCGTACTTCATGGCTCAAGGTTTAGATGTTGAAGAAGCCTGCGAATTGGCCAACCATGCCGCAGCCATCGTGATACGCCAAACCGGCAGCGCCGTTACTACGGTAGAAGAGATTTTACAGGACATGGAAAACAGATAAATGTCGAAGCATTGAGACAATGACTCAATGCCCCAATGACCCAATGACAATAAAAAGATGGTTATAGAAGAACTTTACGATCACCAGAAAACTATACAGGCGGTAATTCAAACCCTTACCAATGATATTGAATATGCTTGTAAATTAATAGCAGATTGCATAGCTGCAGGCAATAAGGTACTGATTGCCGGCAACGGTGGCAGCGCCGCCGATGCACAGCATATTGCAGCCGAACTAACCGGCCGCTTTGTAAAAGAACGACGCCCATTACCCGGTATCGCCTTAACCGTTGATACCTCTGCCCTTACCGCTATAGCTAACGATTACGGTTATAATCATGTATTTTCGCGGCAGTTGGAAGGGCTTGCACAGCCGGGCGATCTGTTTATCGGTATCTCTACAAGTGGTAATAGCCAGGGAATTTTGAATGCCTTTGCATCAGCTACGACAATAGGCTGTAAAACACTCGGACTAAGTGGCCGCGACGGCGGAAAGATGAACGGTATTTGCGATATGAACATTGTTGTTCCGTCGCAAGTAACTGCCAGGATCCAGGAAATGCACATCCTGATAGGTCACATCCTTTGCAAAGCTGTAGATAATCTTTTTTAACATCCTTAATTTTGTACCATGCGCAATAATCTCGAACAAACGCTTTTAGATAAAATCACCACCCTGCCACAGCTACAGCAAACCATCGCAAAATGGAAAAGCGAGGGCCAAAAAGTGGTGTTCACTAACGGTGTTTTTGATCTGCTGCATTTGGGTCATGTTACCTATATGGCAAAAGCCGCCGAACTGGGCGACAAACTTATTATCGGCTTAAATACTGATGCTTCGGTTAAAAGATTGAAAGGCGAAAACCGTCCCGTTAACGATCAAAGCAACCGCGCGGCATTACTTGCTTCGTTGTTTTTTATAGATGCCGTAGTGCTTTTTGAAGACGATACCCCACGCGACCTGATAGCGCAATTGTTACCGGATGTTTTAGTAAAAGGTGCCGATTATACCGTAGACCAGATAGCCGGCGCAAAAGAAGTATTAGTTAATGGCGGCGAAGTAAAAACGATTACACTGGTTGAAGGATACTCATCAACATCGATCATCAATAGGATAAAAGCACAAACCAGCTGATGAAAATACTGGTTATCCGCTTCAGCTCTATGGGGGATATTATTTACACCACCCCCGTGGTACGATGCCTTAAAAAGCAAATACCCAATGCCGAAGTTCACTTTATAACCAAACCCGCATTCAAATACATCTATGATAATAACCCTTATCTGGATAAGCTGCTCCTGCTAAAACCATCCCTATCTGATACCATTGCAGATATTAAGGCTGAGAAATATGATCATATCATTGACCTGCACAATAACCTGCGCACAACAATAATTAAGCTGCGCACAGGCATGCGGTCTTCAACATACAACAAACAAACGGTATTAAAATGGCTTAGCCTTAAGCTTCGCAAAAATTTGGTACCGCCTGTGCATTTGGTAGACAGGTACTTACAAACTGTTAAATTTCTTGGTGTTGTAAATGACGGGCAGCCGATAGACTATTATATAAAGAAGGAATACCATCTTGCTGATCTGTTGCCGGCCTCACATCAAAATAGCTACACCGCATTCGTTATCGGTGCCACGCATTTTACCAAACGGATGCCAAATGAAAAGATCATCAAAATTTGCAAAGATATTGACGGGCCGGTAGTATTGCTTGGTGGCGACGACGTAAAGGCTAACGGCGATGAAATAGCACAATCTTTGGGCGAAAAAATATACAATGAGTGCGGCAAAACCACCCTTGATGAATCTGTTTTTTTGGTATCAAAAGCTAAAAATATCGTTGGCTTTGATACAGGTCTCACTCATATCGCCGAAGCATTTAACCGGCCAATCGTATCTATCTGGGGCGGTACTGTGCCTGATCTTCTTGGGGTACAACCGTATATGGTGAAAGAGTCCATGGTAGCAAGTATCGATCTTGATTGCCGCCCATGTTCAAAATTTGGATTGGAAAAATGCCCGCTCGGTCATTTTAAATGTATGTGGGATATCCCGGAAAAACCCATTGCAGATTTTCTTAATAGTTGACCCTGTTGTGTGAAATTTTCATACATTTGCGCCCACTAAATCATTAGCACAATGAAGAAAATTTTACTTTCTATTTGCTGCGTATTCGCAGTATCTTCCGTATTTGCACAAGTTCCATCATTTGGTATCCGCGGTGGTATCGGTTTCGGAAAACTATCAGCATCAAACGGCAACGTATCTGTTTCAACAGGTTCAACCACTACCTTTGCTGCAGGCATTTTTGCTGACTTTAAAGCAGGTACAAATTTAAGCATCCAACCGGCACTTAATTATGTTGGTAAAGGTGGTAATGTAAGCGAAGATGGTGCCGGAGTTGATATTAAAACCTACTATCTTCAGGTACCTGTAAACGTTGTTTATCACGTACCTGCGGTTTTCGGCCACGTTTATTTCGGCGCAGGTCCGTACGTTGCAATGGGTTTATCGGGTAAGGTAAAAGGGTCTGACGGCAGTAACACCGCAAGCGAAGACATCCACTTTGGCAGCGGAGTTGATGAATTTAAAAAAATTGATGCGGGCCTAAATGGTATCGCCGGTTTTGAATTTAAAAACGGCTTGCTGTTAGGGATCAACTATGACTTGGGCTTAACCGATATCGGTAATGATGGCACCAGCGAAGTATCTACAAAAAACCGTGTATTCGGTATTTCTATCGGTTTTAAATTTTAAACAGCCAATAAGAAACGTTATAAAAAGCGAGGCTTTGGCCTCGCTTTTGTTATTTTTGACCCTATGAAGAAGCTATTGCTCATCCGCCACGCCAAGGCTACCCATGAACCGGGTTACATTGATTTTGAACGCCCCCTTACCAACAAGGGATTTGAGCAATGCGAAACCATGACGGCAAGGCTCATTAAAAATAACATAAAACCACAACTATTAGTATCAAGCCCTGCTTTGCGTACGCTATCAACTGCAAATGTATTTAGTCAGGAACTGGGTTTGGCAACAGCTACTACCTACCCTGATATTTATGATGCAAGCGAAAACACATTATTAAAAGTAATAAGCAACTTGCCAAACGAGTACGACTTTATTGCTTTAGTGGGTCATAACCCCGGCATTAGTCAAGTACTGTATGCTTTGAGTAATGAACCTAAAGAAATGTCGACCTGTGCCGTTGCCCTGATTGAATTTGAGGCTGATAGCTGGATGGAATTACAAGAAGGTGCCGGTAAACTTACATTATTTGATAGCCCGAAAGAAGATTAACTTATCGCATATGTTTTGCCGGGCAACGAGCGGATGAAGCCCTGTAACTCCAAATCCAACAAGGTCATAGCCAATTGGCTCATGGGGATGTTTATCTTTATAGCCAGCTCATCAACCCCTAACGGCGATTTGCTAAACTGCAGCAGTTCGTACACGGCACGTTCATCTGCAGAAAGGTCAATCGGTAGTATCAATTGCTCCGGCCCGCCTTTTATTTCCGTGTTCTTTTCCCATCCCATGCTATAAGCCAGATCGGCCATGCAGGTAAGCAACGCGGCCTTGTTATTACGTATCAGAAAATTACATCCCTCAGAATATTCATCCCCCAACCTCCCCGGGAAGGCAAAAACATCACGATTATAACTATTAGCGATCTCGGCGGTAATTAATGCACCGCCTTTTAAACCGGCTTCTATTACAATAGTAGCGTCTGCCGCGCCGGCAACGATCCGGTTACGCTCCGGAAAGTTCTGCCTGTCGGCATTTGTTCCCGAGGGATACTCGGTTAAAAGACCACCGTTCACCAGCATTTTGTCGGCAGTACTGCGGTTTTGGCTTGGATATAACCTGTCCAAACCATGCGCTAACACACCAACAGTTTGCACATTACTCTTTAAGCATTCTTTATGAGCCGCTACATCTATTCCATGCGCAAGTCCGCTGATCGCCAACACATTGTATTCGGCCAATTCTTCAACCAGTTGGCGGCAAAGCTGCCTGCCGTAATCTGTTGCGTTGCGTGTTCCCACTATACTTACCACCCTTAAGGGGTTTAAATTATAGTCGCCTTTTGCGTATAGCAAAACAGGGGCATCGCCGCAATTTTTTAATCGTTTTGGGTAGCGAGCGTCTGTATAAAACAATACATCGATGCTGTTATCATCAATAAATTTCAGTTCCTTTTCGGCGCGGCGAAGGGGTTCGGCAAAATCCAGCTTGCCAACCAACCCCTGTCCTATCCTCGGTATTTTAATTAATTGCGTTGGGCTTGCTTTAAATATAGCTTCGGCACTGCCTAAATGGGCAATCAATGTTTTAGCCTTTACATGGCCAATATCTTTAAGAAAAGTAAGCGCAACCTGGTGGAGTAGTGACATAGTTTTAAGTATCCCGAATATAGGCATACTACTATAAACTATCCGCGGAAATAAAAAACTACAAAAATAGTTTGCAAACTATAAAAATAGTTTATACCTTGCTTTAACTATAAAAATAGTTTACTATGAAACTAAAAGAACTCACCAAAGCCGAAGAACAGATAATGCAGATACTGTGGCAATTAAATGAAGGGATTGTTAAGGATATACTTGAGCAAATGCCCGAGCCGAAACCTGCATACAACACCGTATCTACCGTAGTGCGTGTATTAGAGGGTAAAGGGTTTATAGATCATAAAGCATATGGGAACTCGCATGTGTACTTCCCTGTCATCAGCGAGGCCGATTATAAAAAGTTCAGCGTTAATAAACTGATGACCAACTATTTTGATAACTCTTACAAAAGCCTGGTATCATTTATTGCTGATGAAAATAAACTGGGCGTAAAAGAACTTGATGAACTAAGTGCATTGATTGAAAAACTTAAATCAGAAAAGAAATGAACTGGCTACATTACCTCATCGAAGCAAATATTTACCTGCTGGCATTTTATTTATGCTACCGTTTGCTGCTTGCCAATAATACGCATTACACGCTCGGCCGGGTGTATCTTATCTCGTCGTGTGTGCTGGCGTTCTTTATCCCGCTTACGCAGGTGAGTTTTTTAAAGCCCGCAACAGATACAGTTACTCAAGTGGTTGCACAAACCTCGTATGTTGTACCTACCGCGATAAAAATTAAGCAGCCTGTTGCTAATCAATCATTTAGCCTTACTGCTGATGATATTATATCTTATTTATATACAGTAGGGGCTATCATCGCTGCTACAGTTCTGATTGTAAGGCTTATTCGCATATTTTCAATCACCCGCTCCGGCAAATCTCAGGATCAGGGATATTATCAACGCGTTGAATTACCTGACGGGGAAACTGCGTTTTCATTTTTCAACTATCTCTACATAGGTACCGATCTTCAACAACCTGAAACAATTATAGCACATGAACTGGTACATATCCGTCAAAAACACTCATTGGATATACTTTTCCTTGAGCTGCTGAAGATCGTTAACTGGTTTAGCCCCGTGGTTTACCTGGTGCAGCAGAGCCTTAGAACACTCCACGAATATATTGCCGATGAACAAACCGCTGCCCGCGAAAACAATGCACTTGCCTATTCATCATTCCTGCTGAATAACGCATATGGCCTGCCGGGTGCGCCGGTTACGCATTCTTTCTTTAACGATAATCTACTAAAAAGGAGAATAATCATGTTAAACCAAAAACGATCAGGTAAGTTAGCAAGGCTAAAATACCTGGTAGCAGTACCGCTTTGCGCGGGGATGCTATGTACATCAACATTACTATTCAGTAAAGATTACGGGGTGATAGACCTTGCGCCGGGTAAAAAAGCCATTACGCAAACTACACAACAAAAGTCTGATACAGCCTTCGCCGCGAGGCCGCCTGTTATTATCAAAAACGGCAATATTATACAAGAGAACGGATACCTTATCAATAATGAAAAAGAATATTTTACCGTAACCGTCACTGATACAGAGGGTAATGAAAAAACCTACAACAGCACAGATGCCACGGCTGCCGAACGCAAAATGCTTGCGGACAACTATGGCTACAAGTTTTTTAATTATGACATGAAAGGCTATTTGAAACGTGTTAACGCGCCGCCAACTAAAGCCAGTCAAAAATTGCCACCACCGCCCCCGCCAACGCCCGTAAAAACACCTTTCCTTACTTTTGTAACGTATGTAAGCGCTACTGTAAAATACCCCGAGCAAGCTGTAAAAAATAAAGAAACCGGCGGAGCTATCTTAAATTTCAAAGTGAACAGCACCGGTAATATTACCGATGCAAGTGTTGCGGGTAAAACAAACTCAGCACTAAATAAAGCGGTAGAAAATGCTGCAAACGGTTTTAAAGGAAAAGTAAAAGCTCCGGCGGGCGACTACAAATTAGGCGTAAACTTTATGGTACTTGGCTATGATAAGGTTAAATTCCCGGCACCTTCGGTAACCCAGGATGCAAACTATGTTGGAGAGATGAACATTGTAGGCATGACCAGCGCTCAACGTAAAATGATGGGCATCCCGCCGCCTCCACCTGCAGAGCCGCGTAAAAATGGCAGTAAAATGCCGCCGCCACCGCCTGTTCCTGCACCAAATGTCAAGGATATTCCGCCGCCGCCACCTGCACCAAAAATGGGCAAGAATATTCCACCGCCGCCATCGCCTGTTGTAACAACAGTAAAATGGACGAAACACGACCAAAATGACGACTTAAAAGCCTTTTATAAGTTTATAGCAAGGAATGTGAGATACCCTACGGTTGCCCGTCAAAATGAAACAACCGGCACCGTGATCATGAATTTTGATGTTAAAAACGGTAAGCTAAGTAACATTAAAGTGCACAAAGGTATACTGCCAATTGCAGATGAGGAAGTTCAGAGGGTGCTGAACATGTATGACCAACCCTTAAATGTACCTGCCGGTAACTACTACATGCCCGTGTTATTCAATATTGTCAATGAAGCCGATGACAAGCTTATAAAACCAAACGATGATGCTGCAACTATTGCCGGGCGTATCCCAAAAACTGGTAAAAGCA
>JAESTD010000027.1 GCA_016763755.1 Mucilaginibacter sp.
GTATAGCTAAACGGGGTATTATTGCCTTGACGGTCAATTATCGTTTGGGTGTGTTTGGTTTTCTTGCTCATCCGGAGTTGACTAAAGAGTCAAAACACCATTCATCAGGCAATTACGGTTTGTTAGATCAGAATGCTGCCTTACGTTGGGTGCAGCAAAATATAGAAGCCTTTGGCGGAGACCCTAAACGTGTGACCATAGCAGGAGAATCGGCAGGATCAATATCGGTATCGGCACAAATGGTATCTCCGTTATCAAAAGATATTATCAATGGTGCTATAGGAGAAAGTGGTGCTATGATAGCGCCAACCCTGCCAGCGGTTGACTTAAGCATTGGTGAGGCTAATGGTGTGAAATTTATGGAACAAGCCGGCGCAAAATCACTTGCCGACCTGCGCGCCATACCTGCTGATCAATTGCTTGAAATGGCTTCTAAACCAGGTACACCATCTATGGCTACCGCAACGGTAGATGGTTACTTCCTAACCAAGAAACCTATTGAAACTTTACTTGCCGGTGAACAGGCTCATGTGCCACTTTTAGTAGGGTGGAACTCGGCTGAAGTACCTTACCAGGCTTTGATGTGGGGTGAAGCGCCGACTCCTGAGAACTATGCTAAGAAAGTTAAAAGCCTATATGGCGATAAAGCTGATGAAGTAATGAAATTATATCCCGGTGCTACGCCGGAAGAGGCTATAAAATCGGCCACAGAACTTGCCAGTGACAGATTCATCGTTTACAGCACCTGGAAGTGGGCCGACGCGTATGCGGCAACAGCTGGGAAACCCGTTTATCGCTATCTGTTCTCAAAACCACGCCCACCGATGACTGCCGCCATGGGTAATGCTAAGCAAGGACTTGCCGGTGGTATCATCAAAGGCGATGACACGAAAAAGGAAGAACCGAAGCAACCTGCACCTTACAACGGCGCAGCGCACGCATCAGAAATAGAGTTTGCGATGGGGAATCTGGTTACTAATACCACCTACTCCTGGACGGCGGATGACTTCAAAGTATCAGAAACCATGTTGAGTTATTTTGCCAACTTTGTTAAAACGGGCAATCCAAACGGCAAAGGTTTGCCTAAATGGAACGCCAATATTAAAGGCGGGCCGGTATCATACATCGATATCAATGTGGTAACCAAACCAGTTAATGAGAGCGCGCAGGAGAAGGGGAGATATAGCTTCCTCGATAAAGAATATATGAAATAGATTGCACCCAAACAAAAAAAGCCGCTTTGTAAAACAAGGCGGCTTTTTATATTAAAGAGTTTGTTACAAGTGAATAACTTCACCGTATGCATCAGCAGCAGCTTCCATAACGGCTTCGCTCATGGTTGGGTGCGGGTGTACCGATTTGATGATCTCATGACCGGTAGTTTCCAGTTTACGTGCAGTAACCACCTCTGCTATCATCTCAGTTACGTTGTAACCTATCATGTGTGCGCCAAGGAATTCGCCATATTTGGCATCGAAGATAACTTTAACAAAGCCATCTTTAGCACCTGCAGCACTTGCTTTACCAGATGCTGAGAATGGAAACTTACCAACTTTAATCTCGTAACCGGCTTCTTTAGCAGCTTTCTCAGTATAACCAACAGAAGCAACTTCCGGAGAGCAGTAAGTACAGCCAGGGATGTTGTTGTAATCTAAAGGCTCAGGATTTTGGCCTGCAATTTTCTCAACGCAGATTATACCCTCGGCTGATGCAACGTGTGCCAGCGCTTGCCCTTTCACAATATCGCCGATAGCGTAAACGCCGTCGATGTTGGTTTTATAGTAATCATCAACCAATACCTTGCCTTTGTCGGTTTTAACACCAACTTGCTCAAGGCCTATGCCTTCAATATTGGTAGAGATACCCACTGCAGATAATACGATCTCAGCTTCCAAAACTTCATTGCCGTTAGCAGTTTTAACATTTACACGGCAACCATCGCCGGTGGTATCAACCGATTCAACAGTAGAACCGGTCATGATGTTAACGCCTTGTTTTTTCAGTGAACGTAAAAGCGCTTTTGAAACTTCTTCGTCCTCTAACGGAACGATGTTATCCAGGTATTCAACAACGGTTACTTTAGTACCGATTGAATTATAGAAGTAAGCAAACTCGATACCTATAGCCCCCGAGCCAACAACAACCAATGATTTCGGTTGCTGCGGAAGTACCATTGCCTGGCGGTAACCGATAACTTTTTTACCGTCCTGTTTAAGGTTAGGTAACTCGCGCGAACGGCCGCCGGTAGCTATAATAATGTTTTTTGCCTTTATATCTTTGGTTGCACCATCGTTACCTTTTACCGATACGGTGTCTTTAGCTTTGATCGTACCAAAACCGATAATTACATCGATCTTGTTCTTCTTCATCAAAAACTGACCACCTTTGCTCATGCCATCGGCTACGCCGCGACTGCGTTTTATAACGGCTTCAAAGTCAACCTCGCCGCCGTTGGTTTTAATACCATACTCTGCGGCGTGGTTTAAATATTCAAATACCTGGGCGCTTTTTAACAACGCTTTGGTAGGGATACAGCCCCAGTTAAGGCAAATGCCGCCAAGAGACTCTTTCTCTACAATAGCTGTTTTTAAACCTAATTGCGATGCGCGGATCGCAGCAACATAGCCACCCGGGCCCGAACCAACAACAATTAAATCGTAATCCATATTAGTATGTATCTTTTAGATTTTGGAATGGCAAAGCTAAGTAAAATGCTCTGTAAAAGAAAGGTTGAGAAAGATTTAGAGGGACGGCTTAAAGTTTAATGTAAATGTTTGACATATACCAAGTTTGAGTTAAAAAATGACATAGAAAATGCAAACATAGTATCAGAATTTCATAATAATTTCATTTTCGATTAAAATGGCGGTAAAGTGTTGAAAAGTATATAATCATTCTTAACATAAAGTTAATATACTAAAGTGCTTTGTTATTTATCTTTGCGCCATTAAATCACTTAATGATAATTCACTTTAACGGTTAAACACAAAAAACAAGTATGAGGAAGTATTTACTTTTATTATTACTCTCTGCTATGGCGTTCTTTTCTTACGAGAATGCACATGCTCAAGGGGTAACCACAGCTGCAATCAACGGTGTAATCACTGATAAGCAGGGCGGTATCCCGGGCGCTACGGTATCTATCACGCACGTACCAACGGGTACTGTGTACTCAACAGTTACCCGCGCCGACGGACGTTACAACATCCCTAACTTAAGGGTTGGTGGTCCGTACACTTTCAAAGTAAGCTTTATTGGTTTTAAAGATTACGTTCAGGAAGGCATCACTTTATCTATCGGTCAGGATCAAAGGATCTCAACCAAACTGGAAGACAACACCACAGCACTTGCTGAGGTAACTGTTACCGGTGGCCAGGGTAAAGTTATCAATTCATCACGTACAGGTGCCCGCGAAACAATCACCCGTAACCAGATCGATAACTTACCAACTGTAAGCCGTTCTTTGCAAGATTTCACTAAGTTAACGCCATCTGCAAATGGTTTAGCGTTTGGTGGTCGTGCAAGCACTTATAACAACATTACTGTTGACGGTGCATTGTTTAACAACTCATTCGGTTTATCAGGTACTTTAGGTGGTCAAACTAACTCACAACCTATTTCATTGGATGCGATTGACCAGATCCAGGTTGATATTGCACCTTATGACGTACGCCAGGGTAACTTTACAGGTGCTGGTGTAAACACAGTAGTAAAATCTGGTACCAACACTGTTAAAGGTACTGCTTACTACTTTGCACGCGGTGCAAAACTGCAAGGCTACCATGTTGGCCCAACCAACTTAAACCCAACCCCGGTTAACTACCATACTAATGGTGTGGCTATCGGCGGTCCAATCATTCCTAATAAATTGTTCTTCTTCGTGTCTGGTGAGCAAGAGAGAATCACTCAACCACCAAGCGCAGTTTATTCGGCAGGTCGCCCTGGCTTAAGTGGTGCTAACGTATCTAACGTTCAAGCATCTACACTTGATGCCTTGAAAACTAAACTTCAAAGTTTAGGTTACGATCCTGGCGTTTACGAAGGTTATAATTACCAGACTTCAAGCGATAAGTTAACTGTAAAACTTGATTGGAACATTGACAAGAACAACACTTTAAGTGCTAAATATTTTTACCTTAAATCGTTCAGAGATCAACCGGCAAGTAACTCAGGTATTACTAACTCTGGTGTTGGTTTCGGCACAACACGTGCACCGGGCCTTAATACTTTACCATTCTTTGGTTCTGGTTACACCATCAACAACAACTTTAACATAGGTATCGTTGAGCTAAATACCCGTATCAACAACTCAATGTCAAACAAACTTACTGTTGGTTACTCAGCATTGAGAGATTTCCGTAGTTTCCTGGGTAATGGTACATTGCCAATGGTTGATATCGGTAATGGCACAAGTGCCCCGGATGGTACTGTTATTACCGGTGCAACAGCAACTGCAACCAGCTTTGGATCAGAGCTTTACACGGCAGGTAACTTGTTAAATACTAACATTTGGCAGTTCTCTGATGACTTTACCTGGTATAAAGGTAAACACGAGATCACTTTGGGTACAACTAACCAGATCCAAAGCTATGTAAACGGTTTTGCACCAACTTACAACGGCTTGTATACTTATAATTCAGCTTCAGATTTCATTAACGATCTGCCAGCTGCTGCATATACATTGCGTTACTCTGCTGTAGGTAATGATTTTCCATACGCTAAGATAAAAGCGTCGTTATTTGCATTGTATTTGCAAGACAAATTTAACGTTACGGATAACTTCAAATTGACATACGGTGTTAGAGCTGATTATTCTGCGTTCCCATCTTCTTTAGCTCCAAATGCTAATGCAGCTGCCTTAACCTTCCAGGGTGGTACACACGTTGATGTTTCTAAATTGCCTAAAAACCGCGTTCAGGTATCTCCACGCGTAGGTTTTAACTGGGATGTTAACGGCGATCAAACAACTCAGATCCGTGGTGGTTCTGGTTTATTCACTGGTCAGGTGCCTTTTGTATGGATCTCTAACCAGGCTTCAAACAACGGGTTATTGTTTGGTGCATATACCATTGTTAAAGGTGCTGCTACTAACACTCCTGCACAAAATGCCCAGTTAATTTTCAAACCGGATGTAAATGCTAATCGTCCTGCTGCCGGTGCTGCAAGTACATCTTACGAGTTAGACGTAGCTGATCCAAACCTTCGCTATCCAAAGATCTGGAGAACAAACTTGGCTATCGACCAAAAATTGCCGGGCGGCATCATCGGTACAATTGAAGGTGCTTACACTAAAGATCTTCAAGCCATTTATCACCAAAATCTGGTTTTATCTGACGCGTATACTACGCTTCCTGGTGTTGAAGGTCAAATCCGTTACACAAGCAAAAACATTACCGCACCAACTGCTACTAACCCAACTTCAGCTACAAATCCTAACGTTAGTGGCTTGTACTACATGAGAAATACCAATAAAGGTTTCTCATACTTTATCACTGGTCAGTTACAGAAAAGCTGGTCTAACGGTTTCGCAGCAAGTGCAGCGTATACCTATACCAAATCTAAAGACGTTAACGACGGTGGTTCAACTGCAGCTACTATCTGGAATACCAGATACGTTGCCGGTAACCCTAATGGTGATAACCTGTCTAACAGTTCATACGTACAGCCAAACCGTATTATTGCTACGGTATCTTACCGCAAACAATACTCTCAATATGCGGCGACAACGCTTGGTTTAGTATTTGAAGCTTCAAATAATGGCGCGGTATCATATACAACAGCAAATAACAGTGCGCTTGGCATCGACCTTAACAATGACGGTGCTAACAACGACTTGATGTATATTCCAAAAACATCTTCAGATATTATCTTAGTTCCGGATGGTACAAGAGACACTCGTACACCAGCACAATTATGGAGTCAACTAAATAACTTCATTAACCAGGATAAATACCTAAGTGCTCACAGAGGTCAGTTTGCTGAAAGAAACGGTGCTATTTTACCTACTTACAAAAGAGTTGACCTGCACATTGCTCAAGACTTCTATATCAAAGCAGGTAAAACCAAAAATACCCTGCAATTCACTTTCGAC
>JAESTD010000345.1 GCA_016763755.1 Mucilaginibacter sp.
CCGGCGGGTGAACTGGATAAATTCTATGAAGAAAAAGGTTACTTCCCTGCCGTAAAGCCCGGCGAAGAAGAAACTGTTAAGCAGGTGAGCAAATGGGAAAAGCGCCAGCCTATAGCTGTAACCCTGGGCACATCATTTGATGAATGGTGCCTTTCGCAGATCGCTGCCGGGTTGGGTAAAACTGATGAGGCTGATCACTACCTGCGTGCATCATACAATTACCGTAATGTTTTTAACCCTAAAACGGGTTTCTTTCATCCAAAAGACAGCGATGGAAACTTTATAGAGCCCCTGGATTACCGCACATCAGGTGGCCCCGGCGCACGCGATTATTACGACGAAAACAATGGTTACATCTACCGATGGGATGTGCAGCATAATATAGGCGACCTGGTGAAACTTGTTGGCGGAAACAAAGCTTTTGTTGATGCCTTAGAAAATATGTTTAACGAACCATACCCAATGGCCCGCTGGAGTTTCTATAATATCCTTCCGGATCATACTGGCAACGTAGGTATGTTCTCGATGGCCAACGAGCCAAGCTTCCATATTCCGTACCTATACAACTATGCAGGCGCACCATGGCGCACCCAAAAACGCATCCGCTCTTTACTTGACCAATGGTATCGCAACGACCTGATGGGTGTACCAGGAGACGAGGATGGCGGCGGTATGACGGCTTTCGTGGCTTTTAGTCAGATGGGTTTTTACCCGGTTACCCCTGGCTCGCCTACTTACAATATCGGCAGCCCTTGCTTCCCTTATATGAAGATGGATTTGGGCAATGGTAAATTCTTTGAGATCAAGGCAGCTAACGCATCCTTTAACAATAAATATATCCAATCGGCAAAGCTAAACGGTAAAACCTGGAACAAGCCATGGTTTGGCCATAGCGATATTGCCAATGGCGGCGTATTGGAGTTGGTGATGGGGCCGGTTGCTAATAAATCCTGGGGTGCGGGTTCGCCGCCGCCATCGGCAGCGCCTATGCCATAGTAATTTTAAAGCAAACAGCCTCTGCTACAAGCGGAGGCTGTTTGCTTTATATATAGCCATTATATAGTTAACTACGCCAAAATAGAAGTGAGTGCATTATACCACTTTTTGTTTTGTGTATTGAGCAGGTGGTAATCAATTATAAGGTATACCGTTTCGGATTGGTAATTCGCATTGGTGAACTCTAACCTTAAAGGCTGCCAGAACAGTCCAAAATTTTTAACCGAATAATTGGTGTAAACACTATCGAATCCAAGGTAGAGCTGCGTGACAAATGATAAAGGGATTATCAGGTCGTCATCATCGCTACGGTCTTCTATCCAGATGTGTTCGTGAGTTAAAGCGATGGTCCCGCTGTGGTGGTACAAGGGTCCAACTATACTTGTTAAGCCCCTCATTGCCTTTGCTGCAGATGTTACAGAAGCTATTTCTTCCTGATAGCTCCACATTAATTTTCCTGTCAATAGAAAGTTTTCGGGCATGGCTCATCTTTTCTATAAATCTACATAACACTATGGTTAAAAACAATGTCTCCAAACTTGTATAATTAAAAGCATTCCACAAATGTTTGTGAATTCTAAGACAATTCTAATGTTGATTGTAACGCCAATGTTACTATTGTTGCGATATTTACGTAACTAATTAAAAACTGATGATAAGACTATTGAAAGTGACTGTGCTTACGCTGGCAACGCTGGGCTTTTTCTACACGTTTAATGCAGGCTGCGTAAATTTCCTTAAATGGTACATGTCGTTACAATTATTGCCGCAATTGTTTATCGGCTTTGCTTTTGGCGGTGTAAGTTGGCTGATGGGTAAGGCATTAAATCTGTTGCTGTTAAATTGGTCGTACCAACAGTTTTCGTCGGTTTTGCCTGGTTTGATATTGTTGGGGGCATCATGGTTGTTTCATAGCCTGCTGCTTTTTTCGGCATTGAAAATTGTCTTTTTTGAACTTACATGGGCTTCAGTTAGCGTAATCATCCTCGCTGTTGAACTTTCAGTTTATCCATTGATAGCAGTGTTTTATCAAAGCAGGGAGATCAGCAGGGTTAACCCCGTTGCCGCATGTTCATCAGAAGAGAACTTTGCTGATATCACAGCCATTCGTTAGTATATAACAATACCCCAAAATAGTAAAGCCCCACAGCAATGTGGGGCTTTTTTAGGTTTAACGATCAACCTAAATTTTGCTTGAAAAAATCTATAGTACGTTGCCAGGCTAACTCTGCGGCAGCTTTATCATAGCGCGGTGTAGTGTCATTATGGAATCCGTGGTTAACGTTCTCATAAATAAAAGCTTCGTATTTTTTGCCATTGGCCTTTAGCGCGGCTTCATAAGCAGGCCATCCACCGGTAATGCGTGTATCTAACGATGCGTAATGAAGCATTAGAGGTGCGTGTATCTTGGGTACATCTGCAGCATCGGGCTGGGCGCCGTAAAATGGCACAGCCGCTGCCAGATCGGGCAGACGAACAGCCATTGTATTGGCTATGCCGCCGCCAAAGCAAAAACCAACTACACCTATTTTACCATTACAATCTTTATTATGTTTTAAGTATTCAAAAGCAGCAATAAAATCTTCTTCCATCTCACCTTTATCCCTTTTCGCTTGTAGTTCACGGCCTTTATCGTCATTGCCGGGGTAGCCACCAAGCGGCGTTAGGGCATCAGGCGCAAGGGTTATAAATCCGGCGATAGCCGCGCGGCGGGCAACATCTTCAATATATGGGTTTAGTCCGCGGTTCTCGTGTACTACAATAATGCCACCTAATTTTCCTTTTGCATTCTTAGGTTTTGATAACAAGCCTTTTATCGTACCGCCACCTTTAGGCGATGAATAGGTGATGTAGCCTGAGTCCAACCTTGGGTCGTCAGCCTTAACCTGCACCTTGTTTTTGTAATCGGGCGTCAGGAAACTCATTAATGCAGGTACCGTTAGGCCGCCAATGGCGTACACCGATAGTTTTTGCATAAAATCGCGACGGTTTAAACGATTGTGGGCATAATCATCATACAAGTCAAAAATTTCCTGTTTGATGTCCTCTTTTTTGATTTCGGTCATGGGTGATGTTAAATTTAATGGTGCGGAGGGATATATCCGATAAACAAGAAAGCTGTTGCAAGGTTTATTAAATAATACGCAATTACAGGTATATTCGTTAATATCAAAAACTTACCATGAAAACACTTGCTACAATTGTGATAGCGATGGTGCTGTTTACCGGTATAGCCGGTGCACAAACCATCAAAGGGACGTACGCCATTAAAAATGTAGAAACAGGGATGTTGCTGCGCATTAAAGATGCCAACACTAAAAATGGTACACCGATAGTTTTATACGAACCACAAAACTGGAAATGTATGACCTGGGACTTTAAACACGTAGACGGAAACACCTACCAGTTGCAAAACCTTTTTAGCGGCAAAACATTACAGGCGCTTAGCGCAAGCACCGGCTCTGTGTTTGACGAACAGCCAATAAAGCAATCCGAAGCAAGCCAGCTTTATGATTTTGAACCTGCCGGAAAGAACGTTTTCCTGATAAAATTGAAAGGCACAGACCAGTATATTACATCAACAGGCGAGAGTGAACAGATAAATTCGTTAGTTAAGTTGGCACCAAAAAGTGGTAGCAAAAGCCAGCAATGGACTATTTATCAGCAATCTCCAACCATGTAAAACTGGTTTAAAACGGTTTTAACACAAAAGCCTCACAGAAATGTGAGGCTTTTGTGTTTCTAAATATCAGTGTCCAATTTAGTTTTTGTCGAAAAACAGTTTGGTAGTCACATCATCTCCGCCAATTTTACTTGAGGCATCGTTGTAATTAACTGTATTTACGTTTTGCTCTGTTACCGGGTAAGTAAATCTTACCGGGAAATCGCTTACCGGTGCAGCAGGTGCTGGTAGTTGAGGATAATCAAGTCTTCTGTTTTCTATCCATGCATCCCAACCTCTGTTGTAAAGCGCGATCCATTTTTGGTAGCCGATTTTCTGCTGTAATCACCTGCAGCTGTTGCATAAGCAACGGTGGTTTGCGCAAGGTAAGTAGTAGCAGCGGTACCAGAGCCACCCCAATACGTGATAGACGCAGTTACGCCCGCGGCGTAATGCGTTGCAGCGGTACCGCCAACGGTGTAACCACGCTCAACGGCTTCTGCCAGATTAAGTTCAGTTTCAGCATAATCAAGCAGCAAACCCGGGAAGGCCGGCGCAGTAAGCGTTGTGCTTGGTTTTGAAAATGCACCGTAACTGTTTTTTGTACCCAAATTACCACCAGAGTAACCTTTATTGGCATCTGTAGTAAAATATAATGCCAAACGAGGGTCTTTAGTTGTTTTTAAGTCGTCTACAATGGTTTTAGCAGCAACAAAGTCTAACCTTCCGCTTTGTACAAGGTCAACCCATATCGGGTTCGTATTAGGCGGGTTAAGACCGAATTTGAAATTAGCGTTATCGTCATTACTTTTAAACACGCCAGCTTTAACGGCAGCTTCAACTGTTGTTTTTGCCAAATCGTTATCTGCATCGGCTAAAGTAATACCCGTTTTCAATTTTAAGGTATTGGCAAATATTCTCCATGCATCAATATCACCGCCGTAGATCTGATCGGCATATCCAGTGTTTGCTCGGTTGTAAGAGCAGCCACATCGGTATCAAGGCGGGTCAGGAGGGTCTTGTAAACGGTTAATGCATCATCAAACTTCGGGAATTTGTTGTCAACGTTTAAAGCCTCTGTATATGGGATATTACCAAAAGTAGTAACCAAGTAGTAATAGGTGTAAACCTGCATTATATCAGAAATAGCTACGTCTGTTTTTTTAGCATCGGCACTGATAATAGGTGAACTATTAAAGTTTGTTTTAGCCTGTTCAAACGGTTCTAATACATCGCGGTAATAAGCATTCCAAATGCCGTCAGGGATCTTATTATCGGTTATGTTATAGTTACTTTCTGTTACGTAAGTAGTTTCCTGCCATTGTTGCTCTACCAACCTAAATATGTTCAGGTAAACGTTAGAAGATGATAAAGTACTGGCAAGCGTGTTTTGCGCCTGTGTAAAAAGAGCCGTTGCCGGTACGGTTGCCGGGTGCTTAGTATCCAGGTTAAGACTGGTGATATCTTTTTTGCACGCCCCCAGAAATATCAGTGGAAGCAGTGCTATTATATATTTTTTCATGGTGTTCTTAATCGTTAAAAGGTGAATTTGGCGTTTAAGGCAAATGTTCTCACTGTTGGGTAAGCGCCAGACTGGTAGCCTTGTAGGTTGCCAGAGCTTAAGCTCTCTTCAGGATCTGCATACGGCAGGTTTTTATGGATGATCCATAAGTTGCGGCCAATAAGCGACAGATCTATGCCTTTAACCGGGCCGAGTTTGCGCACAATGTTTTGAGGGAAGCTGTATGAGATAAGTGCTTGCCTTAATTTTACATAACCTGCATCATATACAAACGCGGCATTTGGGTTAAGTTCATAACCATATAAACCCGAACCTGTGTTTTCTACCCTAACATCATTAGGCTGGCCGTTCTCTTTTACACCTTTAAGTATTACACCACCACCCTGTGCGATAGGCGAACGTGATGGATTGCCCAGATCATTAAGGCCTGCAGTTTCAGGGTATAGACCAGTATCGAAACCGTAATAGGTATCAAGCGAGAAAACGCTGCCACCTTTTCTGATATCGATCAAGAAGCTTAAAGTGAAGTTTTTGTAACGGAAGGAGTTGTTGATACCGCCTATCCATTTTGGGTTACTGTTACCAATAACGTTATTGGCCGTTGATGTTTGTAGATAGTATCCGTCGTCACCAACAACTTTTTGGCCATCTTTATAAATAAAATCAGTACCTCGTATGGTACCTAACGGCTGGCCAAGTGTTGCATTGATGGTAACGCCACCCTGGAATGATCCAAGTTGAAGGTTTTGAGCCTGTTGGCCGGTTGCATCTTTAAACAACTCAAGTACCTTACTGTTGTTTTTGGTAAAGTTAAGATCTATTTTCCAGGAGAAATCTTTACTTCTTATAGGTGATCCGTTCAGTGTTAACTCAATACCTTTGTTTTGAACGGTACCTGAGTTTAAATAAGCCGCACTGTAACCCGTTGCCGAAGATATGGTTACCGGGATGATCTGATCTACCGTTTTATTTACATAGTAGGTACCATCAAAACCTAAGCGGCCGTTAAAAAACTGCAACTCTGCACCAAACTCTGAGCTTGTAGTACGTTCAGGTTTAAGGTTAGGGTTGTTTTTGGTTGCATTAACAGAGGTTTGAGGTGCACCATTAATTGGCGTGCCAATAGTATAATAATCTATTGTACTAAAAATAGGTGCATCGTTACCTACTTCTGCATAGTTGGCTCTCAATTTACCATACGATAACCAGTTTTGGTCTTTCATAAGCTCTGAGAACACGAAGCCGGCAGATACCGCCGGATAATAATAAGTGTTATTACCTTTAGGAAGGGTAGAAGATACGTCGCGACGCAAAGTACCGTCTAAAGTATAAGTGTTTTTATACGTTAAAGTAGCACCTGCATAAATACCATTAACCTGGCGTGGTTGGTCTGCTTCTATCGGAGCATCAGGTGTGTTTTGTGAATTTGATAGTGCATAAATTAAAGGTACCACCAAACCGCCGTTAGTTGTTGTAAAAATATCCTGGTAACGTTGTTTACGAATATTGGTACCCGCAACTGCTTTGAAATTCACATCATTGCCGAAATTCTTATTTACAGTAGCGATCAAATCGTAGTCAGTTTCATTCCAGGTGGTACGGCGATTTGAATAGCTTGATACGCCTGTTGTACCAACAGCACGGCGCTCATCTTGTATCTGGTTCCAGTTATCAACCGTAACGCGTCCTAAAATATTTAACCAGTTGGTTGCTTTGTAATTTAAAGCAACATTACCAAAATAACGGTTGCGGTTGTCTGTTTCGTAATTTTGGTAGCGGCCAAAATAAGGGTTATCCCAATAAATAGCTGTTGGGTCGTTAAAATTGCTAAGGTTCCATGTGGCATTACCGGTTTCGCCTTGTGCCAGGCTGTTATAATAAGCGTTTTTTAATTGCTTAATATCGGTATTAACCTGCCACCATTGCCTAAAATTACCTACAACGTTTTCCGATTGATAGCCGGTACCATAACGGCCTAAACCATCGGTACGGGTATAATCAACAGAGCCTGATGCGGTTAACTTATTAGTAATATTATAAGAGCCGGCAAGGTTAACTGCGTTTTTTTGGATATTACTGTTTGGCAGTATACCTGTATCGTTATTGCGGGTGTAACCCAATTTGAACGAGCCATTATCATTTGCATTAGTGATAAATATGCTTTGGTTGTTTGATACCGGTTTCTCAAAAAAAGTTGACGGGTCATTAGCCGCAGCTACCCAAGGTGTAGCCTGGCCATAAGTTGGTAATCCTTTGTAAAAAGCGTTCCATTGGTACACTTTTAAATTAGGATCAAACCGGGCACCGTACGATGCATCTTCCGTTAGCGGAGTGATCAGGTCTGGTTGGCCGTCTCCGTTAACATCACGAGACCAGAAATATCCTGAATCGTCTTCGTAATATGGGCCGTAACCGCCACCGTATTCTTTCTGATATTTTGCAAATGTTGATTTATCTATAGAACCAACACTAACACCGGTGTTTATAACTATACCCAATCCTTTTTTTGCTTTCTTGGTCGTGATCAATATAACACCATTAGCACCTTGCGAACCGTAAAGTGCGCTTGCTGCGGCACCTTTCAATACCGTTACGGATTCGATGTTATCCGGGTTAACATCCTGTACCGGGCTACCATAGTCATAACCCCCACGGCCTGTACGCTGATCAGAAGAGTTGATAGTTGATCCTGATGGCGCACCGTTATTAAATGGCACACCGTCAACAACAAACAAGGCCTGGTTAGAGTTAGCGATTGACTTAGAGCCACGGATAACGACGTTGGTTGATGAACCCAAACCATTTGTTTGCCTGATCTCTACACCGGAAACTTTACCGGCCATGCCCTCGATAAAGTTTGAGGAGCGCGTTTTGCTTACTTCCTCGCCCGATACCTGCTGGGCTGCGTATGCTTGTTGGTTGCGGGTACGCGTAATACCAAGTGCGCCTGTTACAACAACTTCACCAAGTTGTTTGGTATCAGGGTTCAATACCACGTTTAAAGTAGGCCCCGTTACTGCTACTGTTTGTGTTGTATAACCTATATAAGTTATAGTTAGTGAACTACCGGTGGGCACCGATAAAGTAAATCGGCCATTAATATTTGTTTGCGTGCCTGTAGTTGTGCCTTTAATACCTACGCTGGCGCCAATAATGGGTTTGCCATCATCTTTGGCAGTAACCTGTCCGGTTACTGTTAAGTTTTGCGCATGCAGCAGCGAAGTGCCGAACCACATAATGCACAAGAGAGTGAGGAGATGTTTTTTCATAATGTTATTGCTCGTGAATTGATAATTTGTTAAAAATTTCAACAATTGACTAAATTATTCAAAATTTTTGGGCAAAGCAATTAAATGCGCCTGAAAATTAATCTATAGTAACAATATTGTTGCTCAAATTAATACACAAAATTCTGTCAGATGTGAAATTATAGCCACAACTATAGGCTTTAACGATGAAGTAAAAACAGCCTTATAATGCTCTGTTGGTTATATTATAGGGCAATTAAATTTCCGGTATTCGAGCTTATACAGTTACACATAATTGTTATTCCATAAAGCTCTAACTTTACTTTTTCAGGAAAGCTAATAATTACACATATTCGCAAAGCTTTTTATGGGCCGGGAAGCTCGTATTAAGTCAATAGTTGCCTTCGGATCACAGGTCCGAAGGCTTTTTTGTTTTTAGGCCTCATACAAGCGCCTTAACCTCACATTGTCAATTTTTTAAAGCTAATTGCCAGATAAACTGTGAGTTAAAGTTTGCCTTTTCTTGAAAAGATCAATAATTTATTATTTACCTGAAACCCATCGTCTTAAACCGACGTAGAAGAGGGTAACTATTGAATTAATTAGCTTCCCCATGATTAAAAACTTTCCTCAAAGTTTAATGGCACTGGTTTGTGCCGTTAGCTTATCACTTGCATCATGCAAGAAAGACGCAGCAATCCAACCTGATGCTCCTGTCAACGAATCATCACTTTCTCATTCAACGTTAGCAACGGCTGCCACCGGCGATGCGACAATAGAATCGGGATTTACGCTTGGTGTTAATGGCCACCCGCTTGGTGATGAGGCCTATTTGGCTGTACCGGCCGCTACCCAGATCGATATGATCAAGAATATGGGTATGGGTATTTACCGTATCAACATCTTATCTACCAGTGATGGTACCTGTACTGTTCCAAAAGTTTTGAAACCATTGTTAGATGCTGCAGCGGCAGGCAAGGTAACCCTGTTGCCTTTGGTAACGCCAAGAACATTGAGTTACAATGATTCGGAAACTGCTGCCTATGAAAAAGGCAGAACACTGGGTGGCAACTTTGCTGCTAAATATGCGTCGGTGTTTAAGTATTATGATATGGGTAACGACCTTGACGTAAGCGCTATCCTGCCTAACAAAGACGGCCGTGTTGCAGAAGATTACAATCAACAAAAACTGGCTGTAACTGCTGCCTATTTGAAGGGTATGAACGATGGTATCCACGCTAATGACCCTGATGCCCAAACCATGATCTCTGCGGGTTGGGTACACTGGGGCTTTATCAAATACTGCCAAAACTATGGTGTTAATTTTGATGTGCTTGCCTACCACTGGTACTCTGATATGGAAGCGGCAATTTCAAGATCTTCTTCGTTAAAGATCAGTGATATAACAGCTACCTTAAACGGTCTTTTTCCAGGCAAGCCGATATGGATAACAGAAACTAACTACAGGACTAAAGAAGCGACTACAGCCGCTGAAACTACTCAAAATACTTTCCTTACAAACTTTATCGCTAAGTGTAAAACCAACCCTACAGTTAAAGCAGTATTGGTATACGAACTGTTTGATGAGCCATACAAAAAGAATGATGAAAAATATTATGGCATAGCAAAATGGGCTGCTCCATACAACCAATGGCTTAATAAATTAGTGGCTGACAGCTTCATAAAACTTGCTGCAGATGCAGCAACCGCAGGCCAGGTAACCCCTACGCAGCCGATTAAGCCAGATACCTCGGCCGCTCCAGCAACTTCAGTAACTACTCCGGCCCCGGTAACACCTGCAGTGCCAGCCACCCCGGTAGTAACCCCTGCGCCGGTAGTAACCCCTGCGCCGGTAGTAACTCCTGCGCCGGTAGTAACTCCTGCACCAGTAGTAACCCCTGCCCCGGTAGTAGTCCCTGCGCCGGTAGTAACGCCAACGCCGGTAATACCGGTTGTAACTACACCGGTTATAACCGAGTTGTTAACTAATCTATCAAGTTTTACAACTTCTAAACCGCAGTCTTCTAAATTAAATGTTGGCAGTACCTATTATACTGATAGGGATTATCAAATAACTTCAGTCCCGGATTACTTAACTAATGCATCATTGATCAAAACTGCTAACAATGATAAAATAAGTGACCTAAGTGCTTACCTTTCATTTAATCTTAGCAAAGCCTCTACAGTTTATGTAGCTTATGATTCTCGTGCAACCAATTTGCCTGCATGGTTAAAAAGCTTCACTAAAGTTACAGATAAGCTTGGCATCAATGATCCGAAAGTAAGTTCTATGACTCTTTACAAAAAGGATTATGCGGCAGGCACGGTAACTTTATCAAGTAATATGGCAGGCACATTAACAGGCGCGCTTTGCCAATACATTGTGATAGTAAAATAAATACCTCTCAATTTTAGAGTATATAACAAAGGGGCGTTTGCGATCAGCAAATGCCCCTTTTGTTTATACGGCTTTTTTAACCTACGTGATGTCTTTATTGTATAACTCTGTGCAAGCTTGCACGATTTAGGGGCATCGCGTTACGTGGTCTTCATAGTATGTTATCTTTTATTTTCCTTTGATATCAGTAAGGGGCTATTAATCAACCCGCAAGGGGCTTGTATTAACGCTATTAACCGCTGGCTGGTTCAAATCCAGACCAGCGGTATCTAATCTTCTGCAAACCTCGGGATTAGTTAGTCTAACCGCCAGGCATCAATGAATTGCCGTACCTTCTTTCAATTCGTCGCCAGCGTGCAATACTATTTTTTCACCCGCTTTAACGTTTCCAAATACCTCGGTTGAGTCGCCGGTGCTGATGCCTTCTTTAATATCAGAGAACACAGCTTTACCATCTTTCACAAGTACCACATATTGCCTCTCGGTTGATTGTACGATGGCGTTGTTCGGCACCAATAATGATTTAGCGCCCGAGCGCAGCGGGATTTTCACCTCGCTGTACATACCCGGTTTTAAAGCGCCGCTTTTATTTTGCACATCTATCTCAATAGCCTCTGATCGCATAGAGCCCAATGCATCTGCAGAACGGCTGATATAAGCTTGGTTTTCCTTGCCCGGTATGGCATTGAATACAAAACTTACCTGCTGTTTAAGGTCTACCTTGTCTACATAATTCTCGGGGATCATTACCTCTAAACGCAATTTCTGGTTATCCTGCAAAACCAACATCGGCTGGTCGCCGGATTTGCCGGGGCCAACCAGTGCACCCGCCGATACGTTACGCTGAACGATAGTACCATCAAACGGTGCGCGGATGTTTAGATAATCCTGCACATCTTTCATCGAGGTTACGTTTGATTTTTCTGACAAGGCCACCGCATCATCGGCTTTCATTTTGGCTAAGGCATTATCCAGATCAAGTGGCGAAACCGCACCTTCTTCCTTCGCGGCTTCTTTTAATCGACGATATTTCTCGCGACTGGCGCTGGCGCTTTCCTGGGCCTGCAGCAAGCGGGCATTAGCCGCCTGTAATTGCGATACCATTTCCGGCGCTTCTAAAACGGCCATCAGTTGGCCTTTGTGTACTACCGAGCCGCGGTCAACATAGATATGCTTTACAAAGCTGTTGATCTTGGCGAAGATGTTTACCTCGTTAAAAGGTTTGAGTTGCCCCGGCAGGCGTACATAGCTCGAAAGGGCTTTTTCTACTACGGTGCCAGTCTCAAATTTGCTTGCGTCTTTGGTTTCTTTACTATCGGCTTTGGTAATATCAACGGGCTTTTGTGCACCGCTGCATCCGGCTGCCAGTGCTGCAACGGCAGCTATCATTATTATCTTATATTTCATTGTATTGAGGTTCTTTAAGTTGGATTTGAGTTTCAGCATCATCCGGCATAAGGGATGGTGATGTGTAAGTAGTTTTGTTTTGCACCCAGGCAAACACCAGCGGCAGTATGAACAGAGCAGCAACGGTTGATGCGATCAAGCCGCCGATCACGGCGCGGCCAAGCGGAGCCGATTGCTCGCCCGCTTCACCAAGGCCCGATGCCATAGGGATCATACCGGCTATCATGGCCAAACTGGTCATCAATATCGGTCTTGAACGGATAGATGCACTGGTAACCGACGCACGGGTAGCATCCCGATAATCCAGTCTTAATTTTTCTGCGTTAGTAACGATCAATATGGCGTTGGCTACAGATACACCTGTCGACATGATCATACCCATGTACGATTGCAGGTTGAGGGTGCTTCCCGTCAACAATAGCATCAACAGTGAACCTAATATTACCGCAGGTACGGTAGAGAGTACCGTAAGCGATACCTTAAGCGACTGATAGTTAGCCGCCAACAACAGGAATATCACCAGCACGGCAAATCCCAAACCGTTCTGCAGGCTATCCAGCGTTTCAGTTAACAGGTTGGACATACCTTCGGTACGCACCACCACACCTTTCGGCGGTGTGCCCATCGCGTCTATAGCTTTTTGTCCGGCTGTGGTTGCCGTACCTAAATCTTTATGGTTGATGTTGGCGCTTACGGTTAAGTAGCGGCGTGGCCCGCGGCGGTCATACTCGCCGGGAACGTAGTTGGTAGTAAAATCGGCCACGTCGCCAAGCACGGGGCTGCTTTGGCCGCGTACCAGCGGTATTTCGCGCAGCTCGTCCATGGTATTCATCACAAACTCGGGCACTTGTACCTGCACCTGGTAGGTGTTGGATGCTTTCTCATCCAGCCACTGGTTTTTCTCAGTAAAGCGGCTTGATGACGTACTGGCCGTCACTGAGCGCGCTATATCTGTAATATTCAAACCCATCTGGGCTATCTTCAGCCTATCCAGCTTTATGGCAATGATGGGGAACTGCAAAGGCTGGTTGATCTGAACATCGCGCAGGTAATCTACCTTCTTTAGTTTATCAACCAGTTTGGTACTATAGCCCTGTATCTGGCTCATATCCTTACCGGCAACGGTTACTTCGATAGGTGTTGATGCACCCTGACTCATGATCTTTTCGGTCATGTCAATAGGTTCAAAGGTGATGCGCATCTCGGGCAGCGAATAAGCAATATTCTTGCGCAGGGCTTCTTTAAAGTCATCCATGTTTACATGGTAGTCCTCATCCAGATTCACCTGTATCACGGCCTCGTGCGTACCGGTGTTGAACACGTAGAGGTTACTTACACCATAGCTGCTCGGTATCAACCCCACAAAACCCGAGCTGATAGCTACATGATGGTTTGATGTGCTATCAATAATGCTTAGTACTTGTTTAAACTTGGCTTCGGTACGTTCCAGGCGTGTTCCATCCGGTTCTTTTATCCGTATCTGGAACTGCCCGTTGTTCAACTTCGGCATCATATCCTTACCTATCACCACGTAACAGATGCCCGCAAGTATAAATACGGCAACGAGATAAACCGGGACGATCACCTTTTTTTTCGGCATCCAGTTACTGATGATGTTCATGAAACGCATTTTCACGCGCTCAAACAGGTCATTCTTTTCGGGATGGTCCTGTTCTTCTTTGGTGTGGGTGTTTACCTGCCCGCGTTCCTGATGGTCTAAACCTTCGCCGGCGTGGGCGTGCACTTCTTCGTGATGGTAGTGTTGATATTGCTCGGCTTTTATTAGCCAGTTGCTTAGTATCGGCACCAGGGTTTGGGCGATGATGTACGACACGATCATGGTTAAACCAATAGACAGCGACAGCGGCAGGAACATAGCCTTTGGCACACCATTCATCATAAATGACGTGGCAAATACCGCCAGGATACACAATAGGATAAGCAATAGCGGGAACGAGATCTCCTCACAGGCGTCATAAATGGCTAACCGCTTGGATTTACCCATCTCGAGGTGCTGGTGAATGTTCTCTATGGTAACTGTCGCCTGATCGACGAGGATACCGATGGCCAGCGCCAAACCGCTCAAAGTCATGATATTGATGGTTTGGTGGAACATGCCCAGCAGCATTACCCCGATAAGGATAGATACCGGAATAGTGATCACTACGATGAGGCTACTCCGCCAGTCGCGCAAGAACAGAAGTACCATTAAACCGGTAAGTAATGCACCCAGGCCGCCCTCGGTCATCAAACTTTTTACTGCGTTTATCACGAAGATGGACTGGTCAAACTCGTAAGACACCTTTACATCATCGGGTAGCAAACTCTGTATATCCGGCAGTTTAGCCTTCAACGCCTGCACTACCGACCACGTAGAGGCATCAGCCGTTTTCACCACGGGGATATACACCGAACGCTTGCCGTTGATGAGCGCGTAGCTCACGGTAACATCGGCACCATCGGCAACGCGGGCAACATCTTTTATAAATACCGGTGTGCCGTTTTTGGTTACTACGGGGATATTGCCAAAGTCGTCCACGTTTTTAATTAGGGTGTTCATGGTGGTCACAAACATGGTATTGTTTATGCGCAAATTGCCCGATGGCGACATTACGTTGTATTTGGCCATGGCGGCCACCACTTCATCGGGCGTTAAGCTGTAGCTGCGCAGTTTGTTAGGGTCAACATTAATAATAACCGAACGCGAGTTGGCACCAAAAGGCGGCGGTGCCGAAAGGCCGGCAACGGATGAGAATGTTGGCCTTACGCGCGTAGTGGCCAGGTCATAGATCTCTTTAAGGCTCCTTGTTTTTGAAGCCAGTACCAGTTGGCCAACCGGCAGCGATGATGCATCAAAACGCAAAACCTGCGGTGGTAATGCACCGGGTGGAAAAAACTTCATTACCCGGTTTACCTGCAGGGCCACGGCGCTGGCGCTGAGGCCGAACTCGGTCGCAATTTGGGGGTTCACCTTGATGGACACCTCCTCCCTGGCGGAGCTGACGTCGCTGCTTACGTTTATCACGCCTTCC
>JAESTD010000346.1 GCA_016763755.1 Mucilaginibacter sp.
CATCAGCACCAGCTCTTGCATGTCCTGCAATCCGGCACCGTAGGCTTCCTTAGAAATGGCGACTTTTAGCGCCTGACCACTACCGTCGAATTCAACGATAACGGCACCACCGGCGGCGGTGGTGGTACTGTTTTAACGGGTAAAAAATTCCTGTTTGATGCCAGTCATCTTGAAAATGCTGGTAGTGCCGATTGGCAAATTGATGCCGATGGCACCGAAAGTGTTCCGATGTATACAGGCGGTACAACAGTAGAACTAAAAGCACAGCGTTTCCCAACACCATCATACACCGGTATCACTGCAACCACTCCTGAAACTTACTGGACAGGCGCTATGTCTGCCTGGGCGGTTGAATTGGTTAAAAAAGGCGAGTTGGTTGAAACGTTGCCAAATGGTACTGCTTTAACTTATGGCAATCCATCAAACCCGCAGGATTTAAGTAATTACGATGTTTATGTGGTAGTTGAACCCAACAAATTGTTTTCAGCTGCTGAGAAAACTGCTATCATGAACTTCGTATCAAACGGTGGCGGTCTAATTATGGTGGCCGATCATACTGCGGCAACAACCGCAGGCACAGATGCAAACGGTTACAACCCTTCAGACCGCGATGGCGATGGTTACGACTCGCCGCGTGTATGGAATGACCTGATGACCAACAACGGCATCAACAATAACAACCCTTTTGGCTTTATCATCAATTATGTTGACATCAGCGAAAAGCCAACCAGCAATGTTTATACCGGCTCAAATGCCAATGCTGCCAAGGTGTTGAATGGTGCAGCAGGCAGTGCTACTAAACTGGCTTTCTACAACGGTTCTACCGCAACTTTAACGCCTGCTAATAACGGAAATGTACAAGGGTTGTTCTGGAGAGCAAGCTCAACCAATGGCGGTACTACAGGCGTAATGGCTCTGTTATCTACTTACGGTAGCGGCCGCGTGTTCTTTATTGGTGACAGTTCACCATCTGACGATGGTACCGGTGACCCTAACGACAGCCTGTTCAACGGCTGGTCTGGCGATTCGCCATCAGGCTTTACGTCGCACCCAGCCTTGCACTTGAATGCATCGTTGTGGGCTGCTAAAGCGCAATAATCCCCACTGCTATATTATCTTAAATGAGACAGGGCTTTAACCGGCTCTGTCTTTTTTGTTTATGATTGCCATCACGAGCTTTAAGCTCGCGACGCTGAATTACTGGTCGAAGCTTCCAGCTTCAACCTAAAATAAGGCAAGGATTCTCCTTGCGTGTTAAGCTGAAAGCTTGAAGTATTTTAGGTCTGAAGTTACGCTACGCTAAACTTCGACCAGTAAAAGACGGCTGGGTGCTGACAAAATTTTGTCAGTTATAACTAATTCACCATCAAGCGTTCACGAGCGTTCATGAATGTTCACGGTGTTCATGAACGCTCGTGAACGCTTTTATAACATCATTTATCTCCTGATCAACAAACAACGGGCACGCTTTTTGGGTTAATTAATCAGTGGTAATAACCCACAATAAAACGCTATCATCATGAAAAATTTTGAAACATTAGTGGATGCCACTAACGACCTTACAAAAAGAGGTTATTCGGAGAATTTAAGCCTTGAAGGCGATACCATCGACGACAAGTCTAAAGATATACACATGACCGCCGACGATTTCGAAATCGACGAGTTCTACCGTTTCGAGGGACAAAGCAACCCCGATGACATGGCTATAGTTTACGGCATCAGCTCGGCTAAATATGATATTAAAGGTATCCTGGTAAACGCCTACGGTACTTATGCTGACGATAGCTCATCGGCTATCCAGGCCAAACTGCACCACCACCAGGTAAGTAGTAATTTGAATGGCGCAGATAGACCGTCGAACAACTAACGTTGTTTTAAGTCAAAAGTAAAAAGCAAAAAGTCAAAATTGATGAGCTTGCAGACATGCTAAGCTTTTGAATTTTGACTTTTTAATTTTGAATTTTAATCGAAGCTAAAAGCTTCTTTCCTCTTACCTGTATCGCTGCCGTGCCATCGCGCATCATAAATTGAAGTTGGTTTACCAGTTCTTCTTTTATCCAATCGTATCGCGGGCTCAGGTTGTAGACTACCTCCGCAGCAAAGGCTTTTACCGCCACTTTAACTTTCGGGTCTATCATCCAGTCAAAGCATTTTTCTACAACGGGCTCCATATCTATTGCAGCAATTTTCTTGCGGATAATTTCAGGTGCTTTTTTATCAGTAAAGAATAAGACAACCCGGGTATAATGGCGTTTGCAGCTTGGGTTTGTAACATTTACCATTCGGGCTATGAAATAGGGTAGGTTGCCAACATATTTTTCAGGATCAGCATTGAGCGTGGTATCCAATAGCCAGGCGGCCCTAAAGCCTATCTGCTCATCTTTATGAAAAGTAAGATCTATCAGTTGATTAATATCAAAGTTCTCCTCACGTATCCTTTGTGAGAGACATTCCGTAAAACCCTTAGTGCGGTCAGTAGAGAAATCGTTAATGAGCTGATCTATGGTAATCATTCAAAAATAAAATTAGCTAAAACTTTATTCGGGCTCCGAAACTTTTTAGATATAAATCAACAAGTTATGCCGGTAAAAGGTAAACATAGAAGAAACTCGCACAGGTGGTCGGCCAAAGTAAATGCCACCAGTGATGCGCTCGACCTAAAAGAGAATATTTTCAAATCAAAAGATCCCGAGAAGATAGCAAACTCGCTTAAAGAGTTGGCAGAGGAAAGTGACCGCCGCAAAACCTCGCCATTTCAAAGCGCCATGTCCATGTTAAATTTTTACATTAACCGCGCCGGTAAAAATCTTTCCAAAACGCATAAACGGCCGCTCGAGCTGGCTAAGAATCAATTGCGTAAGCTTTATGGTCGTCCGTTAAAATAAACCTTCCGGCCAAAAAACTTAGACAATACTTACAGTACGGCATCCTAAAACTTATACATTTGCTAACCGTTATTTAATATACATGGTTAAATTTAATCGCTTTACCCTCGACAATGGACTGCGTGTCCTTGTCCACGAAGATAATACTACACCAATGGCAGTGCTCAATATTTTATATGATGTTGGCGCACGCGATGAAGATGCCGAACGTACCGGTTTTGCCCATTTGTTTGAGCACCTTATGTTTGGCGGATCAGTAAATATCCCCAATTACGATGGCCCGCTGCAACGCGTGGGGGGCGAGAACAATGCCTTTACCAGTAATGATATTACCAATTATTATATCACCCTGCCATCGGCCAATGTAGAGACCGCTTTTTGGCTGGAAAGTGACCGAATGCTAAACCTTGCCTTTAGCGAGAAAAGTTTAGAGGTGCAACGCAATGTGGTGATAGAGGAGTTTAAACAACGCTACTTAAATCAGCCTTACGGCGATATATGGTTAAAACTTCGCCCGTTGGTTTACAAAACGCATCCATACCGCTGGGCAACAATAGGCCAAACCATCAAACATATTGAGGATGCTAAAATAGAAGACGTAAAAGCCTTCTTTAAAAAACACTACAATCCGCAAAATGCAATATTGGTTGTTGGAGGCGATGTAACCACCGAACAGGTTAAGAAGCTGGCCGAAAAATGGTTTGGTAACATCCCGGCAGGCGAAAAATATGTCCGCAATCTGCCCCCGGAATCCGTGCAGCACGAAGAGCGTCGCGAAACCACAACAGGAAAAGTGCCGCTTAATGACATCTACATTGCTTTCCAGACATGCGATAGGGGCGACACCGCTTATTACCCAACTGAATTAATATCAGATATCCTATCGCGAGGTAACTCATCACGTTTATATAAGAACTTGGTAAAAGATAAACAGTTGTTTAGCGAAGTCCATGCCTACATCACCGGTAGCCTGGATAAAGGCATGTTTGTCCTTCAGGGTAAACCGGTACAAGGCGTGGATATGGATACCGCGGAACAAGCCCTTTGGGCAGAGTTAGAAAAGTTGAAAAACGAAGATGTACCGTTGGATGAACTTACTAAAGTGCAGAATAAGACAGAAAGCACAATGGTCTTTTCAGAAATGTCTTTATTAGATAAAGCCATGAACCTGGCTTACTACGAACTTTTAGGTGATGCCAATGAATTTAACCACGAAACGGCTAAGTTCTTGGCGGTTACTCCGGCACAGATAAAAGAGCAGGCTTTGGCTATCTTCCGTAAAGAAAACTCGTCAACACTCATTTACCTTGCCGAGCAAACTGATGGCGTTGACGAGCCTGAATTATCTGAAGCAGAAAATTAATTAAGATGGCAGCCCTTTGGACTGCGTAATTGCTAAACATGACTGAACTTGACAGAAAAACACCGCCACCATTTAACGGTGTAGAAAATATAAACCTTATCCATCCCGAAAAGCTAACGCTTGACAATGGCGCTAAGCTATTCATCTTTAACTCAGGCGAGCAGGATCTGGTGCGTATCGAATTTATTTTCAGCAACCTACGTTTTGATCCGGCTAAGCCGCTCATGAACGTTGCCGTGAACACGCTACTCAATGATGGTACAACCACCATGACAGCCGCACAGATTGCCGATAAGATAGATTTCTATGGTGCTTTCCTGCAGTTCGATTATGGGTACGATAACTCGCAGGTAACATTATACACGCTTACTAAACACCTAAACGCTACCTTACCCGTGGTGAAGGAAGTATTAACAGATTCTATCTTCCCCGGGAAAGAACTGGCTACTTACAAACGTAACCAACAGCAAAAGTTACAGGTAAGCCTGCAAAAGAATGATTTTGTTGCGCGACGTCTTTTCAACGAGGCGATATTTGGCGACACTATTTACGGTAAAGCTGCCTTGCCTGAAGATTTTCAGTCACTTAATAGTGATGATATGCTACAACACTTTAAGCAAATGTACCAACCGGCAAACTGCACTATTATTGTTGCAGGCAAAGCAGGTGTAGAAGTGGTTGCGGCATTAACCAACACTTTTGAAGATGATTGGAATAACACAGCGGCTGAAGGTGACATTACACAACCGGATGTAACGTCTGCCGAAGAACGCTTTATATATAAAGAAAAAGCAGGTGCTCTACAATCTGCTATCCGGATAGGTATGCCTTTCATTAAACGCTCGCATGCTGATTTTCCGGCTTTGCAAGTTTTAAACACAGTGCTGGGCGGCTATTTCGGGTCGAGGTTAATGAGCAATATCCGCGAAGATAAAGGATACACATATGGAATCGGTTCAGGCATGACATCGTTTAAACATGCCGGTTCATTCTTCATTGCTTCAGAAGTAGGAGCCGACGTTTGTAAAGCTGCGATCGCAGAAGTGGAGAAAGAAATCAATCAGCTAAAAACCGAGCTTATCCCCGAAGATGAATTATCCCTTGTACGCAACTTTATGTTGGGTTCGCTATTGGGTAGCCTTGAAAATGTGATGTCGCATGCAGATAAGTTCAAAAGCATTTATTTCTCAGGCCTGGATTATCATTATTACGAGCGCTACGCAGAAACGGTGAAAAACATCACCGCCCAAGATCTTAAGGCACTTGCGAAAAAATACTACGATTTCGAAAATTTTTATACGGTTATAGTGGGGAAATATTAATTTAATTGACTGATTTGAAAATAAGAATGATTTGAAAATGATATACATTTCGTCATTTTCAAATCATTCTTATTTTCAAATTCTCAAATTCTTTAAATTTTATTAACTTTGCCCGGCAAATAATAACTCCAATATAATTATTTGCTATGCAGTTAGACCCATCCAAATTTGTCGCCGAAGGATTAACTTATGACGACGTACTGTTACTCCCCGCATACTCTGAAGTTTTACCACGCGAAGTTAACACGAGCACTTTTTTAACTAAAAATATCCGGTTAAACGTTCCTATTATTTCGGCCGCTATGGATACTGTAACCGAATCTGGTTTGGCAATTGCCATTGCCCAGGCTGGCGGTATCGGTATGCTTCATAAGAACATGACCATACAGCAGCAAGCTGATGAGGTGCGCAAGGTAAAGCGTTCCGAAAGCGGTATGATCCTGGAGCCGGTTACTTTATCAGAAGAAGCTTTACTGTCTGATGCCGTTAACATGATGCGCGAGAATAGTATTGGCGGTATCCCTGTTGTCGACGCTGATGGCAAATTAAAAGGCATCATTACGAATCGCGATCTGCGTTTTCAGAAAGATCTGACTGTAAAGGTGTATGATGTAATGACCAAAGCTAACCTGATTACAGCTCCCGAAGGCACGACCCTGCAGGATGCTGCCGCTATATTACAGGATAATAAGATTGAAAAGCTACCCGTTGTAAATGAGGATGGTAAACTGGTAGGGCTTATCACTTATAAAGATATCCAGAAGGTAAAAAACTTCCCTAACGCATGTAAAGATGAGTTTGGACGTTTACGCGTAGGCGCTGCCGTTGGTGTGGCTGCAGACAATATTGACCGTGTTACCGCGCTTGTTAAAGCCGGTGTGGATGTTATAACTGTTGATACTGCACACGGCCATTCAAAAGGGGTTATTGAGATGGTTAAGGCTGTAAAAAAACTTTACCCTGATCTGCAAGTTATTGCAGGCAATATAGCTACCGGGGAAGCTGCCAAAGCATTAGCCGAAGCAGGCGCAGATGCCGTTAAGGTAGGTATTGGCCCCGGTTCTATCTGTACTACACGTATCATAGCAGGTGTAGGTGTCCCGCAGCTATATGCCGTTTATGAGTGTGCAAAAGCTTTAGAAGGTACCGGTATCCCTGTTATTGCCGATGGCGGTATCAAGCAAACCGGCGACATGGTTAAAGCTATTGCCGCAGGGGCAAGTTCTATCATGGCAGGCTCGCTATTTGCCGGTGTAGAGGAATCACCGGGTGAAACGATCATATACGAAGGCCGTAAATTTAAATCGTACCGTGGCATGGGTTCTATCGAGGCCATGGCAAAAGGTTCAAAAGACCGCTACTTCCAGGATGAAACCGATGTGGTAACTAAATTAGTACCGGAAGGTATTGTTGGTCGCGTTCCGTTTAAAGGCAACATGGCCGAGGTGGTTTACCAATACGTTGGTGGTTTACGCGCAGGTATGCACTACTGCGGTGCTGCTACTATTGAGGATCTGCAAAAAGCAAAATTTGTACGTATCACTGCTGCCGGTATGCGCGAGAGCCACCCACACGATATTACGATAACTAAAGAAGCACCGAATTATACACGTTAGTGATTTGTTAATTGGAGATTAGAGAGTAGGGTTGGGAAATTCTAAACTCTAATCTCTAAATTGTAAAATGGAATCGCTGATATCCTGGTCAAAATACCTAATCTCTGATCAACCAATCTCCAATTAACTTATGCGAAGCATAACTGTCTTCTGTGGAGCCAACTTTAACGGCGATCCTCAACTTAAACAAGCTATTGACCAACTGGCTGATGTATTTGTGGCTAAAAATATCAAACTGGTATACGGGGGTGGTAAGGTAGGGGTAATGGGTTTAATTGCCGATGCCATGCTGAGCCGTGGTGGCGAGGTAATAGGCGTTATTCCTCAGTTTTTGATGGATAAAGAGGTTGGC
>JAESTD010000347.1 GCA_016763755.1 Mucilaginibacter sp.
CAGTTCGGCCAATACCTCTTCAGTGCCATTGATAATGGCGGCGATCACTTCGCCCGAGATCAAGTTTTTATTGCGACCAATAGTTGATGACAATAAGATATTATCTGTAGCGCCCACGCAAAGCAGGTCGTCAATGTTCATGATAATGGCATCCTGTGCAATTCCACGCCAAACAGAAATATCACCGGTCTCTTTCCAATACGTGTAAGCTAATGACGATTTGGTGCCTGCACCATCGGCATGCATAATATTGCAGTACTCAGGGTCGTTAGTTAATATATCGGGGATGATTTTACAGAAAGCTTTCGGAAATATTCCCTTATCAATGTTTTTAATGGCATTATGTACATCATCTTTTGATGCAGAAACGCCGCGTTGATCGTATCTTTGCGGAGAAGTCATGGGCAAATATACTGCTTAATACGGTTGTGCGCTGTAAATTTGTTACATTGCCAACCTCTCCACCACGTGTTATGTTCAAATCGTTTAATTATAAAATTACCCGCTGGCGCTTAAAACGCAATGCACAGCGAAATTTCCTTATTTATTGCAGTGTTTTTGTTGGCCTTATTGGTGGGCTCGCTGCCGTTGCCTTAAAATTCCTGGTTCATTTTATGGAAGATGTAAGCCGCAACATTTCCTCACACTTACCTTTCCATATTATATATGTGTTTTTACCTGCATTGGGTATCCTGTTTACGGTAGCTTGGCAGCACCTTGCTAACCGCGATCGTATTGAGAAAGGGATTGGTAAAATACTTTACAACATAAAAAAGAACCGCTCAAATATCCGCTCTAATAACATTTACTCGCATCTTATCACCAGTTCGTTAACAGTCGGATTTGGGGGCGCATCGGGATTAGAAGCGCCAATTGTTTGTACAGGAGCAGCAATTGGATCAAACGTGGGCAAGTTCTTTAACTTAAGTCCCTACGAGAAAACGGTATTGCTGGCTGCGGGCACATCGGCAGGTATTGCGGCAGTGTTTAATAGTCCTATTGCGGGTGTACTGTTTTCGCTGGAGATCTTGATAGGCGAAATCACCATCCCAACTTTTATACCTTTATTAATAGCATCGGCCACCGGTGTGGTTGTAGCAAAAACGCTGTACCCGCAACAGTTGTTCCACCTGGCAACCGAGGGGTGGAAAATGAATGCCTTACCGTTTTATATTATCCTTGGTGCACTAAGTGGGTGGACGGCAGTTTATATATCAAAGGTTGGCGGGAAACTGGAAAAAGGCATCTTCACCAAACAAAACCGTTATGTACGTGCCATAGCAGGTGGTTTGCTTTTAGGTTTAATGCTGATGGTTTTCCCAACGCTTTTTGGCGAAGGATACCACTACCTGCAACAGATGCTTAACGGCAATATTGATGTTTTGAAAGAAGATCTGTTCTTTAGCGAATGGTTAGCTAACCCTTGGATAATGTTACTGTTTATTGCAGCACTTGTACTCACCAAGATCATAGCGGCAGGTGTAACCATAGGCTCGGGTGGTAATGGCGGTACATTTGCGCCTACCATGTTTACCGGGGCATTTTTAGGCTTGTTTGTAGCCTTCGCTGTGAACCAAACCGGATTGATCCACTTAAATACCAGTAATTTTATTGCTGTGGGTATGGCGGGTGCTTTAAGCGGTGTACTGCATGCTCCTCTAACTGCAATATTCCTAATAGCCGAAATAACAGGTGGTTATGTACTATTTATCCCTTTGATGATCGTTTCGGCATTATCATACATCATCGCGCGGGTATTTAATACGCATAATATGTACTGGAGCCATTTGATACATGAGGATAATGTTCATCCTGATGAAGACCATAGCTTGCTGAATGCAATGAGCCTTGACAATATTATCAACTACCAATACAAAGCTGTTGACAGACAAATGCCCGTTGCCGATTTCTTCAAAATTTTGGCTGACACTAAGGTGAATATTTTCGCGGTGTTAAATAAATCGGGTTCGCTTGAGGGCGTGATATGGCTGGATGAGATAAGAAAGAGCCTGTTTACTGCCGTGCAAGAAGGACATACGGTTGAAGATATAATGGTAGCACCACCCGCCGTAATAGAGCATGATGACCCCATGAGCGAGGTGATGGAAACTTTTGACGGTTTGGATGTTTGGCAGTTGCCGGTGGTTAAAGACGGCGTATTTATTGGGTTCATCTCCAAATCGGCCGTATTAAATAAATACCGCGAGGTAATTATTCATAAACATCAGCAGGCTGATCTGTTTGCAAGATAAAATTGTTAACAGATGTTATTCCGAACGAATGTGAGGAATCTTGTTAGATAGTAAGTGATTTCTTGCATATCTAACAAGATTCCTCCTCGCTACGCTCGTTCGGAATGACAATGCAAATTATTTGATAAACAATAACTCTCTGAATTTTGGCAGTGGCCATAGGCTATCATCTACAAGGGTTTCCAACTTATCGGCATGGAATCTTATAGGCGCGAAGTACGTTTTTACCTTCTCATCATAATCAATAGCACGCTCACGCAGGTCTTCTATTTTATTGGCTTTCTTACGCTCGTTTATCATATCATCAACATTTTGTTTCAAGCCGTTAACATGCTCGGCAATTTTGTTGATGATATCTAATTGAGCTTCATAAGTGTTTTTATCAAGACCTATATCTTTTAAACCTTTAACGTTATCGATCAATCGCGATTGATAGGTTAGTGCTGCAGGGATAAGGATATTGATCGCTAATTCGCCGATAACACGGGCCTCTATTTGTAGTTTCTTGTAGAAGTTATCCAGCAATATCTCGTGACGGGCATGGGCTTCGCGCTTGGTAAATACGCCGGTCTCTTCAAACAGTAGCTCAGCCTTATCGGTAATCAAAGCATCAAGCGCTTTTGGCGTAGTTTTTACGTTAGCCAGGCCGCGTTGCTCAGCTTCTTTCTCCCATTCTTCGCTGTAGCCATTGCCCTCAAACCTTATAGCGCGCGATTCTTTAATATACCGCTTAATGATGGTCATCAAAGCTACATCTTTCTTTTCGCCTTTTTTGATCAGCTTATCTACGTCATACTTGAACTTCTTCAGCTGATCGGCCATTATCAGGTTAAGGATGGTCATCGGGCTTGCCGAGTTGGCTGATGAGCCCACTGCACGTAACTCAAATTTATTACCGGTAAAGGCAAAAGGAGAGGTGCGGTTACGGTCGGTATTATCTTTCAAGATCTGTGGTATCTTAGGGATACCCTGCCAAAGTGAATTTTCCTCTTTTATCTTTTTGCTTAAACGCGAAGTGTCTATCTCATCCAAAACCTCGGTTAACTGGCTGCCGAGGAATATAGAGATGATCGCCGGCGGTGCTTCGTTGGCGCCCAGGCGGTGATCATTGTTTACTGATGCGATGGATGCACGTAGTAGATCGGCATGGTCATGAACAGCTTTAATGGTATTCACAAAAAACGTCAGGAACATCAGGTTGTTCTTCGGCGTTTTGCCCGGTGATAACAGGTTTTTACCCGTATTGGTTATCAACGACCAGTTATTGTGTTTGCCTGAACCATTGATACCGGCATAAGGCTTCTCGTGCAGTAATACTTTAAAATGATGGCGCTGGGCAACGCGATCCATGATATCCATTAATAACTGGTTGTGATCGATTGCCAGATTGATCTCCTCGTAAATAGGCGCACACTCGAATTGAGATGGCGCAACCTCGTTATGACGGGTTTTTAATGGAATGCCCAACTGTAGCGCTTCTGTTTCCATGTCCTGCATAAAAGCATACACGCGGCTTGGGATAGCGCCAAAGTAGTGATCTTCTAACTGCTGGTTTTTTGCCGACATATGACCAAACAAAGCGCGACCGGTCAGTGAAAGATCCGGGCGGGCGTTAAACAGCGCGGTATCTACCAAAAAATACTCCTGCTCAATACCTAAAGAGGCATTAACTTTCTCGATGCTCTTATCAAAGTAATGACAAACATCAACTGCAGCTTTGTCTAATGCGTTTAGGGCCTTTAGCAAGGGTACCTTATAATCTAAAGCCTCGCCGGTGTATGATACGAATACTGTAGGAATACATAGCGTGCGGCCTATTATAAAAGCAGGGGAAGAAGGATCCCACGCGGTATAGCCACGGGCCTCAAAAGTGTTACGGATACCACCGTTTGGGAAACTCGATGCATCAGGTTCCTGTTGAGAAAGCGCATCGCCGCTAAAACGCTCAATTGCGCCGCCATCTGCAGTGGGTTCAAAAAAAGCATCGTGCTTTTCGGCTGTCGAACCGGTAAGCGGCTGAAACCAATGGGTGTAATGTGTAGCGCCTTTAGCCATTGCCCAGGCTTTCATAGATGATGCAACTTGCTCAGCCATATCGCGGGGGATAGGCACACCATTATCTATCGAATCCACAATAACCCCGTAAGCATCTTTTGACAGAAACTCCTTCATTTTCTGCTTATCAAAAACATTTATACCGAAATAATCGGAAATTTTTGATGATGGAAGCTTTATTTCAGGGGTTTCGCGGTTGGAAACAGTTTGCAAAGCCTGGAAACGGGTGTTCGACATGATATTTTCTAATTGGTTATTGCCAAAATTAAAAAATCATTTCAAATGCACCCGAATATCCACCGGAAAGTTGAAAAACAACAATTGATATTTTATTAGATAAGTTTTGGTGGTTTTACAAAAATAAAACAACTCTTTTCGGTCTTATGCTGTGTTTTATCATTAATGTTTATCTTAATAAAATATTTTTCAAATCATTTGTTGATTTTTTAATTATTTAATAGCACAAATAATGTATAATATTTAATTAAATGCCACATTTTTTGATATTATTTTAAAATAAATTCAAATA
>JAESTD010000348.1 GCA_016763755.1 Mucilaginibacter sp.
CCTGCCAATACAGATAGGTCGATAGCAGCCTCGGTGTGGCCCGAGCGACGCAGTACCCCGCCATCCTTAGCTATCAGCGGGAAGATATGGCCCGGGCGGCCTAAGTCGGCTGGCTTGGTTGCAGGGTCGATAAGTGCCAGTGTGGTTTTTGAACGGTCTGATGCCGAGATTCCCGTTGTGCAACCGTGGCCGAGCAGGTCAACAGAAACGGTAAAGTTAGTTTCGTGCGAGGTGGTGTTATTGCTCACCATCGGCTCAAGGTCAAGCTCGCGCGCGCGGTCTTTAGTAATAGGCGCGCAAACCAGGCCGCGGCCGTATTTCACCATAAAGTTAATGGTCTCTGGTGTTGCGTTACGGGCTGCGGTTAAAAAGTCGCCTTCATTTTCGCGGTCCTCATCGTCAACAACAATTATAGTTTTGCCGGCTTTAATAGCCTCAATGGCTTCGGGTATCGTGTTAAGCATTGTCTCGTGTTTAAATGCAGCATTGCTGCATTAGCAAAGCAAATTTAGTTTAAATTTAAACTAATAGCGTCGGGATTGTGTAAAAGTACACTTAGGTGCGGCTGCGCTTCCAAAACCTTATGCGACCGAAAAAGCGCCTGTAGATCTCCACATCAAACAAGCTGGAATCGGTAGCGGCCTTGTAGGTTAGGAAAACCCCTATTGGCAGCAGGATAACAATGCCTATCCACGCCCCCGTAACCGGCGACCAATCACCTTCTTTGGCAGATTTTTCGCCAATAGTGCCTATGATGTAATAAATGAGGAAAAATATAACAGATACCACAACCGGCAGGCCTAATCCCCCTTTTCTGATAATAGCGCCTAAGGGTGCACCTATCAAAAATAATACGATACAGGCAGCACTAAGGGTAAATTTCTTTTGATATTCCAGGACATACCTGCGTACAGTTTTGCTGGCTTCGCTATGTTGGTCTACCCGGTTGCGTAAAGCATCCTGTATTTGGTGGACTTCGCTTTGTGCGTTAGTGATCGCGTTAATTTTTGCAGATTGCTCTTTTGGCTTAATGCTATCTGCCGATACTGTTGCCTTAACCGTTTTTGATGTTTTGGGCACCATAGTGTAGCGACTATATGATGTTATCAACTTATAGTTTTGAAGCCGATTACTATCGATGTTTTTATTGGCAGAATCTACAAAGTGTGTAAGCTGCCGCAAATTCATCATTTGCGAGGCGCTCCTGAATTCGTTCTCATTGGTGCGGGTCATTTTCATGCCGGAGAGATCAAACTTTTGTTCGGTTTCCTTAAATCTGAAACGGGTAAGTTGCTGTCTTGGCATCCCGCTTTTTTCGCCGGCAGCTTCCTGGTAACGTATGCCATCCTTTAATGTTAAAACCAGGTACAGATCATCTTTTGTGCGGTACATCAATCCCGTTTTTGCAAATGTTACTGTTTGTGTACCTGCTGCGGCACCTGTCCCGTTTTCGTAGATAATAATATCGTGTAGAGTTTGCCCGTCGGGGTCTTTGCTTTTAACCCTTATGGTATAGCCGGGGAAGCGGTTGCTAAAAATATTCTCAGGTAGCAGGTCGGCAGATTTTTGCTTGCGCGCGTCATAAAGCAAAGAGAAGTACTTAAGGTTAGCCACAGGCAGCATGTAGTCTGAAAAGGCAAATGCAGCTATGCTGATCACAATAGTAATTACCATCATGGGATACATGGCACGGCGCAGCGAAATCCCTGCAGATTTGATGGCAACCAGCTCGTAATTTTCACCGAGCGCGCCATAAGTCATGATGGATGAAAGGAGTATGGATAACGGCAAAGCCATTACCACGTTTGTAGCCGAATTATTCATCATCAGCTCAAGAATGATATACCAGGCAAAACCTTTACCAATAAGATCGTCGATGTATTTGAAGAGAAATAGCATCAACAGCACAAACATCACAATAAGCAACGTTACAATGAATGGCCTGATAAAAGATTTGAGCAGTAAGAGATGTATTTTCTTCATTCGGTAATTACCGGTAAGCATGAAACGCCCGGCAGTGCAAATAATTGCATAGCGGGGTAACACAGCAAAAATACAGAAATTAAAGAGTTTAAGCGCCCAATGTACTAATGAGGTAATCTATCTGGTTATCCCAGATAAGCTTGCGGTCGGCAATGGTTTCGTCTGTAGCAAAATCGGTAATGGCAAGGGCAACATCGTTAGTAAGTTCGTCTTGCAGAATCTCCATTTCAAGGTAGCATTGCGGCTCATCATCAAGCCATTTAAAGCGCACCAGTTTGTTTTCTTTGATTGCTATTAACTTAGCGCGCTGCGTTTCATCATCCCAGGTAAATGTGTAAACCTGGTCACGTACAGATACATCATCAGCAAACCATTGGGTAAGGCCGTTGGCCTCGTTAAGGAAAGTATATAGTATTCTTGGTGAGGATTTTATCTCATACTCAAGATTAAACTTCTTCTTCTCAGACATAAGGGGTATAATCGTTACAAATTAATCAGGGGGGTAAAAGTTAACTTTTTTTCTAAAGAAAGCGAAAATCTACTATATTTGCAAACCTTTTTTAGCCGCCCTTTATAGGTTTGACTAAACAAGCAAGCTAAAGTCAATTTAGTAAAAAATAATTAAACGGCGGGGTAGCTCAGATGGTTAGAGCGTAGGATTCATAACCCTAAGGTCGGCAGTTCGATCCTGCTCCCCGCTACTTGAGAAAAAGCCTGTTACGGAATTCGTGACAGGCTTTTTCATTTCTTGTTAACGGTTTTGTTAACGGTTTTCCTATCTGCTCTTGCTATTTAAAGATACGAAAAGCCCGTTTAGCGTGCTAATTCGAGGTTGTTTTTAAAAAGTGAATGGCTACAATATAAAGAAGCATAATTCGGGGCTCATAAAACTTTTTTTGAAAACCCCGTATTTAGTCATACATTCATTTAATGAATGTTAAATTATTTTTTCCACTCATAACCTAAAGCCTTTTTGTTTTACGGACTGTCGCGCAAACCCCATCTGCAGAGATATCTGGATATGCCGATACAGCAAAAATAATTAACAGCTATAATCAAATCTTAAGCAGGCAATCTGCGTATTTCAATGGCAATAGCTACTACCCGCCTGGAAGAGGTGTAAAAGGTTCACCTTTTTTTTTGAACGAGATGACACTGCGGTTGTCCCAGATCCGTTATGATGGAGTTTGGTACAATGATGTTCCTGTATTTTACGATTTGTTAAATAATTTAATGGTATCCAGTGCCGACGGTATCTTGTACGGGATTCGCAGCGATAAGCTGACTGATGTTTTATTAAGTAATCATCACTTTATCTATGTGGATGCACACAAATACGGGAACCTCAATCCTGGCTATTACGATCAGCTTTACAATGGAAAATCTGAAGTATTGGTAAAGAGAGCTTGCAGAGCACTTAAACTTGCCGGTGAAGTAACAGTAGAAGTTTATTACGAGAACAAAGATTTTATCTATATTAAAAAGGGTGGTCAATATATGCCAGTAACTGGCAAAGGCTCTTTGCTGAATATATTAAGTGACAAATCTGAGCAACTGAAACAATACTTATCAGCAAATAGAATGAATTTTAGCAAGGATAAGGAAAATACAATCGTACGGTTAGCTGCTTACTACGATCAGGCAAAAAATTGATATGAAACAACTTTTGCTGACATTGTTTGCCATTATAACCACAGTTGTTACAACAATTGCTCAGCAGCAGGATATTCTAATTGACGTAGATTACAATCAGGCAAATATCTCACAGATCACTCTCGATCTGACATCAAAAACAGGCTTTCGCTTTTTCTACGACCCTGCGCAGATGGACAGCCTTCAGATAACCTTTAATGCGCAAAAACTACCGCTTAAAGCGGTGCTTGCCAGAATTTTTGACAAAACGAAATACTACTTTTTTGTTACCGATGACCGGGAGGTGATACTAACTAAAAATGTGCGGATCATTCCAGGAGTTGTAGGTGATGACGATCAGAAATATAACGATATCACAGGTAAACAAGCAGAAAGTGTTGTAACAAATGCTGTTAACCCAAAGCCGGTGGTTAACGCCACTTCGGAAAATAAATTATACGTTATTGGTTCTCCAAACAGCCCTGCGAAGGGAAATGTGACACTTACAGGGTATGTATCAGACGCCAACACAGGCGAAACAATTTTAGGGGCTACGGTTTCTGAGCCGGAATCTCGTACCCGCACAGCAACAAATCAGTTCGGTTTTTTCACCATAATTTTATCCCCGGGCCGCCATGTGTTTAATATTACAGCACTTTCAATGAAAGACATACACAGGCAGGTAGCCATTTATGCCGACGGCAGGCTGAACATTGAAATGCAACAGCAAATAACTGCTCTCAAAGAGGTAAAAATATCTGCAGAGAAAGTGGCTAACGTGCGAAGCCTGGAGATGGGCGTATCGCGCATCGATGCAAAATCTATCAAGCAAGTGCCCACTGTGTTTGGCGAAGCTGATGTTTTGCGGGTGGTACTTACTTTGCCGGGTGTACAAACCGTTGGAGAATCAAGCACAGGCTTTAATGTACGAGGCGGTGGCGTGGATCAAAACCTTATATTACTTAACGGTGCCACCATCTATAATCCATCGCATTTTTTTGGTTTCTTCTCGTCATTTGATCCCGACATTGTACAGGACATCCAGCTTTACAAAAGCAGTATTCCTGAAAAGTTTGGCGGCCGCTTATCATCAGTATTGGATATCACCGAGCACGAGGGGAATAATAAAAAGATTACAGGGTCAGCAGGTATCGGTTTAATCACCAGTCGCCTGAATATAGAGGGGCCTCTTGGCGATGGTAAGACCACATTTGTTTTCGGGGGTAGAACTTCTTACGCCAATTGGCTACTAAAAGCACTTCCAGCGGCATATAAAAATAGCAGTGCTTCGTTTTATGATCTTAATCTGAATCTTACGCACCATATCAATGATAAGAATACGCTGTATCTAACCACTTATTTTAGCAATGATGGGTTTAAGCTTAACAGCGATACCACCTACAGGTATGGCAATAGCAATGGCATCATTAAATGGAAACATAATTTTAATAATAAACTATTCAGTATTTTATCCGGTGGGTACGATGCTTATAAATATAGCATATCCAGTAAAGTAAATCCGGTTAATGCTTACGACTTTAAATTTAATATCAGCCAGTTTAATATTAAGGACGACTTCACCTACTATCTTACTCCTAAACACACGTTATCTTTCGGGATAAGTTCAATTTATTATAAGATAGATCCGGGAACCAATACGCCTCAAGGACTATTATCAGAGGTAGTGCCGGTTACTGTATCAACAGAACGTGCACTTGAAAGTGCTGTATATCTTGGAGATAAATACGATATAACTGATGCTTTATCGTTTAGCCTTGGTGTGCGTTTTTCTATTTATAATTATTTAGGCCCTCAATTGATCAGAAATTACAAGCCAGGCGCAGAAAGGATTTTGGGTAACGTAACGGATAGTGTTTATCACAAAAGCGGCATAATAAATTCCTACATGGGACCCGAGGTGAGAGCATCGGTACGATATGCAATAGATGACGAATTTTCAATCAAAGCCAGTTTCAACACCCTTCGACAATATATCAATCTCTTGTCAAACACTACGGCAGTTTCACCTACAGACATATGGAAACTAAGCGATCCTGACATTAAGCCGCAAACTGGCAAACAGGTTTCACTGGGCCTTTACAAAAACTTTGCCTCTAATACCGTTGAAACGTCTGTTGAGGCTTATTACAAGCACTTGAATAATTATCTTGATTACCGAAGCGGAGCCACTTCTGCATTGAACACCCATATTGCCACCGATGTAGTGGAAACGCAGGGTAAAGCTTATGGTATTGAATTCTTTGTAAAAAAGGCCACAGGGCGGTTAAATGGATGGCTTACCTATACTTATTCGCGCACTTTTTTGCGCCAGGATGATCCGGGTGCCGGCATGCCAATTAACGGGGGTGCCTATTACCCTGCTAATTATGATAAGCCGCATGCCGTAAACCTCGTAGGCAATTATCGTTTTACACACCGATACAGCTTTTCGCTTAATGCCATTTACAGTACTGGCAGGCCAATCACTTACCCTATCGCGGAATATTATTATGGTGGATCCGTACGCGTGCTCTATTCAGACCGAAACCAATATCGTATCCCCGATTATTTTAGAATAGACTTTTCAGTAAACTTAGACGGTAATCATAAGGTGCATCAGCGTTTTCATAATTCATGGACTTTTGGTGTATACAACATTACTGGCCGGGATAACGCGTATTCTACTTATTTCTCACAACAAGGCGGCGGCATACAGGGCTATAAGCTGTCAATTTTTTCGCATCCAATTCCATTTATTAATTATAACATCCGATTCTAATGGCAAGAACGAAACGACACTGCGTTCTATTAATGATGATCTTTCTGACGGTCACTTCAGTTATGTCGAATGTTTGCGCCCAGATATCGGTTGCCTCAGTTGAGCAAAGCTTCGCCGATCACCGGGAAAATAACTTTCGCGAGAAAGTATTTGTTCACGTTAATAAAAGCTTTTACACAGCCGGTGAAATTATGTGGTTTAAGTTGTATTGTACAGATGCACAAACCAACAAGCCGGCAGGTTTAAGTAAAATAGCTTATGTGGAATTAATAGATGGAGATAAAAATCCTGTTATGCAAACCATGATATCGCTTAATTACGGTACCGGAAGCGGATCATTTTATCTCCCTTTTTCAATTAACAGCGGTGTTTTTAAGTTACGTGCATATACCAGTTGGATGAGAAATTTCGATCCCGCTTATTTTTTTGAGCGTACTATTAAAATCCTTAATCCGCTTAGGCCAAATGCTAATTTAAAATCAAACTCACACTCGGTTGATGTTCAGTTTATGCCGGAAGGTGGGCATTTGGTACAAGGCATTAACAGCAGGGTCGCATTTAAGATCACCGGGAATGATGGTAAAGGTGTACCAGCAGCAGGGGCTATTATAAACAACCGGGGAGATACCGTTAGCAAGTTTAGTACATTCAAATTTGGCATTGGTAGTTTCATGATCAAACCAATTGCAAATGAAAGTTATAAAGCAGTTGTAAAAATTAATAACCAATCATTTACCAGCATTTTACCGCAAGTATCGCCTTTTGGTTATGTTTTACAAGTAACGGATAAAGGTGATAGTTGGGCAATAGCGATCAGCTATTCGGACAGCACAATATCAAAACAGGCCTATGTAATTCTCCACAACAATTATGTTGCTAAACAGGTAAAAAAATTGCAGTTAGTTGGCGGCAGTGCCAATATTATTGTAAACAAAACAGAAGCTGATGACGGTGTTAGCTACATCACCGTTTTTAATGACGCCGGTGCTCCGGTTTGCGAACGGTCAGTTTTTAAAAAAGCAGCCCGAAAGCTCACAATAATGGCAGCAACTAATCAACCGGAATTTAGCAAGCGTTCTAAAGTTGCTGTTTCGCTTATATCGATGGACGAATCAGAAAAGGACATACAGGCAAATTTATCAGTTTCTGTTTTCCGGGCAGATGGATTGCAGGACAAAGATCCTGAACATATCAGCGGTTATGTATGGCTTCGCGGAGCATTAAAAGGAAATATAGAGTCGCCAGATTATTATTTGAACAACGACGACCGGGACGCCGATGAAGCATTAGATAATCTGCTGCTCAGCCAGGGCTGGACAGAATTTGATTGGTCGTCGCCACAATCTGCAGGTAAAATGCATTTTTTGCCCGAATATATTGGCCCCATAATAAGAGCTCAAATTTCAGAAATTGTTGATAACAAACCAGCTCCGAATAAACTGGCTTATCTTACTATTAACGGATCACCCCAACAATTTTATATTGGCAAAAGCGACTCAACAGGAATGGTTCGTTTTAATGTGCAAAAATTTTATGGGTTACATGAAATTGTTGCGCAAACAAACGGGAAGGTTGATAGCACTTATCGCATTGTAGTTCAAAGCCCTTTTGCCGAACCCGGAAACTACACAATTACTGGCAACCGTGGCATTAATACTGATATAAAAAGGCTTGTTAGCGAAAATAGCGTAAATATGCAAGTGCAGAATATCTTCACTGCAAATCAAATAAAACAATTTTATCCTGCTATAATAGATAGCAACTGGTTTTTTGGAATACCTGCTAAAAGTTACAAACTGGATGATTATACCCGCTTCAGCACAATGGAAGAAGTGTTGCGCGAATATGTTGGTTCAATCTCAGTGGCAAAGCACCAGGGAAAATTTGAGATAACGATTTTTCACGGAGAGCAACCCTTAGGTAATCCCCTGGTGCTACTGGACGGCATTCCGGTGTTTGATGCAGATCAGTTATTTAAATGGGACCCGCTAAGGATCAAAAGGCTGGATATGATAATGTCAAATTACCTGTACGGGCCCATGCTGTTTAACGGTATTATGAGCTTCACTACTTACAAGGGAGATGGTGCCGCAATCCAGATAGATCCGCACGCGGTAGTTTTGGACTATAGTGGTTTACAGCAGGAACGTAGATTTTACTCCCCTGCTTATGATTCTACCTATCCGGCCGATAACCCGATTCCTGATTTTAGAACCGCGCTTTATTGGGATCCGGATTTTAATATTTCCGGGAAAAGCAACTTCACTTTTTATACAAGTGATAAGTCCGGGAAATACATTGGCATCGTAGAAGGGATCTCATCGGATGGAAGGACCGGCAGTGGTTTCTTTACCTTTACCGTAAAGAAATAATTAATTACTTCCAAAACGATGGTGTTTTGGTCGTGCCACGGATTGTACAATCCGCACAAATATTCGAAGAATATGTATATCCCGTGGTATTTCCGGATTCATATAAGTTAGACACCAGTTTATATTTATCGCGGTTTTCGTTGTAAATAGTTGTACTGTTTGTTTGTTGAGGCGAATTTGGATTTACATAAAAGGTATCTAACCCGCACACTTCTGGATATAAAGGTGAATAAGATGAAGGCAATTGATCAGATGAAATAAAGATCCGTTTTGAAACCGGGCGACCAACACTTAAATAACCTATACTATCTCATTTGCGTTACTTACGCAATGAAAGTTGGTCCGTGCCTGCGAAGGGAGTACACTGAAAATACTGCCCAGGTTCTCGGTATTATTCTGAAGGTTTTGCCAGAAAGCATAGGCATCGGCCGTAAGCGCGTATTGTTTTACCAGAATACTATATTTTGTTTCAATCTTCTCCGAATTGGAAGCTATCTTAGTTATGGGCGATTGGAAAACAATATCATTCGCCAATTTCACGGTTGTGCCAATAATTACGCTGGAAGATGTATCATTGGCAAAGCATTCATGAATTTGTTGGCTAACTGGCCGAGGAGTCTTAGGTGCCAGCCATGCGCTGATATAGGGTGTGTGAAATTGCCAAGTTTCTGTAAACTCCCAGCGATAATACCTTGTTATGTTATCATTGTCATGAGTGTTAATATAAACCCCCACGCTCCTGTCATTTGCCGTAAAGCCTACACTATCAATGGCCGGCGCATTTTTAACAGGTACATAATCTGATATATATTCTTTTGAATCGCTTGTTTTGATACGCAGTCGATATTTCAATGAAGCATCTATGTTAAATGGTGGCGCAACGTAAATTCCCGGCTTTTTTACAGTGAATGAGATCGTCTCGTTGTTGCTGCTCTCTATTGTGAGCATTGCCCCCAGTTCGGGAACAATCGTTTTCAAGGTATCGACATTTTTCGTTCTGCTCAGCCGAATGAAGGTAGAATCAGCGCCATCTATGTTGCCTTCGATAACCAGGTAATGTTCATTGTTATTTAATAAACTTGGCGTAAACGCTTTTTTACATCCAAATGCAGCAATCATTAAGACAAGAACAATCATTAATTTTTTCATTTTGGCTGAAAGATCATGTACCGCATTATAAGAATCTCATGTTAATCTAATATCGCCTTTCTTTGTAATAAAGCAATTGATTATTTGATAAGACCGCTTTTTAACGTGGTTTGTAGAATGTTTCATTTTCAAGCCATGTTAATTGATTACAGCATGCACTTCGTAAACAAGAAGTTCATCAATTAAAAACCGTGTTTAATACCGACATCGTGTCGAAATCGCGTTAGTCATTTAACCCGTTCCTAAAAACTGACTGGAGTTTAATAAATAAGATATAAAAATCAAACGATAAATATCTAATCCACAACATTTATTTACCTTGCCTCTGGGGGTCGGGAAACTTACCGGTCCACTGTTTGTAAATAAATCGATTTAGCAATTTAATATTCCTTTTTATAAAGTCAAGTGTTTTATTGCTCGGTGACTGTGCTGCGTTAAGATAACTGCACTCAACCCGTGTCAATTCAACTTTGGATAAATATTTACATGTGCTTTATAAAACTTAAATGACATGCCAGTTCTCCAAAGTTTTCCTTGTGCATTTCTGCAAAAAAGTCTTTTCCAAATTCCATTCAATCTTAAGGACCTGAAATCTTAAATGCCCGACTTTAAAAAATTTTTGGAGGTAGTGATATTAAAATAACTGTTGGATTTTATAGAAAATTTAAAAAAAGCTTGAATTAACAATCAAAAAAATGTCACATATTAATGACATAATACATATATTTGCGACATGAATAAAGATAAAGTCATTCTTTATCATGCGATCAGTGTATTAAATGAGGATTTTTCTGCATCAGTAGAAAAAATAGCAAATGCTGCCCAAGTAAATAAACGAACCCTTTACCGGTATTATAAGGATAGGGACACGTTAATTTCTGCTTGTTACGCAAATATGCTTGATACATGGTATGAGGCAATGTTGGCAGCATATAACGGTGATGCTCATCCAATAAAACAACTGGAGCAAATGCTATATGCGGCTATAGATTGCGGGGTAAAATATCTTTTCTTAAGTGCCGTTGAGAGCAAAGACGGCAACAATGATATTCATAGAACAGAAAAGTTTATTGCCTATGAAAAAGCCAGAGACAAATGGTTCGGTATTATTCCGGAGCTGCAGGAAAAAAATGTGATTGACAGGCAATTGTCCGGCCCATGGATCAGGCTTCTGTTTGTAAATACGGTACGGACAAGTGTACAAGCTTTAAAAGCAGGTGATGTTGCGCAAAATGATCTGAAACGACTTGCCTGGCTATGCTTTAGCCGGAGCATCGGCATCACCGGATAATTCACAAAAAGTTAAGTTATGATACATTCCTTTTTACTTATCGGCCAATCAAATATGGCAGGACGGGGTTTGCTCAATGCCGTACCACCGATAGCAAATGAATCGATTAAAATGCTACGTAACGGCCGCTGGCAGATAATGGCAGAGCCTATACATAACGACCGTCCTACTGCCGGCATCGGGCTTGCAGCATCTTTCGCAGCCTGTTGGCAATCAGATAACTTACAGAATGAAATAGGTCTGATACCTTGTGCTGACGGTGGCACAAGCCTTGACGAATGGCAGGCTGGCGGTGTACTTTTTGACCATGCACTTATGCAGGCCAAACTTGCGCAACGCAGCAGTAAACTATCAGGCATTTTGTGGCATCAGGGAGAGAACGATTGTTCGCCGGCATTAGCTGCCGCATACTGCGAGAAATTTAGCGTATTGGTAAAAGAGTTGCGTAAGCAATTAGCAGAGCCCGAAATACCCCTGATTGTTGGTGCAGTTGGTGATTTCTTACCCAACGGCGTTTACGGCCAATACTTCACCGCTTATAAAGTGGTTAACGAAGCCTTGCTTAGGTATGCAGAAACAGATGAGAATTGTCATTTTGTGAGCGCGCAGGGCTGTACGGCAAATGAAGATCAGCTCCATTTTAATGCAAAATCACTCAGGACGCTTGGCATTCGGTATTATCATGCTTTTAAACATAAAAGAGACATTACGGAGCCATTATCAAATGAAGACGAGTTGTTGAAAAGCATTTATGATCGCCCGTTATAAGCAAAAGCTTAAGGATCTTATTGCATGATATTACCTCTCACCGTAGCAGCGCATCCCGGCAGCTCATTCATAATGGGTCAGAAACGGAATAAGCCTATCTGTTAAACAGGTAGGCTTATTTCGTCGTATGGATGTTTAGTCATACTTTACCTTGAGCGCTAATCTGCTTTGGCAAATTTGAATGATATGGGCGTTAACGTATAGCCTTTTTTAAGCAATAGTGCAATCAAGCCATTATCTCCACCCAAATGACCCGCGCCCACCGCAAACATCATACTTTCGCCGCCAACGGCCTTACTTATACGGCTGGCCATTATACGGTTACGATTGACAAGTACAACCTTATTAAAATTTGCATCAACCGGGCCTCCTTCGCCCATAGCCTCTGTCAGGTGATCTACATCTTGCTTTACATACGCTTCTGTTATTTTCCTTATCGCCGGACCGGGCCCTTTATATTGCTTTAAAAAGACTTCCATTATTTTAACCTGCTTGTCCATGGGCATGGCATCAATAGCCTTCATTTGCTCGGCTACGGTTTCTAAACCTCCCACTGCTATTTTTTGCTTCGATGCCTGCTTAAACATCTCCATATCGATAGTTACTGTTTTGCCATTGGTGAGCAACATAGGTGTAATAAAAATAGGCTTAAACCTATAAATAAGCGGGCCCAGCTTTTTTGTAGCAGGATGATCTTTTATAGCATCATTAAATTTAGCTAATGAAGCAGCATCCATCAGTTTATCAATTTGCTGCGTGCTATCGGCAACCATTGCATGCTGTCTTTGCTCTGCCAATGTTCCTTCATTAAAGGCCAATTCAAAATATACTTTTTTAACTGTCGAAAGTTTTGACATTACTATCGATGGCACCTTGTACATTGACGTATCAAACATATGGATGGTGCCATATAAGTAAGTTGGTTGCTTGATGTTCTTGCCGCTAATCTGCCACAGCAGTCCTTTGGTTTGGGCCATACCAGGCTCTAAGCCAAACATGATGGCAATCAGTATCATTAAAACACATGCAGTAGTTTTCATTTTTAATGGATTTTATAATTACCCGATATGATTTTTGCACACCGCCTGTTGTTAATTAATAGCAGGATCTGGCGGCAACGAGAGTAATTTTGTGTTTACAAGTTCAAAAAAATCTTTCCTGTAGGCCTCTCCAATGGTAATGGGTTGCGGTTCATCGAGTATGCGCACCATGTTACCTTCTACGGCTGTCAGGTGACTCAGCGAGATAATAAACGATTTATGTATGCGTACAAAACCCATCGAAGACAGATGCCCGGTAAGTTCTTTCAGTTTGAGATAAGCGGTAATTTTTCGTTGGTCATCCATATGGATCACTACGTAGTTTCCCAACCCTTCTATGTAAGTGATCCGTCGCGAATCAATTTTGAGCAGCTTACCCTTTTGCTCCGTTTTTACAAATACGTAATGATCTTTATCATTGGCCTCACGCAAATTGTTATGGATGATCCATATCCTGTTAACGGCTTTCAGAAACCGCAAAAAAACAATTGGTTTCAACAGGTAATCTACCGCAGCATGTTCAAAACCATCAAGTGCGTATTCTTTGTAAGCGGTGGTCATTATTACATGGCAATCTTTGCTGATCAGCTTAAGAATTTCAATACCGGTGATGTTAGGCATTTGCACGTCTAAAAACACCAAACCGGGTTTCATTTCGGCAATCATTTCCAGCCCTTTTACGGGGTTGGTAGCAGTACCAACTATGCGCAAAAAATGCACCCTGCCAATATGTTCTTTGAGCAGGTCTATGGCGTGCTGCTCATCATCAATTATTACGCAATCTATCATATTGGATATGTTATTTTTAGAGATACGTTAAAGGAGTTGCCTTGGTCATCTATCAAAAACGTAAACCTGTTTCCGTATGTTAAACCCAACTGCTGACTGATATTTTGTAGGCCAACCCCGTTTGATAATTCTTTAATGCCCTTTCCTTTTTTATTCCGGATATCAAAAAAAAATTCATTTACACCGGTAGCCACTTTTATTAGAAGTGGGTGGGCAGGGTCATGCAGATCACCATGTTTAAAAGCATTTTCGACCAGCGTTATCAGTACCAAAGGAAGGATGCTCATTGATTGGTCGTCTATTTGTTCTTCGTAACGAATATTGAGAGCATGGTTATGGCGGCGCTGGTTAATCTCGATCACATTTTTCATATGCTCCAGTTCGTCCATAATATTTACTTTGCCGTCAATGCTATCGCTTTTACCCAATGCATAGCGCATGATATTGGCAAGGATCAGTACAGAATCTGCCGTTTCTTTATCCAGTTTAATCACCTTGCCGTAAATAAAACTTAGCGAATTAAACAGAAAGTGCGGGTTTATTTGATGTTTCAACGCACTTAGTTCTGCCTCAGTTTTTTGCTTTTCGAGGATAATGCGCTCTCTTCCTTTGTGTACCCATTCAACCAACAAGGCCGCCGAGAAGCTGGTAACCAGGTTAAGCAAAAAAGATATAGCCAGTAACCAACCGATACTATTTTGGGGTAAAACAGTTGCAGAGGATGTTGCAATGTTATGCTGCAGATAATTACGTTCAAATAAAAACCAGCTGTAGTTCAGTGAAAATTTTATCCAGAAAAGAAGCAGTGCGATCAGAAACCCTTTACCGGCGCCCTTTTCTTTATGCATTACCGGTAATATAACCTCAAAAATGAGGATGTAATGTGTAATTACCGATTCAATGATAAAAAACAGAACGTTTAACGGGAACCCTGTTTGGCTGGTAAAGTCAATGGTTGCCTGAGCCGGATTCACTATGTATGACAAAAAGAAGAACGAACTGTAGGTCAACAGCGAAAACAGGCTCAGCAATATTAATCGCCTGCTATTTGTCTTTAAAAAATACAAAGTCGCTTTAAACATTCTGATTGTTTTAAATGAACCGATTACGTTAACAGTTCAATCGCTATTTAGTGACGATATACTTACTTTTTAACAATATATTGCATGGATGGCAGACAGTTGTGCCCCTCAATCCATGCAATCTTTCATCAAGGTTATTGCTGATCGTATTTAATAAAGGTGGCCACTATTTTCTTCTGCTTGATATCTGTAGTGGATGATGTACTGGTACCGATCACATTTTGTTTTTTTGTTTTGTTAACGATGCCTGTGCCTGTTTGCTGTGTGCTGACAACGTCTTCTGTGAGCGTCATGATCACCCCATCTGCACCTTTGGCTTTACCCATTTCGATTACCTTTTGCTGCGCCGCCTCAAGGGAGCTGAAGCCTTTGGCTACGTTGGTAGAACCCATTGTGCTGTAAGCTTTTTTAACGTCGCCTTTATCAAGATAAACGTCGACATTTTGGGTCGGTGCGTAAGTTTTCCCGAAATAAGATGGAGTTGAACAGGCTGCTAAAAAGGCTGTAAACATAACTCCTAATACCATAAATAATGTTGTCTTTTTCATTTTGATTGTTTCTTTGATGGTGTTTTTAATTAACTGATTCTTAACGATGTGCTTGTTAAACACGCTTACCGCCAGATCATGAAACAAAGGTATTTTGAGGCCAACTTGTAATAAACTATATTATTTAAACAGGCATTTTGTACATGCGAAAAGCTTGATGAAATGTATTTATGCTTTCAAGTCATTACAACCAAGCATTTCTACTTGACTCTCTTAGCAATAACGGCATCTGATAGTGGTGGATCGCCGTTAATGATCCCCCTAACGTTTCATCAATTGATTAGACCGTTTTAATAGCGTATTTGGCTGTTTGGTGGGTTACCGCTTTAGTGAGGTTAGTATTAGATATAGTTTTGTTCCCGAAGGCTATTGCACATGCCTATCTGGTAACAATGCAATGGTTCAGTCTTTTCACAAACATCTTTAAAATGGAAAACAACAAAGAAAAAACGTGTTCTAACAAATTGGCCGGTAAAAGCAAAATGTTGCTTTTGGCTATAACCTTAATAGGTTCTGCATTTGCAGCATCTGCACAAAAATCAACCGTAACCGCGGCCCTGGCCAAGCATGGAATAGACGAATCGGTTCTTACGCCTGCTAATTTTAAAGCTCCTCTTGATTACGGTTACGATCTACAACAAACAACTACAACTGCCGGCAAAACCAAAACCATAGTTGCTAATTTTAATCCGTCCGGCGGAGAGGATAAATGGACAGTGGTTTCTGTTGATGGCAAGGCACCATCAAAAGGTGATATAAAATCTTTTAGAGAAGGCCGGGCCAAACAAACCGCCAGCAAAACTGATGACGCCAGCTATAAAGTTGAACAAGAAACAGCAGATCAGCTTACTTATAGTTACAAAATGGATGCGTCATCACTACCTAAGGATGCTGAAGCGCTTAAAGACTGCCGTTTATACATGAGCATCAACCTTAAAACAAAACAGCCCGCCCAGTTAGTGGCAAAGAATGAAAAGCCAATAAAAATTGGAATGCTTAAGGCAGAAAAATTTGAGATGACCTCTAAATTCGATGCGAACGGACAGGAAAAACGATATTTCCCTGTGAATGAAAATCTTGATATTCAGGCTAAATTCATGGGCCAAACGGTCACCGTACAAACAGTAACAGCGTATTCAAACTACGCTAAAAAATAATCTCCATCTCTCCTCATTTTGTAGAAAAGGCAATATCCTCTCCGGAATTGCCTTTTCATTTACGCGAGGAAATCTAAAAACCAAATACATCTATGAAATACCATAAAAGAATATATTTAACGGCCTGCATATTACTATTTAGTGCGGTTTGTTTTGGGCAAACAGGCAACACCCAAATACAAGTAGCAGCCCAGGCCACCATACCCATTGGCGACCTGGCCACAAGCGCAAAAGTAGGCCGCGGTTTTGCGATTAAAGGATTGTGGGGATTTGGTAGCCCGCCCCAGCAATTAACCTTAGAAGCCGGTAATAACTTTTTTGCGTTACGAGATAAATATGTGGTTAAAAACGTAGAGGTAAGCTACTCTAACTGGCCAATTTATTTAGGATACCGGAAATATATCAATAAGCTTTACACCGAGAGTCAGTTCGGCTTAGCGATCAATAAATTAGTGGCGTTTAGTACTGATACGATAACCGCAAGTGTACAGCAATCAAACGCTTACTTTGCCTGGGCCGGAGCCATAGGATATAAATTAAATGATTTTGATCTGGAAGCCCGCTATCAAAACATCTCCATAAAAAATAGCCCCGACATACGTTTTATAAGTCTTAGGATAGCTTACAGCCTGCCGTTCTTCAGAAAAAAGAAAATAGAAACGATGTAGTTTTGCTAAGGCTTCTTCACTTTAAGCACGCTGGTCATAAGTATGCCTTGTGCAAAAAACAACAGCACAGCAATCTGATGGTAGATGCCGGTTTGCACCGCCCACAGAAACAGGACAAGTATCACCAGCGAAAAAGGGACAGGCATACCTTCAAAGGCCTTATTATCTTCAATAAGTCCGCTAACGTTGTACCGTGCCAGGCGCAGTATGCCGGATACTATAAAGTAAAGCAGCACAAGCATTTTAAGCAATGCAATATCATCAAGCATTACGTAAGCAATAACCGCCGGTGCTATAATGAACGAAACGAGATCTGAAAAAGAATCTAACTGTTTACCAAACTCGGTAGTAATATTCATTTTACGGGCCAGCTTTCCATCAAACAGGTCAAACAGGCCGGAACCTATCAATAACAACATGGCAGTAATAAGCCGGCCATCGATAGCAAAAAATATCGACAAGATGCCGCAAACTGCATTCATGAGTGTTAACAGATCGGGTATGTTCAAATAGTTGATGATATGATTTTTTGATCTGGAATTCATGACGATATGATTGATCATGGCAAACCGCTGCCACAGGGTTAATAATAAATTTAGGTTAAACCATTTTAATGCCATTTGCATTAAAGGCATCAAATAAACGCGAGTTTATGTTACTCTTAACCTCATTTTGGCGGGTTACGTTATCTATCCAAAACCAGGCTTTCAGGGCGGTTACATCTTCGGTCATCGAATCGGTAAATATTTCGGGCGGTCTTGATGTTACCATATTAGGCTCGCTGCAAATTATTTCATTAACGAGTCGCACTGCTTCTGTTTTCATGTTTGATGGGGAGAATTTAACAGCATGTTCCAGTTTAATTTCTGCATTACTCAAGGTCCAGTTAACCAGGTTACCTGATAGGATAGTGCCATTAGGAACCACTATTTCCGACCCTTCGTTACTGCGCAGTGTTGTAGCCCGTATGCCAATATCATGCACCCAGCCCTTATAACCGGCAACTTCAACATAATCACCTATTTGCAGCGGCCTTTCAAAAATGAGTATGATGCCCGAAACAAAATTATTTACAATGTTTTGCAAGCCCAAACCTATACCTACACCAAATGCGCTCAGCACAACCGTTACTTTATCTAAAGGCAGGCCTGATACTCCAATGGCAATTAAAAACCCGAGGGTAATGATTACCAGCTTGACAATAACCGTGCGCGTGCCTCGCTTTTTCTCTCCCGGTAACCGCTGGCTGCTATGGTCGCCTAAAACCAAACCTACGTGGCGCTGCGCCTGAACGGATAGAAATATTACCACAAAAAACAACAGGATATTGCCGATGGTGAAAGTTGTAGAGCCTACGGTACGCACCTGGAAAAGAAACTGATCTACCGACTCGTAGATAGCACGGTATACATTCATATTTGATGTAAATACAATGAGCCATGCCGCGGCAACAATGAAATTCAGTAGACTTAAAATCCGCTTGTTTAGTTTATCGCGATCCACGTTGCCGCTACCATGGTTATTCAGGTTGGTAACACAAGCCTGCAATAGCAACCCGCTTTGCATAGTTTTGCTGAAGATAGACAGGGATATGATCTGGATAAATCCTAAAATAGCGCCGGCACTCAGCATTCTTGCCAGTGTTACTCGGCCTGTAATATTCAAGATGATGCATAAAATATTAACAACCAGTAACACATACGAAACTTTTTTTACCTGGCTAATGAGGCTAAACTTTTCCTCTTTATAACGGATATAGTAAAGCGCCTTCCAGATAAAGAAACCGTTAAGCGCCAGCATGGCTAATCTTGCTCCCACACCGGGATTGAGAATATTCTGCACAAACAGGAATACGATATACGCACCGCATATCTGCAGCCATTGCATTTTGGGCTCGCCTTTCCAATTCTTAAAGATGAATATTGACGTAAGGATCAAAAGCACCAGTTGTAATAAATTGAAATAGGAAGCCGGCGGATTAAGGTCAAAAAAGAGGCTCGCGTTAAACGCCACCATCAATCCCGGCAAAAACGGAAAACGACTTAAATAACCCTCTCCGGCAAACTCCTGCCAGCGCGACATTTGTTTGGCCTCTTTCAATTTTTTAAAGTTTTTCCTAATCCAATAAATAAACAACACCAGGATCAATACGCCCAAAAATGAGTGATTGCTAAAATGATCGGCAAGGTAATCTCCTATCAGTTGCTTTTGTATCAGATATGAGGCGTTGATCAACCCCAGGTCCTGTTCGTTTATGTTAGATGTATTTTTCTTCCAGATGAAAGGATATTCCGCTCCCGCTATCCTCGATGAAAATGTTGCTATCTGCCGCTGCAACTGTTTGCTAAGGTCTTCGGTAAGGTAATAAAGCCTGCTAACATCTGCCTGCAGGGTGCTGATATCTTTAAGGTTTTTTGTATTGAGTGAATTTGCGTTTTGCCAGGATTTCTGAATCGCTTTTAATTCATTGGTATAAAGTTCGTGAAACAAGCTATCAGACTGGAAATTTTTCAGCAGATCACTTTCATTTAAATCTTGTATCTCCGTTTGTATTCCTATCAACTGCTGGCTATGACCCAAGAGCTGCTTACGCCAGATATCTAACTGATTATGGGTGCGACCTAATAGAAGACTGAACGTTTGCAGGCTTTTCATGTCCATCACCCCGGCGCTTTGCTTAAGGTTAACCTGTAAAAGCCGGATATTTTGCTCTATCTCCGGGATACCATTTTTAATGGGTGTTAAGTTGAAACCCTCTTCTGAAAGATGTTCAACTTCCTCTGCTTTTGCATGCAGGCCATCTATCATTTTAAATAAAGAATCCGTCATGGCAAGCCTGTCCGGATGCTTTGCAAGGGAATCAGGGACCTCCGCCTTAACGGTTAAAAAACTCAAAAACAATATGGTTGCCAGCAGGCTTTTTAGAATTTTCATGGGTAGATATTAATAACTATTTAATGTTGGTAAATGCCGATCAGGATGTACCGACGGGCTTTAAGGATGGCGCCCCTGATCGTTGAAATCTATTCTTAATCTTTTCGATAATGAGATACATGGCGGGCACTACAAAAACAGTGAATACCATAGAACTGGTCAGTCCCCCGATGATCACCCACGCCATACCACTTTTTATTTCTGCACCGGCACCGGTGGCTAATGCAATCGGCAGCATGCCTAATATCATGGCCAGCGTTGTCATCAGGATGGGGCGCAAACGTTCGCGGCCTGCTTCTATCAACGCATCTTCAACCGGGCGGCCTTCCTCTTTTAGCTGATTGGTGAAATCCACAATAAGAATGGCGTTTTTAGATACCAGGCCCAGCAACATGATAAGCCCGATAAAAGAGAAAATATTGAGTGTTTCCATGCTCAGGGCTAAAGCCAGCAATGCGCCCACAACGGCTACCGGGATAGAAAACAAAACTACAAAGGGATAAATAAGGCTCTCATAAAGTGCTACCATGATGAGGTAAACCAGCAATATTGCCGTCACCAATGCAAGGCCTAAACTCCCAAAGGCATCGCCCTGATTTTTGGCATCACCTAAAAATTCAACAATAACACCTTTAGGGATATTAAGCTTTTTGGCAGCATCTTTAATTTCGGCGGTAACTGTACCCACGGGCCTACCGGCCACGTTGGCATTAACTGTGATAGAGTTTAACCGGTTGTTACGCTCCAATACTGATTCTCCCAAACCTTCTTTAACATCAGCAAACTGGCTCAACACAAATGTTTGCCCATCACCGTTAGTAAACGGTAGGTTACGTACATTATTTATATCAGACCGGTCTGTGGCTTTAAAACTTATCAATATATCGTATTCTTTACCGGCCTGTTTAAATTTACTCTGATCGTTCCCGCTAAAGGCGTTTTGCAGTGCGGCACCTACCTGGCCAGCATTAAGTCCAAAAGAAGCCATTTTCTCACGATCAAGCTTAATTTCAACCTGAGGCTTAGGGTCTTTTACCGATAGCTTTACAAACTGAGTACCGGGTACTTTTCGCGCCACTTGCATATAGGCTTCCGCTACCTGGCGGGCATCTTTAATATCCACAGCCTTAACAGCTATTTGTATTGGGGATTGTGCACCACTGGCGGCGGGTACAGCAGTAATTTTTACCCCGGGGATGGCAACGCTCAATTCTCTTTGCAATCGCAGGCCAAACTGCTCGTCGGTTTCTTTACGTTGTGTTTTATCAACTATGGTAACATTTAGCTCGGCAAGGTTAGCTGTGTTGCCGGCACCAGTAACACCACCTGTAACAAAACCAACGCTTGAGAATACATTTTTAACCTCGGGCTTTTTCAGGATGATCTTCTCTACCTGTTGTGTTACAGCGTTGGTTTGAAAGATTGATGCCGAGGGTGCCAGCTCAAGTGTTACCAGTAACTCGCCCTTATCTGTTGATGGGATAAACGCGGCACCTATAAAGCCTGCGGGTATGAGCGCAAAGCTGGCAATTATCAATATTGTTATACCAGATAATAACCAGCGTTTTTTCCGCTGTACCACCTCAAGCGCACGGCCATAGCTATTACGCAACATATCTATCAGGTGCTCAAACCCAAGGTTCAACCTTCCCCACAAGGTATCTTTCGACAGCTTTTCTATTTTGCCGAAACGGCTCGCCAGCATGGGCGTGATGGTAAACGATACAAACAAACTCATTAGCGTAGAAAAGACCACAACCAGAGAAAACTCGCGCAATAACGAGCCG
>JAESTD010000349.1 GCA_016763755.1 Mucilaginibacter sp.
AAAAAGGTGTAAATTTTTTATAAAAATGGCAAAATGTATAAGTGCTTATATAAATCTTGATCAGAATTTACAGGATTTTAGAATTTTCAAAATGAGAACTGGATTTTCAGATTTTAGGTTTAAAGGATAATGCATATTCTGTTCATCCTTTAATTCTGTAAATTCTGATTCTGGCCATCATACTCATAAATCCCGCCTTCATCACCAAACTCTTTAATTGGTTTTAGCTGAATTTTTGATTGAATATCTTTCAAATTAATAAGCTCCGGATTTTCCAAATTCTTGAACCAAATAAGGTAGAAATGCTTCTTCTTGAAGAATTTATCTACATCTTTTTGAAAAAATTTATGTGGCACCAAATATGATGACATGCCTGAGAAAAAGTAAACCGCCTCGTGAGCATCAGAATAAACCGTAACCTTTGGTTTAAAGATACTTTGATCCATGGTTTTGAGATACTTTGCAAATTCCGATTCCATCCAGTCGTTATCAGTATAACCGGGGTTACCATACTCGTCAGAGATCTGATCTTTGTAACGGAAGTGATCCACCATAAATATTTTGGTGATATAACCCAGCATAGCGCCGACGAAAACAACGGCCACGGCCATGCGCAACTTGGGGTTGCCTAAACGTTTAAGGAACAACAAGCCCCAACTGGTGTAGCCCCAAAGCGCCGGGATGTACATGGGCGATAGCAGCCTCGGGTTAATACGTTCATACCTTGAGAAAGTAGAAGATAAAACGATGAACAAGCCGTAAACCAATGCAAAAGTAATAGCCAAATTCTCGAAACTATCCAGCTTTCGGCGATAAAAATTGAAAGCCAATGCAGCTATAAAACCGATGAGGATGATAGCTGCAAGCGGTGTGGCTAAAAAATATTGGTTCGGCGTAAAGCCAAGCCAGTCGCAAAACACCGTACCAAAGTAGTAAAGGTTTTTGCTGAAAGGCGTTATAGATGGCTCGCGTGGCCCGGTTACCGTACCGGTATGCAGGGCATTCAACCACAGGTTAGTAACTAAAAATGATATGGAGATAAACCCATAAATAAGGATGTGACCTATCTTTTTGCGAACAGGCAATGTACGGTCGAGCAGTAAGATTAATCCGCCAGTGCCAACAATAGTTACCGCAGCATAACGGGTTATACAGGCAACTGCACCTATCAGCGCAGCAAACACCAGCCATTTGCCTGCATGATTAAGCAGGTATTGCCTGAACACGATCATGAACAGCAATACCTCAAGGATAAACAGCGTCTCTGACCATAAGTAGCAGTACACCTGCAACAAGCCCGGATTGAGGATAATGGCAGCCAGTATTAACCATTTATAAATGCGATTGGTAGGCACAAACCGCGACATGATGTAGCCGCTGCAATAGATCAAAGCAGCAAACATAAAGGCATCCAGCCACCATCCAAAAACGGTAGGGTCTAAACGGGTAATAAAGCTGATGACACCCAGATAAATCGGATAAAACACCGGGAAATCTACGATAGGCATGTGGTTAAAGGTATGCAGGTTACCATGCGCCACCAAGTTGCGGGCGGCACTGGTGTACATAATTGAATCGGGCGAGATACCCACACCATTATAACTGCAAAACAGGTAGATAGCGAAAAATGCTATCGCCGAGAACACAAGCGTGTCGTAGTTCTTTAATTTATCTGAAAATGTCATTAATGCTTAGATGCCTATAAAAAGGAAAAACACTCTAAAATGTTTTAGATGTGCAAATGCGTTATAAATCTTCACATCTAATCTGCACATCCGATAATTAATCAATCATCCCCAAAACCGTGCTTATCGGCTGGTCGCTATCTATCAAAATACCGGTAACACCGGCAGCCTCGCCTGCTTCTACATCGCGCTCGCGGTCGCCTATGAAGTAAGACTTCGATGGGTCGATATTATATTTCTCGATGCCTTGCAGCAACAGGCCCGGCTTTGGTTTGCGGCAATCACAATCGCCGGTAAAGTTGGGGTGGTGGGGGCAGTAGAAAAAATCGGTAAGTTCTACGCCGCGCTCATGGTAAACCTGTTTGAGGTGGTTGTGCATCTTAGCCAGCTCATTTTCGTCGTACCAGCCTTTGGCAATACCGCCCTGGTTGGTTGCCACCAAAAGCAGGTAGCCGCGGTCTTGCAATTCTTTCAGGGCATCAAAGTTATCCAGCACATGAAAGTCTTCCAGCTTACAAACATAGTCGCCCATTTCCTGATTTAGTACGCCATCGCGGTCTAAAAAAACTGCCTTTTGTTTCTCTGCCATATATAAGGTATAAAAGTGATTTTTTGCAAAAGTAAGCTTCCTCCTTTATTTGCTATGTGTGCATATTATTTAAAAGGTGAAAATTGTCATTTTGTTACCAAAAGTATATAATAATTGTCGACTTTATAAATTTATTTCATCAAAACGCATTTGTTTTAGGAATTTTTAAAAAATAAATGTTGATATGATGAAAAAATGATAATTTTCGTAATTTCGTTATTACCACTGATTATAAACGACAGGTAAAAAGGTATGGATCAAAGTGAATGCAACCAGCAGGGTTTGTACAGGCCCGAATTTGAGCACGACTCTTGCGGAACAGGTTTTATAACCCATATAAACGGACATAAATCGCACGCTATTGTTAGCGATGCATTAACCATGTTAGAGAACATGGAGCACCGCGGTGCCTGCGGTTGTGACCCCGAAAGCGGTGACGGTGCGGGTATCCTCATCCAGCTTCCGCATGAATTTTTGATGGAAGAATGCTCTGACCTCGAGATAAAGTTACCAGAGCCGGGTGAATACGGGGTGGGTATGATGTTCCTGCCTAAAGAGCCTTCATTGAAAAAGGCATGCCGTAAAATTATTTCTGCTGCTACTGATAAACTTGGTTTTGAGACCCTTGGTTTCCGTAAACTTAACGTAAACTCATCAGTAATTGGCGAAACCGCCCGCCAGGCCGAGCCTGATTGTGAGCAGATATTTGTTGCCCGCCCGCGTGGTATTTTTAATGCTGATGATTTTGAGCGCAAACTTTACGTTTTGCGCCGCTATATCAATAAAACCGTTCTGGAAACGGTCCCTGCTGCGGGAGAGCATTTTTACTTTACATCTTTCTCTTGCAAAACAATTATTTATAAAGGGCAGGTAACCACTTACCAACTGCGTAAGTATTTTACAGACCTTGCAGATCCGCGCGTTACATCGGGCTTGGCCTTGATCCACTCGCGTTTCTCAACCAATACTTTCCCGTCATGGAAACTGGCGCAGCCATTCCGCTTAATTGCGCATAACGGCGAGATCAACACGCTTACCGGTAACCTTAATTGGTTCTACTCGGGCGTAAAATCTTTCGCATCGGCCTATTTCACAAACGAGGAAATGGAGATGTTGCTTCCGGTTATCGACAACAATCAATCTGACTCTGCTTGTTTAGATAACATCATAGAAGTATTGCTGCACACCGGCCGCTCATTACCACACGTAATGATGATGCTGATCCCCGAAGCATGGGATGGCAACGAGCAAATGGATCCGGTTAAAAAGGCGTTCTATGAATACCATGCTACTTTGATGGAACCATGGGATGGCCCTGCTGCTATCAGCTTTACCGATGGTAAAAAAGTAGGTGCCGTGCTTGACCGTAATGGTCTGCGCCCGCTACGTTTTGTGATTACCAGCGATAACCGTGTAATCGCCGCGTCTGAAGCCGGTACGCTTAAGATCGACGAAAGCACTGTGGTACGCAAAGGCCGTTTACAGCCGGGTAAAATGCTATTGATCGATACCGAACAGGGCAAGATCATTACCGACGAAGAAATTAAAAAAGAAATTACCGGCCAGCAGCCATACGGTACCTGGTTAGATAATTATAAGATCCGCTTGGGCGAATTGCCTGAGCCGCGTTTATCATTTGCCAGCCTGTCTTCTGATGCTGTTTACCGCTATCAGCAGGTGTTTGGTTACAGCCGCGAGGATATCGATACCATTATTAAACCAATGGCTTTGGATGGTAAAGAACCGGTAGGCTCAATGGGTACCGATGTGCCTTTAGCGATATTGTCTGATAAACCTCAACACCTTTCAAGCTACTTCAAACAGTTTTTTGCACAGGTTACCAAC
>JAESTD010000028.1 GCA_016763755.1 Mucilaginibacter sp.
ATCAGTACTACCGCCATAGATAAGATCATCAGCGCCCGGTACTTTAGTGTCGCCACCAGCTTTAAGATCAGCTATACCTTTATCTAATAACGCTATTAACTGTGGATAAATTTCAGCGCCTTTATCAAACTTAGGGTTTGTTTTACCTTCAGTGGCCAGTTTGTTAACTTCAGAGTAAGGAATATCTCCCCAGGTATCAACCATCAGGCTATACGCATATGCTTTGATGATTTCGCCTATACCCGCATAGATCATATTCTTATTTTGAGTACCTTCTGCGATAAGGAAGTCTGAGTTGGTTAATATACTTACGTAAAAATTACCCCATCCAATATCAGAACCGGTTAATCCGTAAGCGTTAGGAGCCTCACGCACTGTAATACGGTGCATGTATACTTCAAAGCCGTAAGAAAGACCATTTTGAGATGTAGCATCTCCCAAACTTCTTTCGATACCGGTAAGCAAGTGTGCCTCTGATACCGACGTTGGTTTGTAAGGGTCAGTATTAATATCCAATTGCTTTTTGCATGATGTCATCAGCAATACAGCAGGGATTATATATTTTAATTTGCGTATCATAATCAATGTTTTTATTAGAACGTTACAACAAGGTTAAATCCGTAGCGCTTAACTGTAGGCGCTGTAGACAGTTCAATACCCTGGTTGTTACCGTCGCCAAAGCTTCCGGTCTCAGGGTCAAAGTTGGTGCCTTTTGGCACGTTAGGAGCAAAGAACCAAAGGTTACGGCCTGTTAAGCTGAAGCGAACAGAACCAAAAGGAGAACCTTTGATCCAGGCTTTAGGAAGGTTATAGCCAAGGCTAACCTCTCTTAATCTGTAAACGGTACCATCGTATATCGCAAATTCGGTAGGGCCGTTAGTTGCAAAGCTGTTACCAAAGTAAAGATCATTGGTAGCTACACGTGTTGTGTTTGGTATTTTATTACCGCTTGCATCAGTTAATGGCTGCTGTGTATTTGGATCGCCGTAAACACCAGGAATTACCCAGGTAGATTCCCTGTCTTCAGTAACTTAGCAACACCACGGCCAAGCTCATTCACGATGGTAGTTGAATAAACATCACCACCTTTAGTGTAATCGATCAACGCCGATAAAGTGACACCTTTGTAAGTAAAGGTATTGGTGAGACCCAATTTGTATTTAGGAGTTGGGTTTCCAATATAACCAGGCTCAACTTGTGATATCAAAAGGCCGGTTGCAGGGTCAATCAAGAAATTACCTTGGTCGTCGCGAGCTGCTTTTGAACCGTAGAAATAACCAAATGGCATGCCCGGCTCGTTAGTGCCAAGGTAGCTACCCGGAGGCGTAAACCTGGTGATACCTTCTTTAAGGCTTGTAGTTGTATTTTTGTTATGAGTAAGCGCTCCTGTGATTGCCCAGGTAAAGTCTTGCGTCATAACCGGCTTAACAGTTAATTGAACCTCCACACCTTTGTTATTGATTGAACCAAGGTTTGTGTAGAACTCAGAATAACCTGTACTGTTTGGCGTTGCAATAGGAACGATCAGGTTGGTTGAGTTTTTGTTGTAGTAAGTGAAATCTAAGTTGATTCTTTGTTGGAAGAAACTTAATTCTGTACCAACCTCAATTTCTTTAGTAAACTCTGGCTTAAGGTTTGCATCATAAGCGCGTGAGCTGATGCCTAAAGAAGGTTGACCCAAGTAGTTTGAATTGTTAACGAAACCTGCTAACAAGTTATAAGGATCAGCATCTCTACCTACTTTTGACCACGCTGCCCTTAATTTACCGTAATCTAAGATACTGCTTTTGATCCCAAAGGCATCTGTGAATACAAACGTACCAGATATTGATGGGTAAAAGTAGCTTCTGTTATTAACAGGTAAAGTTGATGACCAGTCATTACGTGCGGTTGCTGTAATGAATGCGTAGTTTTTGTAGCCCAAAGTACCTTCAGCAAAAATACCGAAGATCCTTCTTCTGCTGTAGCTGTCTTCAGCAACTATTTGCTGTATTGTATTTGACAAGTTGTAATAACCACGTTCTTTAAACTGATTTCCTACGTTAGTTAAATCAGTTACGGTACGTTGGTTAAAGTTGGCACCAATGTTACCGGTTAATGTGAAATCGCCTTTCAATTTCGGGTGCAAGCCTAATAACAAGGTCGACTCAATCTCTTGTTTGCGATAGTGGTCTACAACCAAACTACCTAAACCACCTGCCGCTCTTGAGCTGATCTCAACAATTTCGCGACGGTCAACACCAAAAGTATTTGAACCTAAGGCATAAGATAAGTTTGCCCATTTGGTAACGTCGTAGTCTAATTTGAAGTTTGCAATGAAACGCTCGTTAGCAGTGTTGTTGACATTGTATCGTGCTGACCATAATGGGTTATCAAACTGACCGGCACCAGCGTAAATAATGCTGTTACCTTGTTTATCCTGGTATGGAAGAGTCAAATCCCAGTTACGACCTAAGAACAATGAACGAGAGAACAATGAAGGTGCACCGCTTTGAGTTTCACCAAAGTCACCGCCTGTTTGTGTAGAGCGTGCATAACTTAAGTTACCACGTACATGCAAACCATTTGCAAGTTTAGAACTACCACCCACAGAGATGTTTGAACGTTGGTAATCCTGGTTAATGATGTAGCCTTTTTGGTTTAATTGAGATGCGGTTAATACAAACGCATTCTTTTCATCACCGCCATTAATACTCACAGAGTTTTCGAAAACGCTACCATTGCTGAAAAGGTTTTTTACGTTATCAGGATGTGCTACGTAAGGAACAGTTCCATCAGGAAATAATTCTGGATAAGATCTTAAGTAATCAGTCCAGGCTGGTATAACTTTAAGAGCACCACCAAATTTAGGACCCCAAGATCCGTTTGATTGTGAATAGTTACCATAAGAACCGGTACCAAAGCTGTTTTGCAGTTCAGGAAGTGCAGCGATTTTCTCTAATGAAGCAGAGCTTTTTAAAACCACCCCTAAACCTTTTCTGCTTCTTGATGCGCTACCAGATTTGGTGGTAACCAAGATAACACCGTTTGATGCACGTGAACCGTAAAGTGCAGCTGCACCAGAACCTTTAAGGATCTGAACATCCGCGATGTCGTTAGGGTCGATGTTACCAAAACCGCTACCATAAGCACCACCACCAGTTACCTGGCTTGAAGTGATAACGTTATCATTACTATAAGGAACACCATCCACTACGATAAGTGGTTGAGAATCTCCTGTAAATGATGTATTACCACGAATCTGGATACGAGTAGATGCGCCAGGAGTACCTTGTGATGAACGGATGTCCACACCGGCAACTTTACCTTGCATACCTTTTAATACATCGGGTTCAGATATTTGGGTTAATTGCTCGTTAGTTACTTTACCAACGGAAGCACCCAGAGAGCGTGCTTGTCTTTTTACGCCGAATGAGGTTACCACAACCTCGTTCAACTCATTGGTACCAGACACTAACGCCACATTTACTGAACTTGATGAACCAATAGCCGCAGTGTGGGCCTGGAAACCAATGAATGAGAATGTTAGTGATTTTGCCGAAGCAGGAACGCTGATGGTATACTTACCAGAAGCGTTGGTTTGGGTACCATTTGTTGTTCCCGATACTGTAACACTTACCCCAGGCAACGGAAGGCCGTCGTCCTTTGAAGTAACTGTACCAGTAATCGTACGATTTTGTGCATAAACCTGCGTTACAAACAACGACAGGAAACACAAACTTACTAGTAGAAGTTTTTTCATGTTGTTAATAATAAGATCAGTTAATAGTTAATTAGTCATAAAAGTAATGTACCGTTATGAATAA
>JAESTD010000029.1 GCA_016763755.1 Mucilaginibacter sp.
GCGCTTTTTTAGCGAGATCCTGGTGTCCTTCTCTTATCAGGTTATCAGCCAGTGTTGAGTATAAACGAGCTATCAAGGGGTAGAACAGGTTGATAGATTCGTGATCCAGATACTTGGCCGTTTTAAAGTTGCCGTACTTATACTTATTAACCATGTTGTCATACATGATCAGCGTGTTGCTGTTTTCCTGTGCGGCATGGGTAGTATCAGCTTTAAAAGGCATCAAACGGTATGAGAAACCTTCGCTATACAGATAACGGTCTAAACCCAACATGTTGCTGCTTGGCACGGTGGTGGCAAAGTAGATAGGGCGTTTCCAGTTATTGTGGGCGATGATATCCATCATGGCCAGATTATCCTTAGTTACATATTTACCCGGATAAGTCCAGTCCATTTCAGGAATGATTCGGTCTTTTTTATCTGCCGGTACCGTACCCGATTTAATTACCTCATCGGCGTTTACTGTTAGTTTGATGTTTTTGGTAGGCAGGTAGTTGGCGCTTTCGCCGCTTTGGTATTGAACCATAGAGCTTGGATTGTCTGACGTAAGGAAATCAAATACCTCTTTCAACTCAACCGGGCCCGCAATTTTAGCATCGTTATAATAAAGCACATCGCGCACGCCGGCCTCAAACTTTTTGTTATCCATAGTGATAGGCAGCGGCGCCGATTCGTTCATTTTTCCCTTCATCTGGCGGATATACCAATCGGTGCCCAAAAGGCTTAAGTTCACTATGCGCACATCCGGACGAACGCCTTCAACTTCCTGCACGTACCAAAGCGGATAAGTGTCATTATCAGCGTAGGTGAACAAGATGGCGTTTGGCGCGCACGAAGTAAGATAGTTGTAAGCCATATCATGCGGTGTCATTTTGGTAGAACGGTCGTGGTCGTCCCATTCCTGGCTGGCCATTAGTATTGGGGCAGCTAATAAACATACTGCCGTAGCAATAATAGCTCCCGTTTTTGCATTTATCTTTTTGCTAAGTAAATCAGCTATCAGCAATACGCCTAAACCTATCCAGATAGCAAAAGCATAGAATGATCCGGCATAGGCATAATCACGCTCACGCGGCTGCAGTGGGTCCTGGTTAAGATAAAGTACAATAGCCAAACCTGTAAAAAAGAACAGTACGGTAACTACACCCGCATCGCGCTGGTTACGTTTAAAATGATAGAACAAACCGCATATCCCGATGATCAATGGCAGAAAGAATAGTCTGTTATATGATTTGCTATCAGTAATACTCTTAGGGAGCTGTTTGCTAAAATTCAAGCCGCTTATCCAGCTGCCATCAGGCCCTTGCGCGGTTTGGCCATCCTGATCGTTCGCACGGCCAACAAAGTTCCATAAGAAATAGCGGGTATACATTTGAGCAACTTGCCAGCTTGCAAAAAAGCCAATATTAGTAGCCATGGTTGGTTTTTCCTCAGGCCCAAGATTGCTCCACATCCTGTAAAACTCAGGGTGCTGCTCTTTTTGACTAAACATGCGCGGAAACAGCGTGTTATGATCGTAAATGGTATTTAGTTTTTTACCGGCTACCTCGTATTGGGTATCACCGCGGCGATACAGGTTAGCGCCTTCCTTTTGGTCGATAGGTTGGGCATCAAAAAAGTTGCCATATAATAAAGGTGTTTCGCCATACTGGTCGCGGTTTAAGTAACCGTTCAAAGCAAAGGCATCTTCAGGATCGCTGTTATTAAGGTTTGTACCCGCTTTGGCACGGATAACGATCATCACAAACGAGCTGTAACCAAACAAAATAAATACCGCGCACGTAAGCACCTGGTTTAAAATACTACGGCGCGTGCGCACTTTTAATATATACTCTAATAAAGCTAATATGGCCACACCCGCAAGCAGGCCAATAATCCCCGTGCTAAAGCCTAATAATAAAAGGAAGCACGCAATTGCCACCCATAAATAAGTGTTGTTTGCGTTTAAAGTATAAATAATACCGAAGGCCAGGGCACCGGTAACAAGCAGATAGAATACAATTGCACCTGTATTAAAACTCATGTGCAGGGTATTCACAAAAAACAGATCAGAAAAAGCTGCGCCTTTCACCGTGAATTGGATTACCCCCCAAAGAATGACTGCTACCGTAATACAACCTAAAAAGAAATATCCGATAGTGCCTTTTGTGGTAACGTTATTTGCCCTGCGGAAATAGATAACCAAAGCTATAGCCGGGATAACCAGCAAGTTAAGCAGGTGAATACCTATTGATAAGCCCATTATGTAGGCGATAAAGATGATCCATTTATCGGCACGGGGCTCATCTGCGTGGGCATCCCATTTCAATATCGCCCAGAAGACGATAGCCGTACACAATGATGATTGCGCATAAACCTCAGACTCTACAGCAGAGAACCAGAAAGTATCAGAGTAAGTATAAGCTAATGCACCAACCAAACCGGCACCCATTATCAGTATGGTTTTGGTGGCATCTATTTCTTCGCCAACTTTGGCAACCAGTTTTTTGGCAAGTGCTGTAATGGTCCAAAACAGGAAAAGTATAGTAGCACCGCTGGCTAATGCCGATGCAAGGTTGGTAAAGTAGGCCACTTTATTATTATCGCCCATTGATAGGAGCGAGAATACTTTGCCAATCATGGTAAATAAAGGTGCCCCCGGCTGGTGCGCCACCTGCAAGCGGTAAATACAAGCTATAAATTCGCCGCAGTCCCAGAAACTGGTAGAAGGCTCAAGAGTTAAAATATAAGTAATTGAAGCAATAATACCGGCTGCCCAGCCGGCTATATTGTTTATTTTATTGTAGTTCATTGCTGATTATTACAGATGCAAACGGTTTAAGCAGCCGAAATTAGTAAAAACATTATGTAATCCCGTTCAAAACCTAAAACCTTAACAATTTTTAACGGAATATGAGGCACTTACAAATAAGGTAAATATTTTTTAAATTTTGCTTTTGACTTTTGAAAAATCGCCATATATTTGCATTCCATTTCGGAGAGGTAAAACAAACCGGGGGAGATTGCCTGATAGTATAATGGTAGTACGACGGTTTTTGGTACCGTTTGTCTTGGTTCGAATCCAGGTCGGGCAACTTAAGAATATCGGATTTCTAATTTTCAAACTTCGGTAACACGAATTGAAAGTAAGAAATCCGAAGTTTTTTATAGGGATTGATACACCACGCGATTAAAGACAGAACTATTTAGAAAACTATCTTAATCTATAAATCAAAATGCCTTTACAGTTTAATACAGTTAAGCTATTTGCAGGATCGGGTTCAACCGAAATTGCTAAAAACATTGCCGCATCATACGGCAAAGATCTTGGACAAGTAGCCATTTCGCGTTTTAGCGATGGTGAATACCAGCCGCATTTTGATGAATCTATCCGTGGTTGCGACGTTTTTTTGATCCAATCAACTAACCCGCCTGCTGATAATCTAATGGAACTGTTAATGATGGTTGATGCAGCACGCCGTGCATCAGCGCACTACATTATCGCAGTTATCCCTTATTTTGGTTTAGCAAGGCAGGATAGGAAAGATAAGCCACGTGTGGCCATCGGTTCAAAACTGGTAGCTAATCTTTTGGTTGCAGCAGGTATCCACCGTATCATGACCATGGACCTGCACGCTGCGCAGATCCAGGCGTTTTTTGATGTACCGGTAGATCACCTTGATGCTTCTATCATATTTGTGCCTTATATCAAGAGCCTTGGTTTAGAAAACCTCACCATTGCTTCACCTGATATGGGTGGCTCGTACAGAGCGCGTAACTTCGCTAAGTACTTTAATGCTGAGGTGGTAATTTGCGATAAGCGCCGTAAACGTGCCAATGAGATAGAGAGCATGACCGTAATCGGTGATGTAACCGATCAGGACATTGTACTGATAGATGATATTTGCGATACTGCGGGCACACTGGCAAAAGCAGCAGCGTTGATCATGGAGCGTGGCGCACGTTCGGTGAGGGCAGTTTGTACACACCCGGTATTATCCGGAAAGGCATACGAAACAATCGAGAACTCGGCATTAACTGAGTTGATCGTTACTGATACCATTCCGCTTAGACAGGAAAGTAGTAAGATAAGAGTATTATCAACTGCCGATCTGCTTGCCAAAGCGATAATGAACGTAAACGAGCATGGCTCAATAAGCCAATTGTTTAAGGTAGAATAGAAAGAAGTCAGAAGTCTATGGTCGGAAGTCCGTAGTCTTTTTAAATATTAAAAAGCCCTCGTGAGAGGCCTTAAGATATCCGTGCCAATGGTGGTACGGTAATTATATAAATAAATGAAATCAATTGCTATTAGCGGTTCTCCAAGAGAGAACGTAGGGAAAAGAGACGCTAAAGAACTGCGTTACCAAGGCTTAGTGCCTGCAGTACTTTACGGTGGTGCTACCCAGACCCACTTTGCAGTGTCCGCAGCTGATTTGAGAGCCGTAATTTACACTCCGGTTGTTCATTTCATCGACATTGAAGTTGCAGGTAAAAAAACACAAGCTATCATTAAAGATGCACAATTCCATCCTTTAACTGAGCAGCTTTTACACATCGACTTTTTACAGTTAGATGCAAGCAAACCGGTAACTATCGAGATCCCTGTTAAATTAACCGGTACATCTCCTGGTGTTAAAGTGGGTGGTAAATTAGTTCAGAAATTACGCAAACTGCGCGTTAAAGCTCTTCCGAAAGATCACTTAGATAACATCGAAGTAAGCATCGAGTCGTTAGAGGTTGGTAAATCAGTTCGTGTTAGCGACATCAAAGTTCCTAACCTTACTATCACCAACGCACAAGAAGATACTATCGTTTCGGTAACTACTTCACGTGCGCTACGTCAGGCAGAACAAGAAAGCAGAGGTAAATAATTTTGCCTTGTCCCCTAATCCCCAAAAGGGGAGTAGGAAAAAAAAGCGGTGACATTTGTCATCGCTTTTTTTGTTTAGCCCCCTCTAAATCTCCCCCGAAAGGGGAGACTTTAA
>JAESTD010000030.1 GCA_016763755.1 Mucilaginibacter sp.
ATAGCCGGTTGCCCATTTAAGATCGGCCAGGTAGGCAATACAGCTCTCGCTATCCGGATAGATCTTGCTGAATTCGGTAAAGTCAACCTCTTCAGACATAATGCGCGAGCGGGTGACCTCGGCTACGTTTATCTGCAATTCTTCATTATCCTTCTCCAGCAGCACGTTCATGCGCGAGATCTCTTCAGATTGTTTCACCAATAACTCGTTCTGTTCGGCAAGCACCTGATTTTGTGCAGCTACCAGTGCGGTTTGCTCCTGCAATTCGGCAGTACGCAAGCTCACCAGGTGTTCAAGTTCTTTGTTCAGTTTTTGTTCTAAAAGACTGTTCTTGCGCATCTCGGCAATGGTTTCGCGTTGGGACTTATCGCGGGAGCGCTTCAGATTGCTCACCTGCGCCGCGATAGCCATCGAGAGAAATATCATTTCCGCAATAAAGCTGATGGTTAAACTGTAATAGGTAACTGCGCCGATGTTCAGGAAATCAAAGTGAAACATGATCAGCACCTTGTACAGGAAACCGAAACAAAGGCAGCCATAACCGATAATGAAATACAAAGCCGGGCGATGGCCCTTCCTGTAAACGGCGATACCGGTACCAAATGCCAGCATCAGCGGGATAAACTCGATAAACTTATAATTAAAGCAATCGCGGTTTAACGCGAGGCAATAAACAAAGAAGGCTATCCTGCAGGAAATAACACCGATGATCACCTTATCCAACACTGGCGTATGAACACGCGTATGGAGCAGCGAACGGGTAAAGAGCAGGCAAAACAGGCTGATCAAACACAAGGCGATGCCGAAAGCATATTGATTAAAAGCGGGCCAGGCAGGCCATAAATATTGGTAAGCCAGTCCATCGGTACTTAACTCGTATAAGCCAACGCTGAACAGGTAAAGCGTGTAGTACAGGTATTGTCTCAGCCGCACAGCCATAAACATCAGCAGGTTATAAAACCCAAAGATGAGGATCATCCCATAAAATATACCGAAGGTAAAATACTCGCTGTTGGCATACTGTACGAACCAGTTAACGGAACGCAGAACGATGATCACATCGGCAGGCTGATGGGATTTGACCCTGAAGTAATACACCGCCTTTCCTACTGGTTGGGTTAACGGGATCTCGAAATTCTTGTGTTGAACATACCGCTCACGGAACTGCCTGGAATCGCCAAGATTTTTTACGGTATAAGTTTCGTTACCCTTTGGAAGGTAAGCAGTGATCTCATCTATGGTCTGGTCAAAAAATTCAAGCAACCACTGATGAGATGTGCTGCCATCATTGTCAATAGCTATGCGGTACCACACCGCCCGGTTAAGGTAGCTGTTCTGTGGTGTACTACTTTTACTTGGCTTGAACTGCTGATCGAAACGGGTGTTAGTTACGTCTTTCAGCGTTAATTTGCCGGAACTGTCCTCTAACTGTTCAATCTGCTTGAAAGTGAAGATGTGCTGCTGTACAGCGTCATCGATCCTGACCGATTGTTGCGCCATTGATGGACAGGGAAGAACGAAAAAGATAAATAAAATCAGGTAAACGCAACGAAAATTCTCCATCCCAAACAATCTCACATAAATTGACGAATATCGGAATTTATATCCTGCTTTGGCTTTCGCTTTGTGGTCTTGCGATCATTCTTGCAATGAAATTACACTACGTCGCACCTGGTGCGAAAAAACGCAGCAACGATTCCTTGCAAATTCAAAGGAACCCTTAACGGCGGGGGAATCTTTTATTTTGTCCGCTCGGAATTTGGGAAAGTCTTTTTTGAAAAAGAATAAGTTCTTAAGCAGCTTTACATTTATTAATGATATTAATAAGATTTTCAGCAAAGGCATTCGTGACAGAACTATTCGTATCAAGTTCAGGATCAAGAATAGTGACACTTAAGCCAAGGCAATGCTCCGAACATAATAATGGCAACAAGGCTTGTTCAAGTTCCTCATATAAAAGCCCGCCCGGGGTTCGGCTGTCCACACAAGGCATGAGCCGGTCGCCGAGCACGTCCGCATCAAGATGGATCCAAAAGCCGTTGAGATGGTCAGCAGCAACCTGACCAAGAAAGTTTGTCACGATCCCGCTGATACCGATTTCCCTGATCTTCTCCAGGTGAAAATAGGAAACCTCGCTATGGTAGACAGGGTATTCATAGACCGGGTCATGGTACAGACCTAATATCGGGTATACAGCGGGTTAAATTTCAGGGTCAAACATAGCCGTTAGGCTATATGAAAGAATCGACACGCATTGCAACGCCTTTCGTGTATAACATCCATGCCAGACGGTACTCAAATAGCTTTTCGTCGAACTGCAAGATTATTGGGCACTCCTGACCGGCGATTTGTAAGAATAAACAGCGCAGCTGCTGATAGAGCATTTGTTGAACTTCATAGATATATGTGGTATACACGCTTACCCCTTGCTCTTCATTAATTCGGTAATCGATCATATCTTGCAATTCCCTGATAGATAAGCGAAGACGGACAACTTCCCTGTGATGTGCTGCTTTCATTGTTTTTATTTCGAGATCAAGCATTTAACAGCAAACGATGCAGGATGTTTCTGCTTAACCGTTAGTAAAGCTACAGTTGAGGGGTAACCTACAACGTAAAACAAAGATTCGTAATTAATTATAGAGTCTTTAACTGAAATGGAATAAATGACAAATAATAAAACAAGCTTCGGAATAAATCTCTAACAGATCCCGAATGACAGTGATAATATTAAAATATATCTATTCAGCTTTTTACATATCATAACAGACCGGTTTATCTGAAGTTATAATTCATCTGTTAGTATTTAGAAGCAACATAAGCCTTATAATAATCACACAAGCCGGGGGGATTTTGTAATAAGGGCGTAATTCCTGTAATCAATCTTTTAATCTTAGCACAAAAATTACGCTGGTTAACACTTTAATCTGAGAAGGACTTTCCCGCAAAAGTGATAACTTAATTATTCTACTCTTATGGTAGATAATTCGTGCTACCGGTTCCTTATCATGATCTATCCAGAATCGGAAATCTTCTCTCGCCCTATCATGGCCTTAAGAATAAACAATTGGTTTCCAGCAGGCTTCGACTTTTTTCAAGGCTGCAATCCAAAGTTGAAGTTTATCGGGGTTGTCCGTTTAGGCACCTTTGTAACAGCAAATCAATCAATACTGAAAACAACAAAGAAATAACCATGAATAAATTATTTAATCACATCAGTTGGAGCACTTACCTGGATACCTGTATCCTAATCGCGGTGGCTTACTACCTATTTATCATCTGGAAATATTACCGCTCCGATATCCAAAAGATCTTCAACCGGCTGTCCGGCAATACCAATAATGTCAACGAGTTGCCAGCCGTACTGCAATACCAACCGGATAAACAATCAGAACAAGACAAAGCCGAAGTCCCTTATCAGCCGGAGGAAGCAGCTACAGATGAGGAATTTAACGGCCCTGCCCGAGGTCTCGCCATCGATATATACGCCTGTATTGAACAGGCAGCCGATGAGCCCTTTGCCCCGGCCATACTCATCCCCAAACTCAAAATAATGTTGAACGAGCATCCCGGTATCGCTGCCACACCAGACCGGGAAAAGATTAACGCGTTCGTTGCCCGTGAATGCGAAAAGACCGGCACGGCACTGCTGAGCGAAAGTGAAGTGGATAGGTGGTGGAGCGCTTAGCGCCGTGCCTTCCCTTTTTGGCCCCGCAAACTGTGGGGCCAAACGAGGGGATCAACCAAAAAGTAAAACTGCCCCGGCCCTATGCTGTAGAGCCATGAACCACTAGGAACGGGTCACGGGTGCAGCAAGATTTCCCGCCCCTCCCGATATGCTTCGGGAGCGGGTAAGGGAAACCCTTGCCAGGAATTTTAACAATAAACGATAGTGAAGATGAAAACGTGCAAAAGAAGATCGTGGGGCAAAGCCCTAAAAACCGCTGCCTTCAGCGCAGTATTAACCATCAGCAACCTGCTCGCCAAAGCCCAGGACGGTAATGCCGGTATCCAGCAGGCCAACACACAGGTCAGAAGTTACTTTGAAAGCGGCACCAACCTGATGTATGGCATCGGCGCCATACTCGGCCTGATCGGTGCCGTCAAGGTTTATTCCAAATGGAATGCCGGCGACCAGGACACTTCCAAAGTAGCCGCCGCCTGGTTCGGGTCCTGCATCTTCCTTGTGGTCGTGGCCACCATTATTAAATCATTTTTCGGGCTTTAAGATCAGCGCTTATGAAAACTTTACTCATCGGGAAACTGCACAGCTATATGGTGCAGCACCACACCGACCTGCTTATAGCACTGCAGGAGGACCACCGCCTCAGCCATTATCTCGGCAGCAAAGTGGAATCCATCAGCGGACTGATCGACGACCTGCAAATGGAGAACCGCCCGAATTACGTCATTGAAGCACTATGCCTCGAAGAACTGACACGCGACCTCCGCCCGTCCCGCTTCAGCTGGATGCGCGAACTCCTGGAAGCCGAGTTCCCCGAAACCCATCAGCAGATGGACCGCAGCGGCAGCCTCACCTATGAGCTCATCAACCTCACTGGTGCCTGCGAGCCCATTTTCGAGGTTTTCGCTTTTGGCGAGGAACACGAAGACCTGCCTGCGCTGCGCAATGCCGTAACAGGCATGATCGCCGAATATCTCGAAAGTCTAAATAAGAAGAGGTAATACGGTGACTTGCCGGTTCACACCTATCCGCCTGCCCGGTCATTGTGAAACATTTTCGGTCAGAGCCATTTTTCGAATGGATAAAAAGCGTCTGCGAAGAAAGGATGCTCAACCGCTTCGCCGGTTCCACCAAACTGGCCATCCATGACACCCTGGTCAGCGAGTAGCGGCTTGCACCGCCCTGATCATTTCTTTAAAAAAGCGATCCAGAAATCATCGATGAACATGGGGAAATAAACATCAATACATGAACAACAGCATTTACAGCATCAATAAGGGCATTAACTAAAGTATCGAGTTCCGCGGGCTGCGGGCGCAGTACATCTGGTATTTCGCAGGGCTGGTGCTCTGCCTGATGATCGCCTTCGCCGCGCTCTACATTTTAGGAGCCGGAACCATCATCTGCATGTCCGTCTGCGGTTCCGCCGCAGCCTTTGGCAGCCTCAAAATTTTTGCGCTCAGCAGGAAGTACGGTGAGCATGGCCTGATGAAGGCCATCGCCCGTAAGCGCGTACCCCGCGTGCTCAAATCCTTTGGCCGGCGCTTTTTTCAGCAATTAAACTACAAGGAGAACCCACATGGTAAAGCTTAGAGAGCCCGTCATTTTTCAGATAGAGAATACCCGTTTCTACATCGATCTGGACAGGCAGACCCTGCGGCAGACCGACAACCCGGCCAATGAAATATCTTTCATTAATCAGATGCAGGATATGGGCGACCACTATATCCTTGCCTGGGATGCCGCGACAAAAACTGGCGCCGCAAATCCTGAGGAAGGAGAACCGCTGATCATACCGCCCTTGGTAAAATTGGATCCACAAGGTATGTCAGAAAAATATGGCATGTCCATCTCCGATATGGCCGGCAAATCCGATTTCGAGATCATCGTTGATCAGGAAGCTTTAACTGCAAGGCATAATGGTGTCTTGCCGCAGATCGATAACGCCGGGGAGAAATTCAAC
>JAESTD010000031.1 GCA_016763755.1 Mucilaginibacter sp.
AGCCGTAAATACGGCGGTACAGGCCTGGGGCTGTCTATCAGCAGGGAGTTGGCTACCCTGTTGGGTGGCGACATAAGCCTGAGCAGCGAGCCGGGCGTTGGCAGCGAGTTTGTGCTTACCCTGCCATTTGTGGCGGTATTTGAAAACCACGAGGATGAAGCAGTGCCAACCGTTGAGAACTATCAGCCTGCCGCGCAGAATTTCCTGCAATCGGTACCCAAAAAGCAAACTGAGCCGGGGCATGAGCCTTTTGTGATAATTGTTGAGGATGACCCTAACTTTGCCATCATATTGCAGGATTACGCCCGTGACCATGGCTTTAAATCGGTAATGATAAATGAAGGTACCAACGCTGTTGAAACCATCAAGGAGCAACAGCCGGATGCGGTTGTTCTTGATATCATGCTGCCGGGCAAAGATGGCTGGCAGATATTGAAAGAATTAAAGCAGGATGAAGAAACGCTGCACATTCCGGTTCACCTGATGTCGGCCGGTGAGGCTGCGGCTAACCGTGTGCGTAAAGAGGGCGCTATTAGCTTCCTTAAAAAGCCGGTTAATACCGAAACTCTTGATAAACTGTTTGGCGATATTATGGCCCGCAGCGGTACCAAATTTACCCAGATCTTACTGGTTGAAGATCACAAAGCCCAAAGCCAGGCATTAAAAGACCTGATGCAAAGCCAGGGCATTACGGTAGATCAGGCATTTGATGGCGAGTCGGCATTCCGTATGTTGCACGAGCACGATTACCAGTGCGTGATCCTTGATCTGAACCTTCCGGATATATCAGGACTTGATCTTTTAGACAAAATTAAAGAGGTTGATAAATTTATTTCGTTACCGGTTATCATCAATACCGCTATGGAATTGGATAAAACCTCGGTAAATCGCTTAATGCAGTACGCAAATGCGATGGTTGTTAAAACAAGTAAGTCATCTGATAGGTTAATAGACGAGGTGAACCTGTTCTTGAATAAGATTAGTGAAAATACCCCTCAAGCAGCAAATAGTACACAGCCGAAACAGAAAATGACAACTAAAGGAAAAGACGCGATAAAGGGTAAAAAGGTATTAATTGTTGATGATGACATGCGGAACATCTTCGCATTAAGTAGCGCACTTGAAAGCTATGACCTGGTAGTGGAAATTGCAAATGATGGTGAAGAAGCTTTAACCAAACTTGAAGAGGTAACCGATATTGATATTGTATTAATGGATATCATGATGCCAAAAATGGATGGTTATGAGGCTACAAGGCAAATACGCAAGCAAAACAAATGGTTAAAGCTCCCTGTTATTGCCTTAACTGCAAAGGCCATGAAAGATGACCGCGAGAAATGTATTGCTGCCGGTGCTAATGATTACATCACCAAACCGGTTGACATGGACAGGCTGATATCGCTGATGCAGTTGTGGCTGGATAGTTAATTTATGAAGATACCTGTTACTAAAGATACTATAACAAATACCCAACTAACAGAACTGATAGATATAGTAAAAAAGATCCACGGTTTTGATTTTAGTGATTACACAGAAGCTTCATTTAAAAGGCGGATAAGCCGTATCCTGATGCTTAAAAAGCTGGAGTTCTATGATCTTAAACATCTGCTTATTAATGATCATAATTTCTTTCAGTACTTTTTAGAGGAGATAACGGTAAACGTAACCGAGATGTTCCGCGACCCGGCTTTTTACAAAGCCCTGCGGAGCCAGGTGGTGCCTTACCTCTCAACTTATCAACATGTAAAGGTTTGGTGTGCAGGCTGTTCATCTGGTGAGGAAGCTTATTCGCTTGCGATCCTGCTTAAAGAGGAAAATTTGCTTAAGCGGTCTTTTATCTATGGTACAGATATTAATACCGAAGTTTTAAACGAGGCCAGGAAAGGTATCTACAGCCTCCGCAAAATAAAAAGTTACGCAGAAAACTATCTGTTTACCGGTTTGCCCGGCTCTTTAACAGATCATTTTACCATAGCTTATGACGCAGCTGCCATCCACAGCGAACTGAAACAAAACACGCTTTTCTCGGTACATAACCTCATTTCCGATACCGGTTTTAATGAGTTTCAGATGATCAGTTGCCGTAATGTGTTCATCTATTTTGAAACCGAGCTGCAACACCGAATATTAGATCTTTTTTACAATAGTCTATGTCCGTTGGGCTATCTTTGCCTGGGTAATAAGGAAACCATCCGTTCAGATGCTTTCCGGAAAAAGTTTAAAGTGATCAATCAAAAAGAAAATATCTATCAAAAAATTGGCTCTTGATGATCAAATAAAACAACGCTGGCAAAGCGCACGAATACTGCTTTTAGGCGGTTCGGCAGGCTCATTTAAGCTGTTGTTCAGGTTGGTGAAATTATTGCCGATGGATTTTAACAAAACAGTGATCATTGTTATCCATCGTAAAAAGAACTTTTTTTCGGAGATAGAGAAACTGTTTGCCGAAAATAGCCGTATGTTACTGCGGGAAATTAGTGACAAAGAACCGGTACAATCGAACGCTATATATATAGCGCCGGCTAATTATCATTCCCTGGTAGAAAAAGAAGGCTATTTTAGTCTGGATGTATCAGAAGCAGTTTGGTATTCTAAACCATCCATAGATGTAACTTTTGAAAGCGTGGCTGAGGTGTACAAAGATCGTGTAACAGCAGTTTTGTTTTCGGGAGCTAACCAGGATGGGGCAGGAGGATTACTCAAATTGCGGCAAAGCGGGGCGTTAACCATTGCACAGGATCCCGCTGATGCAGAAATGACTGAAATGCCGCAATCGGCAATTGACATCAATGCCGCTGAATATATTTTATCTGCCGAACAAATTTTTGAGCTGATACAAACTACAACTGATACCCCCAATACAATTTAAATGACCCCAATCAATATCCTTATTGTTGACGACAGAGAGGAAAATATTGTGGCCCTTGAGGCCTTGCTTACGCGTAGTGATATTAAGCTGTTTACAACAACTTCCCCCAATGATGCTTTAAAAATAGCCTGGGAAAATCAGATCTCTATCGCCCTTGTTGATGTTCAGATGCCTGAAATGGATGGCTTTGAACTGGTGGAGATGCTAAAGTCAAACCCGCGTACAAAGGACATCCTTGTAATATTTGTTACCGCAATTTCTAAGGAAGCCAAGTATGCCGTTAAGGGTTTTGGCGCCGGTGCTGTAGATTATCTATACAAGCCATTAGACCCATACATAACATCGGCAAAAGTTGATGCTTTTATACAACTTTGCCGTGCCCAGGACGAGGTAAAGCAAAAAAATGAAGAATTGCATAACCTGGCAGTTGTAGTAAAAAATAGCGCGGATATCATTTGCTCTGTTAACGCCGATACGCTTAGGATACAAACCATAAACCCGGCGGTAGAAACGATCTTAGGTTACACGCCCGAAGAGGCCCTCGGCAAAAGTATAGTTGATTTTGCAGTTGAGAACGATAGGCCGACTTTCAGGAAAAAACTGGGCGAGATCATCAAAGATAACCAAAGCTTTTCTGTAATGGAATTTCAGTTTGGTACGTTTAACAAAAGTGTGATATGGACAGAGTGCAGAGTTTCCTATCGTGCCCGTACCATATTCATGAATATAAGTGATGTATCGCCTCAGAAAAGCTATGAGCAGCAATTGATTAAATCAAAAGAAGCTGCAGAATATGGCAAAAAAGTTAAAGAGACTTTTTTAGCCAACATGAGCCATGAGTTACGCACGCCGGTTAACGGCATTATAGGCCTCACCAACCTTCTTAAGAAGACCGAGATTGACGAGCAGCAAGAAAGCTTACTTACTATGATGGAAACCTCATCGCGCTCGTTATTGGGGGTAATAAATGATGTGCTGGACCTGTCGAAGATAGAGGCCGGCAAATTCAGTATTGTGCGTACGCCAAACAATATACGCGATATTGTTAACAGCGTATACGGTTTGTTAAAATATCAGGCCGATGAGAAAAGTATAGAATTTATACAAGAGGTTGATAACGACGTGCCAAAAGTGCTGCAGGTAGATTCGTTACGATTGAACCAGATCTTGATGAACCTTATCAGCAATGCGCTTAAGTTTACCGATAGGGGGCATGTAAAGTTAAAAGTATCGGTACTGCAAAAGGTTGATGATAGTAAAGTGAAACTTAAGTTTAGTGTGGAAGATACCGGTATCGGCATCCCTTCTGAACGATTAAGCAAGATCTTTGAATCATTTGAACAGGCAGAGGATGATACTGCCAGCAAATATGGCGGTACAGGCCTTGGGCTTACCATCACCAAAAAGCTGATAGAACTTAAAGGCGGCGAACTCACAACGAGCAGCAAAGTAGGAGAGGGAAGCGTATTTAACTTTACCAACTGGTTTAGCATAGCGCATGATAATAGTGCCCCTAAACCGGTTAAGGTTGGCAAAAAGTTAGCTCAATTTGTAGATACCCGGGTACTGATTGCCGAGGATAACATGATAAACCAGTTTATGGTATCTAAAATGCTGAAAGACTGGAACGTTGAGTACGAAATTGCAGATAACGGCAACAAGGTTATTGAAAAGCTGAAAGAAAGTGATTTTGACCTGGTATTGATGGATACCCACATGCCGGGACTGAATGGTTATCAAGCTGCACGCACCATCCGTATGGATTTTGTTGAACCTAAACGTAGTGTACCGATTATCTCGTTATCGGCATCGGCATTTGAGCACGAGCAGGTTGAGGCAATGTCATCAGGTATGAATGATGTGCTGCCAAAACCCTTTGAAGCACATGAACTGCACAACAAGATGGTGAAGCTTTTAAAAAGTAAGGTAGACACTAAAGCAACAGTGTAGTTTGGCCTATGCCCAATACACGGGCTTCGTGTTCTAAAAGCCATTTTTTGCGCCAAATACCACCTGCATAGCCGGTTAAACTGCCGTTAGCGCCAATAACGCGGTGGCAGGGAACGACGATCCATAAATGATTACGCCCGTTGGCTGCCGCAATAGCGCGGATAGCCAGCGGGTTTTGCATTTTTTGCGACTGCTGTCCGTAAGTAATAGTGGTGCCATATGGGATGCGCAACAACTCCTGCCAAACTTCCTGTTGAAAATCTGAGCCCGGTTGCTTAAGCGGCAGATCAAACTCTTTACGTGTGCCGTCAAAATATTCATCTAATTGTTTAATGGCTTCATTTAACACGTCAACATCTGTCATCGTTGCTTCCAACCCCTTTTCATCGCGGATAGAAACCTTGCTGATGAAGCCATCTTCTTCGACAATATGAGTGATTCCTAATGGAGATCTGTAAAAAACCTCGGCCATAATTTGTTTACTTCTGCTCGAATTTCAATAAGGATTTCAGGTAAACCTTACTCATCTTACTGCCAATAAATCGTGATGGCAAAAAGTTCATAAACACTTTCCCCACGCGATTCATCAGCCCTGGTATATAGTTAAACTTGCGGCTAACAAATGCGTGTATGCCTTCTTTTGCAGCCTGTTTTACCGGCATCAGCCAGCCACGTAGTTCGCCAAATTCGTCGCCGTGGGTCATCTCGGTAGCAATGCCGCCGGGGGCAAAAACGGTGATGGCAAAGTCAGGATTGGCGAGTTCGTTATGCAGCGCATTGCCGAAGGCGTTAATAAATGCCTTGGTTGCCGAATAAGCTGTTTGGTATGGCACCGGGAAAAACCCCGACATACTTGATACCAGCATCAGTCCGCCTTCTTTTTTACTGTCCTCAAAATGTTTTACCAGTGCGTTGGTCATGCGCACCACACCGATAACGTTGGTTTTAAGGATGGCTTCAAATTTATCCCATTCTAATTGCCCGTGGCGGCCAAAGTAAGTAACGCCCGCATTAAGGATAGCACCATACAACTCACCATTGGAAAGGCTTTCAGCAACTACATGATCGGCACCTTCGGTGGTGGATAGGTCGGCAACAACAACTTTTACCTGGACGCCTGCGGCTTGTTCCAGTTCAACTTTTAGTTGTTCCAGTTTATCGGCGCGGCGTGCGGCTATTATGAGGTTAGCTTTATGGATAATGGCCAGTTGCCGGGCCATTTCCTGCCCAAGCCCTGATGACGCTCCGGTAACCAATATCCATTTATTATTTAGCCGCAAATTATTCATGAGGCTAAGTTAGAATTTTTAGGCCGAAGTCTTTAGCAGATAGGCGATGTCATCTGATACAAAAATACAGTATAACCACTGCCATCACCTGTATACAATAGGTGATGAAAAGCCTTAATGCACCTCTAATTTTCAAAGGAAGAAAAAGATAGACAACATAAGAAAACAGAAACATAACCAACGCCAAAACCGAAACTATCAAAAGATTTGGCCCTTCCGGATCGTTAATGAATGAGAACAGCGCTCTCGAACAAACAATGGCCGTTATCGCCAAAATTATCAGCGATATTCTTTTTGACTTGAAATGCAGATCTCTCGTATCATCCATAACCTAAAGTTAATGAATTTCAATATCTTATTGAAAATACATACCGGACTACGTTTTGCCCGCAATAGCAAATTAAGTTTGGATTAGACTTAAGACTCCGAACTCCCGACTTAAGACTTTTTACATTAAATTCGCAACATGAAACTGGCGGGGCAAACTATCGAGCTTTTAAAGAAGGAGATCATACTGGAGTGGCGTTCAAAATATGCCTTTAATGGTATCCTGCTTTATATCGTGTCTACCGTGTTTGTTTGTTATATCTCATTCAACCTTAATCCGGGTTTTAAGCAAACGCCGGGATATCCAATAGTTTGGAATATATTGTTTTGGATCATTATGCTATTTGCCTCGGTAAACGCCATAGCCAAAAGTTTTTTGCAGGAGAGTAAGGCGCGCCTGCTTTATTATTATACCATTGCGCATCCTCAGGCTATTATCCTTTCAAAAACCATTTACAATACCCTGCTGATGTCGCTTTTAAGCATGTTGGCTTTGGTAGTTTACCTGTTGTTTTTCCCTAGCAAGGTTGATGATATTTTATACTATTTCATTACAGTATTATTAGGCAGTATGAGCTTTTCTACAGTGTTTACCATGATATCAGCTATAGCATCAAAAGCGGGTAATAATGGCACCCTGATGGCGATTTTGAGCTTCCCTGTAGTTATTCCGGTGATATTGCTGCTGGTAAAGGTAAGCAAAGCCGCCATGGATGGCATAGACCGTAGCCTCAGTTTAAATAATATTGGTATCCTGGTGGCAATAAATGTGATCGTAATTGCCTCATCCCTCATATTATTCCCCTTTCTATGGCGCGACTGATACTTCGCTACATATTATTTATCTGTTTGCTAACGCCGATGGTTGCATTGGCACAAAACGGTGTTATCATCGGCAAAATAGTTGCTAATGGCACTACTAACCCGGTTGCTAAAGCCAGCGTGTTTTTAAACAATGCCTCTTATGGTACGGCCACTGCAGATGATGGTACTTTTGCGCTTCGCGGAGTAAAGCCCGGTCAGTACGATTTGGTAGTTACCATCCTCGGGTACGAGGAATATACCCAAAAAGTGCAGGTGAACAACAACACGGTTGAGTTGAGCATCAGCCTTACACCTAAGGTAATGATGATGCGAGAGGTAGTAATAACCACCAACGCCGACTGGAAAAAGAATTACGAGCAATTTAAAAAAGAGTTTATTGGTAATGATGATGCCGCCAAACAATGCAAGGTTGCTAATCCGAGGATACTTAACCTTTCTTACACTCGTAGAACGCAAACGCTTGAGGCATCTACCGATGAATTTTTAGAAGTGGAAAACTACGCGTTGGGCTACAAAGTGAAGTTTTTGTTAGCCGAGTTTACCAGCAACAATATATCGGGCATTATCAGCTATGCGGGTAAAGCATTATTTGAAGACCTCCCGGGTAGTGCCGAACAGAAAAAGAAATGGAAGGCCAAACGCGATGAAGCATATTATGGTTCGGCAAGGCATTTTTACAGGTCATTGTATAAAGACCGCCTGCAGCAAGAAGGTTTCGAGATCTATGATTTTATGCGCAGCCCGGATCCAAACCGCCCGCCAGAGTGGTTGATAAAGAAGAAGATCAAACAATTCTACGGCTTTAACCGCGACTCGGCCATGTACTGGATTGAGAAAGAGAATATGCCTAAATGGTATCAGGAGCATTTAACACGTCCTAATTTATCAGCAGCTGCTGTGTTACGCAGAACCGCCGAGCAAGGTATTTATGTAATCACCTTTCCGCATTATTTATACGTGGTGTATAACAAGCGTTTCGAAAAGGAGAATTTTAAAGATCTTTACCGCCCGCTGGATATGCCAAATTACGAAGCGAGCGTAATCACCCTCGGGGGAGATTTCGCTGCATTTGACATGAACGGTACGGTGGTAATGAATGCACCGCTTAACGAAGGCACATGGTCAAAATCAAAGCTGGCCGCCATGCTGCCGGTTGACTATGAACCATCAGATAAATAATCAATCGGTAATTGAGTCATCGAGTCATTAGGTCATTGGGGAATTTTGTTAATCTATTTCTATTAGAATTTAGTATTTAAGATTTCTCGTTTAGGATTTACTAATACTCTACCCCAATCCTCATAACTTTTTCAATCCCTATGCTTGCATAGTATAACATTGCTAATTATGACGCAGGGCGTATAATCGCAAATATCTTATTGTTACATTTGCCCCATATTTTTGATATGAAGTTTATATATAAAACCTGGTGGAAGGTATTGGCCGTAGTGCTGGTGTTCTACACACTCATATCCGGTCTGCTTTTTCAGGTACCCCGCCTGGATATCCTGCACGAAACAATCCGTAACCTGTATTTTCACGTACCCATGTGGATGGCGATGTTAACCGCCCTGGTTATCTCGGTATACTACAGTATTTTATACCTGCGTACAGGTAAAGAGGAACATGATCTTGCCGCAGTGGAATGTGTAAATACCGGTATGATATTCTATGGCCTGGGACTAATAACCGGCATGCTTTGGGCTAAATATACTTGGGGCGAGTACTGGAGCGGTGACCCCAAGCAAAATAGCGCAGCTATAGCTTTTTTGCTTTATTGTGCTTACCTGGTGTTGCGTAACTCGATAGATGAGGAACAAACCCGCGCCAAGATCTCTGCTATCTACAATATCTTCGCATTCCCGATAATGATCGTGCTATTGTTTATACTGCCCCGTATGACCGATTCCCTGCACCCGGGTGGTGCCGGCGGTAACCCCGGCTTTAACAAATACGATCTTGACAGCCACATGCGCATGGTACTTTATCCCGCTTTTCTCGGATGGAGCCTGTTATCATTATGGATAGCCACCATCCGTTACCGTATCCGTTTAATTGAACATAAAAAGAATGCCATCAACTAAAAATGAAGAGACTTTTAACCCTTATTGTACTGATGTTAAGCTTTGTTGCTGTTAGAGCGCAAACTGGTAAAAATGTTGAGATGGCTGACGCTTTGCGTGGTTCGGGCAAAATTTATGTTGTGGTAGCAACTATAGCTATTGTATTTGTTGGCCTTGCCATTTATCTGTTCAGCATAGACAGACGCCTAAAAAAAATCGAAAAAGAAAATTATATCAAAAACCAATCCTATTTTGTTTAAACCATGTTTTTCCTCTCGTAAAAGCATGGTGTAAAAGCAACACCAGATTTTTCTTATTTGCGATATTGGTAAAAAATACACCAAATTTGAGCACTTTTTTAAGAAATTGTTAAATACCCAAAAAACTAAATATGAGTACGAATAACCCGACTGCGAACCAGGATACCCATTTCTTTGGTGACGTTTGTAAAAACTTCGATCACGCAGCGCAATTCACTAAGCACGATGCAGGCTTATTAGATCAGATCAAGTCTTGTAACAGTGTTTACCGTTTCCGTTTCCCAATCCGTAAAGGCAATGGCTTTGAAGTTATCGATGCATGGCGCGTTGAACACTCTCACCACCAGTCGCCAACCAAAGGCGGTATCCGTTACAGCGAAATGGTGAACGAAGACGAGGTAATGGCGCTTGCAGCATTAATGACCTACAAATGTGCCATTGTAAACGTTCCGTTTGGTGGTGCTAAAGGCGGTATTAAAATTAACCCTAAAAATTACACTGTGGGCGAGTTAGAGAACATAACCCGCCGCTATACAGTAGAACTGATAAAGAAAAACTTTATTGGCCCAAGCATTGACGTACCTGCACCTGACTATGGATCGGGCGAGCGCGAAATGAGCTGGATCGCCGATACTTATGCAACCATGAATCCTGGTCAGTTGGATGCATTAGGTGCAGTAACCGGTAAACCGATTGCACTGCACGGTATCGCTGGTCGTCGTGAAGCTACCGGCCGTGGTGTTGCTATTGCCATCCGCGAGTGTGTTAGCGTTGCCGAGGATATGGAAAGGATCGGTTTAACTACCGGCTTATCAGGCAAAAAGGTCATCGTACAGGGTTTGGGTAACGTAGGTTACTACTCAGCTAAATTCCTTTCAGAGTTTGGTGCCCTTATCGTAGGTATCTGCGAATTTGAAGGTGCTATTTACAATGCTGATGGTTTGGATGTTGAAGCTGTTTTCCAACATCGTAAAGCAACCGGGTCTATCCTGGGTTATGCAGGCGCAAAACAAGAGTTTAAAAACACCATGGAGGGCTTGGAGCAACCATGTGATATTCTTGTACCTGCAGCTTTAGAAAACCAGATAACCGTAAATAACATCCGTGCCATAAAAGCAAAAATTATTGCCGAAGGTGCAAACGGCCCAACCTCGCCAGAAGCTGAGGAGATCTTTTACCAAAATGGTGGTATGATCATCCCGGATATGTACGCCAACGCAGGTGGTGTAACGGTATCATACTTTGAGTGGTTAAAAAACCTTAGTCACGTGGCATTTGGCCGCATGAACCGCCGTTTCGAGGAAAACTCTAACCTTAACCTGGTAAACATGGTCGAAGGCATCACAGGTATCGCTTTAACACCAATACAACGTGCTACAATTGTTAAAGGTGCATCAGAGTTAGAGCTGGTAAACTCAGGACTGGAAGATACCATGATCCGCTCATACCACGAGATCCGCGAGATCTACAAGAGCAACCCTGACATTGGTACCCTGCGTAACGCAGCCATGGTTGGCGCTATCAACAAAATTGCGGTATCATACCAGAACCTTGGCGTATGGCCGTAAATAGTGATTAGAGATTTGTTATTAGAGATTAGGTTCTCAATTGAGTATATGAAAGCGGCAGGAATGCCGCTTTTTGCTTTCAACCACGTGTCATTTCGAACGAGCGACAGTGAGGAGAAATCTTGTTATAGGTGCAAATCTCTTCGCTTGGCTAACAAGATTTCTCCTCGTACCTCGTTCGAAATGACAATTTTGAAAAAAGTCTCCTAATACCCAATGACCCAATTTAATTAATAACAATTCTAAATAAGCAATATCGCTTGTAATAAACGTTATTAACTGTGCGTTTTGTATTTTTGCAAAACTGTTCCTTACAGCTGAATCCTCAAATGAAAAAAAGCGCGATCTTCGGTATAGTAACTATTGCCATTGCAATAGCTGTTATTATAAGTACATACTCAAGCACAAGTACTTACGGTTCATTTAACGATGCCCGTAAAGATAATGCAGAGTTGCATGTGGTTGGTCACCTTAATAAAGGCAAACAATTGTATTATGATGCCACCAAAGATGCTAACTACTTCTCTTTCTACATGAAGGATAACAAAGGCGAGGAGTGTAAAGTGGTTTTTAATGGCACCAAGCCGCAGGATTTTGAGCGTTCGGAGCAAATTGTGCTAACCGGAACCATGAAAGGCAATGAATTTCATGCATCAAAAATTTTGATGAAATGTCCTTCAAAATACACCGACGATAAATTGAACGTTGCTGAGTCTAAAACGCAAAGCGCCAGCATATAATTAGTTTTTAATGGAGATAGCTTATCAGGGCGAACACCTGTTTCCGGGTAGTTTAGGCCAGTTTTTTATTGTTCTTGCATTCGGTTCCGCACTTTTCTCTTTCATCAGTTATTATTTTGCCACTACAGAAACCGCTGCAGATGCTGATAACTCTTGGCTTCGACTTGGCCGTATAGGCTATTGGTTAAACACCGTGTCAATTATAGGCATGGGCGTTTGTTTGTTCTACATCCTTTATAACCACTATTTCGAATACCACTACGCATGGTCATACACCTCTAAAACACTGCCTACTTATTATCTGATATCAGGTTTTTGGAACGGACAGGAAGGTGGCTTTTTACTTTGGATGTTTTGGGGAGCTGTATTGGGTAATGTACTGATATGGAAAGCCAAAACCTGGGAAAAGTCGGTGATGACTACCATGGCGCTTTCGCAGGCCATATTGGGTACTATGATATTGGGTTTGCAGATAGGCAGCGCACACATAGGCAGTTCGCCGTTTTTATTGCTGCGCGATGCAATGGCCGATGCCCCGATATTCAAAAGCGCCAACTACCTGGATTTTATAAAAGACGGCAAGGGCATGAACCCCTCGCTGCAAAATTACTGGATGATCATCCACCCGCCGGTACTGTTCCTGGGGGTTGCATCATTGGTAGTGCCGTTTGCCTTTGCGGTTGCCGGATTATGGCAAAAACGCTTTAAGGAGTGGGTTCCGGCCGCTATCCCTTATGCATTGTTTGCCTGTATGATATTGGGCACAGGTATCATCATGGGCTCGTTCTGGGCTTACGAGTCATTAAACTTTGACGGCTTTTGGGCATGGGATCCGGTGGAAAATGCCTCTATCTTCCCTTGGCTGGTAATGGTGGCTTCGGTACACGTGCTTATTGTGTTTAAAAATAGCGGTCACTCATATTTTACGGCGGCATTTTTAACGCTGCTTACCTTTGTGCTGGAGTGGTATTCATCATTCCTGGCCCGTAGCGGTGTCCTGGGCGAAACTTCAGTACACGCGTTTACCGATCTTGGTTTGTTCTGGCAGTTGGTTATAGCGCTGGCTATCTTCTTTGGTATAATGGTTTATCTGCTGGTAAGCCGTTGGAAAGAAATGCCAATTACCAAAAAGGATGAGGACACTTACTCGCGCGAGTTTTGGATGTTTGTGGGTGCGGTGTTCCTATGCCTGTCGTGCCTGCAACTGGTGGTGGTAACATCCCTGCCGGTTTGGAACCTCATTTTTGGTACAAAATGGGCTCCACCTACTGATTCGGTTAAACAATACAACGTTTTCCAAGGCTCGTTTGCTGTGGTTATTGCACTGCTTACCGGCGTAACCCAATTCCTCAAGTATAAAAAGACTGATATTACCCGCTTCTTTATCACCACCGGCGTTTACCTGCTTTTTGCAGCGCTTGTCACAGCTTTAGTGGTTTATGCAACCGGTTTATATAAACTGAATTTCGTTTTCAGCCTGGTGATGCTTGGCGCACTTTATAGTGTGTTTGCCAATGGCAAGATCTTGTCTGATGCTATTAAAGGTAAATTTAAACTTGCAGGTTCTGCGGTATCGCACATCGGTTTTGGTTTGCTTTTGGTGGGTGCGCTCATCGCAGCCGGTACCAAAAAAGTAGTATCGATAAACGAACAGGGCGAAGAGCATATTGCCGAATCGTACAAAGAAGAGAACCCTAAAGAGAACCTGTTGCTTTACCTTAATCAGCCTATTAAAATGGGCGAGTACATGGTAACCTTTAAGGGCGATACCATCGAGGGTGCGCAGCATTTGTTCAATATAGATTATCAGCGAGTAAAAGATGGTAAGGTGACTGAGGAGTTCAGGCTGAGGCCGAACGTGATTCAGTCGCAGGGTGGTATGTCGTCATCGCCGGATACAAAGCACTATTTGTTCCGCGATATGTACACCCACATCACCATGACCAACGTGATTAAAGCCGATGCTCAGGAAGAAGAGGCCGATCATGACCATGCCAATGCTGATGCCGACGATAAGAACTATGACGCCCCTGTAGCGCACGAGGTTGCCGTTGGTGATACCATACCATACCGCGACGGTATTATTGTGCTGAAAGGCCTGAACAAAGATGTTAAAATGAAAGACCTGCCGCTGGCTGACAAGGACATAGCAGTAGGAGCCCAATTGGAAGTTACTACCCAGGGTAAAACCTATAAAACCGAGCCTGTGTACCTGATAAAAGGCCGCAACGTATTCGATTTCGGCAAGAAACTGGAAGAGGCCGGTTTGAAATTGCGTTTCTCTAAAATAGTGCCCGATAAAGGCAAAGTAGAGATAATGGTTTACCAACAGCCGGAGAGTAAGAAGAAATTCATCGTAATGAAAGCAGTTGAGTTCCCATACATCAACTTCCTTTGGGCAGGTACCATCATTATGGTTATCGGTTTTTTTATGTCGATACTGAGAAGGAATAAAGAACTGCGCGTTCAGCCTGCGGCTGCTGCTGCGCAAGTCAAAAGTCAAAAATCAAAAGTCAAAAAATAGGATTAAGATCCATACAACAATATTTCGCGGAGAGCACAAAGGGATTAACTTTGTGCTCTTTGTGTTATATGACTTTAGCTTATCCTGATAAAGAATTGTTTGCTGTTAACGGCCATGCTGTTGTGAAGGATGTTTTCAATGCCGCCGAACTTTCGGCTATTTTGGCCGCGATAGCCGATGCGGATAAAACTAATAACACCTTCCGCAAAACAGATGCCCTGTTTGCCATAAGGCAGGTGCTGAAAGAAGTGCCGGCATTAACTAAGCTGATTTTTAATGAAAGGTTCAAAGCCGTTATTGATAATCTGTTTGGAGATGGCTACTTCGTTGTAAAATCCATCTATTTTGATAAGCCGCCCACTTCCAACTGGTTTGTTGCCTGGCATCAGGATTTGACGATCTCTGTTGATAAACGGATCGAGCTAAATGGCTACGGCCCATGGACGGTGAAGCAAAATCAGCTTGCCGTACAACCGCCTATAAATATTCTTCAGGACAATTTTACCGTACGCATCCATCTGGATGATGCCGATGAAGGCAATGGGGCGCTAAAGGTGATACCCGGTTCGCATCTTAAAGATATTTATCGCCCGGAAACTATAGATTGGCAAACTGAGCAGCCGCATACCTGTGTGGTAGGTGCAGGCGGCGTAATGATTATGCGACCATTGCTGATGCATGCCTCAGGCCGTACCACAAATAATAGACCGCGTAAGGTTATCCATATTGAGTTTAGCAGGGCAGAATTACCGCACGAGATAAGATGGTCTGAGCGGATGGATATGGACGTGTTTTAGTTGCACCATAGTAAATAAAAAGCGTCATTGCGAAGAACGGAGCAATCTCTTTCGGCCAAGTTATACCAGCCTGTCATTTCGAACGAGCGGTAGCGAGGAGAAATCTTCTGCACCGTAAGTATCGCCCGTAGAAGATTTCTCCTCACGGCCTCGCTCATCCCACGCCTGTTCGTTCGAAATGACATGAATAGGAAATCTGCTTTACGGATAGTGGCGGATATCGGCCCGTTGATTAAGGCCTGAAGGCGTATGATCCCCCCGGCTGGCGGACCGGCCGCAGGCAACGCCCATGCAATATCAAGTCAATCTTTAAATCCTTTAATCATGGTTCCAAACAATTGAACTCTCCACATCCCTTTAACTTTTCCACAATCCCCATTATCCACAAGCAATAAATTAAATTAGCGGATTAATAAAAACGAGGACAAAATTGGCTAAGAGCGATACGAAAGAAACGCCGTTAATGCAGCAATACAACGCCATAAAGGCGAAATATCCCGGCGCATTGCTGCTGTTTCGTGTGGGTGATTTTTATGAAACTTTTGGTGCCGATGCCATCAAGGCCTCGGGTATTTTGGGCATCACCTTAACCCGTCGTGCCAATGGTGCAGCTTCGCATATCGAGCTGGCCGGTTTTCCGCACCATTCGCTGGAGACATATTTGCCTAAGCTGGTCCGTGCAGGACAGCGGGTAGCTATTTGCGACCAACTGGAAGATCCAAAATCTGTTAAAGGAATTGTTAAACGCGGTGTTACCGAATTGGTTACCACAGGCGTTGCTGTCAGCGACAACATCCTTCAGCAAAAAAGTAACAACTACCTGGCCTCGTTATATTTTGAGAAGAATAGTATCGGCATTGCGTTGATAGATATTTCAACGGGCGAATTTCTTACTGCCCAGGGTAGCGTAAACTATATTGATAAACTGCTGCAAAGCTATTCGCCTAGTGAAGTGATTTTCCCGAAAAGTCGCAAAGGCGATTTTAACGGTAGCTTTGGTGACCGCTTTTACACCTATATGTTGGATGAATGGCCTTACAGCGGCGATTACGCCAATGAAACCCTGCTAAAGCATTTCGGCGTAAAATCACTCAAAGGCTTCGGTATAGATAAATTAAGTTTGGGTATAGTGGCTGCCGGTGTAGCGCTGCATTACCTGAATGAGACCGAGCACCGCAACCTGCAGCATATATCGGCTATTAGCAGGATTGAGGAAGACCGCTACCTTTGGCTTGACAGGTTCAGCATCCGCAACCTGGAATTGGTAGGCTCGGCCAATGAGAATGCTACTACGCTTGTTGATGTACTGGACAATACCTGCTCGCCTATGGGAGCCCGTATGCTTCGACGATGGATTGTGATGCCGCTTAAAGAAATTAAGCCCATACAGGACAGATTAGGTGTTGTAGAATATCTGATAGCGGAGGAAGAACTGCGCGAAGAACTCCAGAACCAGATCCGCCAGATAGGAGACCTGGAAAGGCTGATATCAAAGATAGGTCTGCAAAAAGCAAATCCGCGTGAGGTTTGCCAGCTTAAAAAAGCTTTGCTGGCTATTGAAAGCATCAAGAAAACTGCAGAGTCGTCATTGAGCGATCCGCTTAAAGCCATCGGCGATCAGCTGAATCCATGTGCTTCGATCTGCGAGAAAATAGCACGTGAGTTACATCCGGAGCCACCGGTAATGATGGTAAAGGGTATGGTAATGAACGATGGAATCAGCGAGGAACTTGACCGGCTGCGTAAGATCGCCTTCGGTGGGAAAGGCTATTTGCTGGAGATTCAAAAACGTGAGGCGGAGGCTACAGGGATTCCATCATTGAAGGTATCGTTCAATAACGTGTTTGGTTATTATTTAGAGGTTACCCACAGTCACCGCGATAAAGTACCTGCGGATTGGATCCGTAAGCAAACGCTGGTGAATGCCGAGCGATATATTACTCCCGAACTTAAAGAATACGAAGAACAAATATTAGGTGCCGAGGAAAAGATCCTGGCGCTGGAAACCAAACTATACAACGATCTGCTGTACACGCTTGCTGAATATATAAAGCCCATACAGCTTAATGCATCGCTGATAGCGCGTTTGGATGTGCTACTTAATTTTGCTACCATATCCATCAAAAACTACTACGTTAAGCCAAATGTTAACGACACACGTGTGCTGGACATCAAAGGTGGCCGACATCCGGTTATAGAAAAGAACCTGCCATTAGGCGAGGAGTATATCACCAATGATGTTTTCCTCGATTCGGAGTCGCAGCAGATCATTATCATTACCGGCCCTAACATGGCGGGTAAATCGGCATTGTTGAGGCAGACCGGTTTGATCGTGCTGATGGCGCAGATGGGTTGTTTCGTGCCCGCCAAATCGGCATCAGTAGGTTTGGTTGATAAGATATTTACCAGGGTAGGGGCATCGGATAACCTTTCGTCGGGCGAATCGACCTTTATGGTAGAGATGAACGAGACGGCCAGCATCCTTAATAACCTTAGCGACCGTAGTTTGATCCTTTTGGATGAGATAGGCCGTGGTACTTCAACGTACGACGGTATCTCTATTGCCTGGGCTATCGCCGAGTTTTTGCATAACCACCCGGCCGCAAAAGCCAAAACGCTTTTTGCCACCCACTATCATGAATTGAATGAGCTGAGCAACAGCTTCAACCGTATCAAAAACTATAATGTATCGGTTAAGGAAGTAGGCCAGCAGATCATCTTCCTGCGTAAACTGGTGCCGGGCGGCAGCGAACACAGCTTCGGGATCCACGTGGCTAAACTGGCCGGTATGCCACCGAAGGTTTTAACCCGCGCCAACGAGATCTTAAAGAAACTGGAAAACGAACGTACCGGCGGGGAGCATATCAAAGAAAGCATTCGCAAGGTGCAAAAGCAAGCGGTACAAATGCAGATGTTCTCCATAGATGACCCTGTATTAGTAAAGATCCGCGATACGCTGAACAACCTTGATGTAAATACCCTTACCCCGGTTGAGGCTTTGATGAAGCTGGATGAGATACAGAGGCTGATAAAAAGTTAGGTTTATTCACAGCGCGTCATTGCGAGGAGGCCTCTCCTAAATCCTCTCCAAAGGAGAGGACTTTAAAGAATGTTTTCAGAACCCTCTCCTTTGGAGAGGGAAGGGTGAGGCTTAAAGATTGTTAAAATGTTTAAAATATCCTTTGTAACATTTTACCCATTCCGGATATCTTTAGGGCATGATATCTACCCGTTGTTATAGGCTGCTTTTGTTTTGCGCGGCCATTGCCATATTTTCTTCCTGCTCGCATAAACTAACACCACGCAAAAGTGCCGATTATAGTAATGGCGCTATCCCGGTAAAGCGTGGACCTTATGTGCTGGAGAAGCCGGATAAAAGTATAGCAGAGAAATACTCTACCATGATGGGTATCAACAGAGGGGATATCCAAAACGGACGACTCTACAGCTTTATAGACGAATGGTATGGTACACCTTACCGTTTCGGCGGTTTGGATAAAGATGGTGTAGACTGTTCGGGCCTGGTGTATTTATTAGAGATGCAGGTGTATGACCAATCGGTGCCACGTACTTGCGCTACGCAGGTTAACATTATAAAAAGAAAATACGAGGAAGAATTGCAAGAAGGCGACTTGGTGTTTTTCGATTTTGATGGTAAGCAGTATAGCCATGTAGGTGTTTATCTGCAAAATGGCTATTTCGTGCATGCCAGTACGCGCAAAGGTGTTATCATTGCCCGATTGCGCGATAATGGCATCTATAAGTTTTTCTCGCGGGCGGGTTCTGTGATGGTTGATAGTACGGCCACAGCACAAAGCGGCGGCCAATAACTTGATATTAAAAAAAGCCTCAAATTAAGATATTTCTTAACTTTGAGGCCTATGCCGAAGGAAAAGCACGATTACTCTTTCTGGACAAAATACAAACGCTTTGCCGGTACCGAGATAATGCTTTATGTGATCATGATCGTTGGTATTATACTCGGCATTATCATCTTTAGTTAGCAGACCAGTTTTTTACTAACGATACGGTATAGATATCGTTATCGGCTATTTTTTGATAAAATTCAACCAATTTGGCGTAGAGGTCTTTATCATAGGTGCCGTCTATAATTTCCAAACTACGTTTGTAAATCAATTCCCCATCGGCAACGCTAACACTCGCTTTGTATTTGCCGAAAGGTTGGTTAAGTGATACATTCCACGGCTCAATATCGGCGTGATAACCTTTGGGTAAGGTATAAGTTATCTCATCCTCGTCCGTGTAGCCCCGGTTAATATAAACCGGGTTTGTGCGGTTACGCACATCTTTTATCGATCGGCTTCGGTTTAAAGGATTAAGAGAAAAATAAAGTTTGCCGTTATCTGCCGATGCAAAATCAGCTGCGTTAAGTTTGATGGTTTCTATAGATACCGGCATCTCAAGTTTATCCTGTTTAAGATTAAATTTTTCTATATCGAGATTAGTGATGTGGTTGTACATCTTCCGGAGGGTTTTAACCTGCTCGGTAAATTGCTCGCCTACCAATTTTTCGGGGTTATCATATTGCGTGCCCTTATAAATTGTAACCATGCTGCCGCTCATGTCACCGTTATCTGCTATGTTAAATTGAGCGTTACGTGTTTGCAGGTTTTGGGCTGCGGTGTATTTTGGGGTATGCATCAGTTTACCACCCTCTGGAGTACAAGCTAAAACAGTGCGATCATCCGTAAAATCGCTTAAAAAACCGAAGGGTATCTTCTGACTAGTGCATTCCAGGTAAGTAGTATCATTTTTGAAAGGGAGGCAAAGGATGATGTGGTTGCCCTGATCCATTGTAGCAAAGTCATTAAGCAGGCTAACCTTTTTGCCCGCACCTGCTTCAACAACACAATACCATGATGGAATATTGGCTGCTTCTAACAAAGCTTGTGTATAATTCACTAAACCTTTGCAATCCCCGTAGTTTAACCTGTCAACCTCAGATGCAGGGTAGGGCTGGAAACCTCCAATACCTATCTGCACGCTAATGTAACGGGTTTTTCCCTGCATATATTCGTATATCTTTTTGGCTTTTTGTTTAGGATCTGTAAGGTCGGCGGTTAATTCTTTTACCTGTTCTTTGGTTGTTTGTGGTATCTCCCTGCGGCCTTTAAGCAGGTTATCGTATATCCAATGGCCAAGCTCATTCCAGTTATTGTAAGCGCCGGGTATGCCGCTATAACTAAAAAAAATCGGCGCTACCTTTACCTTGCTGTAATAATTTTCGGCAATGGGGCTGTATGGTTCGCTGCGATAAGCCTTAAGGTTACTTACTTCCCAGTTATAGGTAGTTAGTCCTTCTTTGGTAGCGCCGACAGTCATTTTTGCCGGCATATTAATTTCCTTGTAGTTGATCTTAAAATCAGGCTTGCAGGCAAATGTGTATCTACTTTTTTCAACCGCTACTGCAGGTTCCGGGATGGGGCGCCAGTCTGGCAATACGAGTGTTTGTTTAGAACGCATCTCTAACTCATACTCAATTGTGTAAGGATATGCCGCTATGGATGGCAAATAATGTTTAACCCGCGAATCCTGGTACAAAGAAAAACCATCGGATGTGGCATTATCTTCAAAATTCTTTTCAGAAAATTTGTTAACCAATTTACCAAATTCGTCATAAGTTGAACCTTTTATACTCTTTATGGCATTGCCTTTATCATAAAAAACTACGATCTCGGCGATGTCATCTCCGTTTTTATTGAGGATCGTAACCGCTTTTTTGATATGATAGATGGTGTTTCCTGCATCCTTGATCTCGGTAATAACGCTTTGATTGCGTATAACTGCACTTGCATAGGGCAACAGGTCTTTAGATATAAGGTTAACAGCGTAATTATCCTGCCCTTTGCTGACTATCGCCGGCAGCAAAAGCATCAACAAACTATAAACACGTTTCATGATTTTTTCTTGAACACAATTTCAGCTTTTTCTGAGGCGATTATTTTATTATACAACTCTTTTAGGTACGGATATTCTTCCGGCGCATATATAGCTTTATCAAACTGAATCACGTTTGAGTAAGAAAAATTATTACCCTCGCCAATAAAATCTGTTATAAAGCGGCCGCCTTTGTTTGGGAGGCCTATGTTGGCTTGCTGCGGCGCACTTTCGATACCATAACCAGCGGGCAGGTGCATGGTTATATTGTATCGGGCTGTTGATGGCATACCACGGTCAACAGGATATGTTCTATCCTGTAACTTGAAAGGATTATCAACCAACCTGTCAAAGATGATCGGGTTAAAGGCCATCCGGTCATGGTTAAGGCCATTGTAAAGATCAATTTCTATTTCGTATTTTTCGCTAAGTGGTTGATCAAGGCTATCCAGATTGCCGAACTCCGATTTAATGATCTTAACATGGTTTAAACGTTCGTCAAGATTTTCAACATATTCATCCGTAGAGTTGAACTTTTTAATGGCCAGGCGTTTTAAATAAGCATCATAACCGCTTGAGTAGGTTACAAGGCTGCCCGTTAACTTTCCGTTGCTTTGCAAAGTAAGGTCAAATGCGCTTGTGGTAGTTTTACGTTGCTTATCGCCAAGATCTATCCAATATGATGGCTTATCAAAACTGATAACACGGCCCTGGTCGTTGAGGCAGCGCATAGGCAACATGCCAAATGCCAAGAGCGGATCGGTTGCATCAAGCAAATATTCGTCAGTGCCAATGGTTGCTTTGGCAACTACGTAATCAAAATCGCGCTCAATGGGATAAAGCCTGTTCACTATACCGTTGTCACGGGTAGATAGTAACACTGCATCCGTTTTAATGCCTGCCGACTTAAGTGCAGCAACTAATGCAAGGTTTATATCTCCGCAATCGCCACTATGGGTATCAAGCGCTTTACGTATGTTTTCACTCCCGGTTGATCTGATGTTGTTCCACTTAATGGTTTTCTGGATATATTGATATACTGCGATAGCTTTCGAAAGGTCATCGTTGGCGTTAGCAATTACAGGCAGTAGATAAGGTTTCATCAGGTTCTTTTTGATCTGCGAACCAAAGTACTCCGAATGTTTAAGATTAAAGTCTATATCTGCCCACTCTTTTGTTACGCGTTGTTTAACTCCGGTAAACGGATTTACATACTCTTGCAAATTAAAGTAAATAGCTGAGAGGAAGTTTTTTGACGCAGTCATATAATCTTCAGCAATCATCGCCGGCACGTCTTTTATACCGTAAACCATAAAAGAGCAATCGCATTTTGCGCCGTGCGAGGTGAAGCACTCGCGTTCTACTTCGGCCTTGTTCTTGGTAAGCTTAAGACTGCCGCGTATTGAAGCATTATAAGTCCAAAAAGCCGGGATATGTACCTCATACTCTGAGTACTGTTTTGGGATGTCATCCTGAAATTCCCATGACGGGAAACTGTAAAAACCCGGAATTATTTTTGTGTAAGAGTATTCAATAATGCAACCGTTACGAAGGTTCGGAAGAGCAAATTTTACTTCTTTCCAATATTTATTTATGGTTGTGGTATATATTTTTTTTGGATCAAGTTCGGCTACTTGTACAGCACCGTTATCATCTATATAAGTGGTAGTTGCTTTAATATCGGTGACATCTTCTATTATGTCTTCATAACTACGGAAAGATATAGATACCGTTCCCTTATCAAACGCTTTACTATCAAATATTTTAACTTTAGTGTGGTATTTGAAAAACATGTTGATATGTTCGTTATTGCCCATATCAATGCGCGTGGATCCAAATTCGTTGATAACATAAGCGTGAGCTGACGTATCGTTTTTATAAGATTTTTGTTGTAGCTCTTCAATAGCGAACTTGCCGAATGGGAAATCTTGGGCTTGCGCTAAGGTGGCAACACAAATGATTACCAGCAGATTGAGTAAAAATTTATTCATATAGTTTAGGCATTAATTGTGGACTTGAAAATATTAAAAATTACTTAAAATTTAATAAGAAAAATGATACTGTTTTTAACACCTTTGTATTACTTATAAGTTATAATGAAACTACAATTAAAGCGTCCGCTTGCATTTTTTGACCTTGAGACCACCGGCACCAATATTGGTGCTGATCGAATAGTTGAAATATCTGTTATTAAGTTACATCCTGATGGTACCGACGAGGCACGTACCTGGCGGGTACACCCTGGTATACCTATTCCGTTGGAGTCGTCTTTGGTACATGGTATTTACAATGAACACATTGCTGAAGAAAAGCAGTTTGAGGAACTGGGTCAGGAAATAGCCGATTTTATCCACGAGAGTGACCTTGCAGGGTATAACTCCAACAAATTCGATATCCCGATGCTGATGGAAGAGTTTTTACGCGCCGGTGTTAATTTCGACCTTGATAAGCGTCATTTTGTTGATGTGCAGAACATTTTCCACCAGATGGAGCAACGCACGCTTAAGGCTGCTTACCAGTTCTACTGCCAGAAAGAGATCATTAACGCGCACTCTGCTGAGGCCGACACCCGCGCTACGATGGAAGTTTTGCTGGCGCAGATAGAGAAGTATGCAGATGTGGAATGGGAAGATAAAAAAGGTAACCGAAGCAAGCCAGTTGTAGGCGATGTGGAAGCATTGCATAAATTTACTAACCTTAGTCGCCCGGTTGATTTTGCCGGCCGTATGGTTTATAACGAAGAAGGTGAAGAGCTGATAAACTTTGGCAAACACAAAGGCAAACGTGTAGAAGATGTGCTGAATGTAGAGCCAAGTTATTACTCGTGGATGATGCAGGGCGATTTCCCGCTTTATACCAAACGTAAATTAGAAGAAATATATAAACGTTGGAACGCCAAGAAAGCTGCCGAGCGCTATCAGAACAGGGCACAGCAAGCCGCTAATCAAGGCGAAGGCCAGCAAGCTAAACCCGCGTTCCAAAACAATGCGCCCAAAAGCAGCCCTAATGTGAATCAACAAAGCAGCCAGCAATACAATAAACCTTTTAAAAAGAAAGAGGAGCCTGCCAAGCCGGTTGATGATGATATGCTGGCACAACTGGCTATGAAGTTTAAGAAGGGGTGAGTTTGGAGATTAGTTACCGGTGATCAGAGATTCGTTCTCTGCCTTCATCAATAAACAAAGTTGTCATTCTGAGCGATAGCGAAGAATCTTTCAGCTTGCAATAAATGCAGAAAGATGCTTCGTTCCTCAGCATGACAATTTTTTTATCCTAATCTCTAATCACTTTTCCGAAGGAAAGAGATATTCCTCGTCAGTCCCTCGAACTTTGTCCGTTTAACCGCTGAGTTCTTAAAAACTTTTTGAAACACCTCAGTGGTAATATCTTCCCAATCTTGTTTTTTTAAGCCGTGCAGATCGGGGTGAGGCTGAAAGGCTGATTCAGTGTGCAGCACCGAAAAGCGGTTCCATGGGCATACATCCTGGCATACATCGCAGCCAAACATCCAGTTATCCATTTTGCCTTTAAACTCCTGTGGTATCTCGTTCTTTAGCTCTATGGTCAGATAAGAGATACAACGGCTGCCATCAACAATATAAGGGCCTACAATGGCATCAGTAGGGCATGCATCAATGCAGCGGGTACAATCACCGCAATGGTCGGCAGTAGGGGCGGTATCATAGGCCAATTCAATATCTACGATCAACTCTGCCAGGAAGAAAAACGAACCTGATCTTTTGCTGATAAGGTTAGTGTTTTTACCAACCCAACCCAGCCCGGCTTTTTTAGCCCAGGCTTTATCCAGCACCGGGGCCGAATCCACAAAGGCGCGTCCGCCAACTTCGCCTATTTTCTCATTTATGACCAGTAATAGTAACTTTAACTTATCCTTTATAACTGTATGATAGTCAGTTCCATAAGCGTACTTAGATATCTTGGGGGATGATGGGTCATCCTGAAGTGTATCGGTATAATAATTAAGTCCGAGGGAGATAACCGATCTTGCACCATCTACCAGCAGGCGCGGGTCAAGCCGTTTATCGAAGTAGTTTTCCATGTACTTCATTTCGCCGTGCATGCCTTTGTTTAGCCAAGCCTCAAGGCGGGGTGCTTCTTCTTCCAGGAACTCAGCCTTTGAAATACCGCAGAACAAAAAACCGAGGTTTTTAGCCTCAGCTTTTATCAGCTGCGAATATTCATTTAGCTTATTGTTCATAACGTTGCAAAGATACAGATAAACCCGATTGTGGTATGGCTTTTGGTGTGTTTAACCAAAACTGATAACGCCACGATTTATTAGAGACAGACGCCGTTACAGAAAAAGATAAAAGATCAATTAATTATATACATCTAAAAACACATCACCATGGAAGAATACTCAGGCGGGTTTGACAGGGCCAATGATCAGGGCCAGAACCACGACATAAAAGGAAACGTAAAGAACGTGAACAATGAAACGCTTAAACAGGATGAAGATAACCAAAATGCTAATCCCGATCTGGCTAAGGAAATACCAACCATTACACCGGAGACGGCAGTAGGGGCAACAACAGAAACACCGATCTCTGAACTGCCCAACGACGTACCGGAACTGGAAAACCCTACCGACCAGACATCCTCAAACAAAGGACAAGGCCCGGCAGGTGAGGACCTATAATTGAAAGTCCCTTCATAAACTCTGAAGGGACTTTTTATTCATTTTGCTGCATGATAAAGCCGAGAGTTTGAGTAAGTAGCCTCGCTCACAATCTGATCATTTTTGATCTTGAAGATACTGCAATTACGCAGATCATACCGGATGGGGCTGTTGAGTTTATCGTGTAAGCCAATCACATCGTACTCCACTATCATGGTACTATCGTTGTTGATCACGTTATCAACCAAGTATTTGGCATCGGGCGATACGTAGAAAATCTGGTGGAACATCTGGTCAGCGCCTTGGCGTCCATAACTTTCGCCATCCCAATCGTTAGTTGTTATTTTAGCTTTGTCGGCATATTGATTAATCAAGTCGGTGAGGTTATGATCGTTAAGATACTGAAAATGCAGGTCTATTAATTTGCGTGATTGTCCGCCGGGCACAACAGCCGGTTTTTCGGGTTCCTGATTACAGGCAGCAAACAAGGCGATCGTTACAGTTGCAAAAATGGTTCGCAGGGTATTGGTCATGAAGCTAAAATAGTTAAGATAGGTTAAAAACAAAAGCCCTTCCGGGTCACGAAAGGGCTTCATTCTATTTGATTATTTTAGAAACTGTTTCTGATGCTGTTGCTTAGCGTTCTTGCGCTCCAGTATCCACTATCTAAAATACGGCGCAGGGTAAACTTCGGTTCATTAGGGTCGCGTTTGTCTGCTAACTGGAATGCGCCAAGGAAGCCGCGTTTTTTTAGCTCAGGTATACCCTGCGCGTTCCATAAACCAAATGGATACGCAAACCAGGTGATTTTTTTGCCGGTAATTTCTTCTAATTTCTTAGTCGGCTTATCTAACTGGGTTTCCCAATCCTTACCCTGGAATTTTTTGAAGTTGTGATGATCCCATGTGTGTGAACCGATGATATGGCCTGCATCGCTCAATTGTTTGATCATCTCCTTGGTCATGTAATGCGGGCGGCCAATAGATACCGTCATCACAAAGAACACACCTTTAAAGCCATATTTCTTCATTTCGGGCGCAGCAATGGTAAACTGGTCAAGATCGGTATCATCAAAGGTAAGCATGATAGGTTTCGATGGCAATTTTGCACCATTTACCAGGTAGTTGTAATATTCATCGGGCAAAATAGTATGGTAGCCGCTATCAGCCAGCATTTTCATATGCTCTTTAAAGGCTGCAATTTGTACAATGTAGTCTTTGGCACCTTTTGAATCAGTTGGTTTCCAGTCGCGGATCTGGTGATAACAAATAACCGGTACCTGTTTTTTAGCCATTACAGCTGCTTTATCGATAGCGCCTTTTGCAACCTGTGCCACCGGCGATTTAGTGTTTTCAGTAGCGGCAGCGGCACGTTCTGCGCTGTCGGTCTTAACAGATTTGTCGGAGCTTGCCGGTTTAGACTGGCACGAAAGCATGCCCACAACGAACAGGGGCAGCAATGCCGAAAATTGTTTCATCATCATACAGTAGCAATATTTAAGGTCGCTAAATTAGAATATTTTACCCGCGCAATATTAACTGTTAATAAAATTTAATAAGTTTCTAATTCGCTTAACATGGGCGGGAAATAACAAAGCCCCGGCATATACCGGGGCTTTGTTTACAAAACAATGCTTTTAAAGCGTTATGCGTTTGCCTTCTGCAATGGAACGTTTTGCGGCATCCAGTATCTGCATTACTATCATGTTATTGCGTAACGACGACCTGTCCGTAATACCCAGCATTCGGTTTTGCACTACCGATTGCAGGTATGATATTGGGTTATCATTTGGTGAAGTCAAAGCCGGTGCCACTGAAGTAACCGCCGGAAATTTATCGATATGCGTAAGCACATTCTCCTTATCAAATGCATGCATATACCCCTCATCTCCAAAAACCTCGAGATCTTTGATAGAGTACGGCCAATTCCACGACGCTTCGATTATGCCGGTAGCCGTTGGATATTCCAGGATGATGGTAGCGTCGTCCTCAACCTTTGGATAGGTTTGGGGCTTATAATGGCGCGCAATGGCGGTAACCGCGGTAGGGCGCTGCCCGTTCATTAACCAGGTGAACAAATTGGCGCCATAGCAGCCAAAATCATTGAGTGCACCGGCACCGTTTTGATCAGGGTCGGTCAGCCAATCCGTGAAGTCCTTACTGCAATTGATCTCTTTTGGCCCTTCGTGGCCGTCATGCGCTACCATTTTGCGGATCTGCCCGAGGCTGTCCTTCCGTGCTACATCACGGATGCGGCGGTAGGATGGATACCAGGTAGTTTCATAATTTGTGAGCAGCTTAATGTAGTATTTTAAAGCTAAAAACTCCATACGCTTAGCTTGGGCAAGCGTGGCAGCCAAAGGCTTCTCAACCATTACCGATATACCCAAAGGTGCGCAAACTTCAACAACATCAATATGTTTGGCAACCGGGTTATAACCTAAAACTACATCAGGTTTACGGGTAGTAGCCATGGTTTTAAGATCGTCAAAAAACAACGAATCGGGGATATTGTATTGCTGCTGCAAGCGGGCGCGCAGGTTTTTGTTTGCCTCGGCTATGCCTACAATGTTCACTTTGCCATCGCGATAATCGCTCAGTATCAAGTGCACATGGTCGTGCGATAAACCTGCTATCCCCAGTTTCATGGTGCTGAGCATTACCGGCTTCGCGGGCGTAACAATTGCCTTTGCCATCGCAGGGGGCATGATACCTGTAGCTTTTGGGGTTTGCGCCACCGAGGTAGCAACAAATGCCCCAAAAGCCAAAGCAAAGCATAAAAGTGTTTTTGCAAGCTTCATAGCTTATCTGATTATTTTTTATCTGTTGATAATGAATAAGGTACATCAGCCGGTTTTGAGCCTCTTGCTTTATTCGGCGTAGCCGACATGTTGAAGTTCAGCACTTCGCCTTGTACCAAAGCTTTGTGGCTTAACCAGTTGTTTGTGTAAGGCTTGCCATTCACTGTCAGTGAAGTTACAAACCTGTTATCGGCGCTGTTATTTGCAGCATTGATAGTAACAGTTTTGCCGTTCTCCAGTTTTAAAGTAATCTTTTTAAACAATGGAGCACCTAATACATATTGGTCTGTTGCCGGGGTAACCGGGTAAAAGCCCATTGCCGAGAATACATACCAGGCAGATGTTTGACCGTTATCTTCATCGCCACAGTAACCATCAGGTGTGGCTTTATACATTTTATTGATCACATCGCGCACATGCAATTGGGTTTTCCATGGCTCGCCTGCGTAGTTGTACAAGTAAATCATGTGTTGGATAGGCTGGTTACCGTGGGCATACTGACCCATGCCTGCAATCTGCATCTCGCGGATCTCGTGGATCACCTGGCCGTAATAGCTATCGTCAAATACCGGTGGCAAGGTAAATACCGAATCCAGCTTTGCGTTGAAATTTTTGTTACCACCCATCAGATCTATCAAACCTTGTACATCCTGGAAAACACTCCAGGTGTAATGCCAGCTATTACCTTCAGTAAAGGCGTCACCCCATTTGAATGGATTGAAAGGCGACTGGAACTGTCCATCCTTGTTTTTACCGCGCATAAAACGAGTTGATGGGTCAAACAGGTTTTTGTAGTTCATGGCGCGTTTCTTATAAACATCGGTCTCAGATGCCGGACGACCAAGTGCTTTGCCTAACTGGTAAATAGTAAAGTCGTCATAAGCATATTCTAACGTACGGGCAGCGTTCTCGTTGATCTTTACATCGTAAGGTACATAACCCAACTTGTTGTAATACTCAACACCATCACGGCCTGTTGCTTCAGGGCCGTCGTTATTGGCACCGTGTAGCAAAGCTTGATAAAGTGTATTAATATCATAACCACGGCCACCTTTTATATAAGCATCAGACACTACGGAAGCAGAGTTATTACCAACCATTACATCAGAGTAACCCGGGCTGCTCCACTCAGGCAACCAGCCGCCTTCTTTGTAATCGTTTACCAAACCCTGCTGCATCTCTTTATTAATTGATGGATACACCAGGTTTAAGAAAGGATATAAGGCACGGAAAGTATCCCAAAAACCGGTACCGGCAAATTTGTAACCCGGCAACACGTCGCCGTTTTGTGCGCTCCAGTGTACAGGATTACCTTTTGCATCCAACTCATACATTTTGTTAGGGAAGAACAGCATTCGGTACAAACAAGAATAGAAAGTGCGGATCTGATCTACCGAACCACCTTCAACCGCTATTCGGCTTAAGGTTTTGTTCCAGGTAGCTTTTGCTTTCTGTTTGGTGGCATCAAAGCTATCGTTAGCTAATTCGCGCTTAAGGTTCAGTTCTGCTTGTTCTTCGCTGATAAAAGATGAAGCGACACGCAGGTTCACTTTTTCGCCTTTAGCGGTCTTAAAGCCTATAACAGCCAATACGTGCTTGTCTTTTAATTCATTGCCATCTTTTAGTACGCTATCTGCGTACACTTGAGAAGTTGTGATGGCTTTATCTACATAGATAACAAAGTAGTTTCTAAAATTTTTAAGCGGGCCGCGGGCATATTTGGTAGAGTAGCCTACAATTTTCCTCTCGTTAGGTAATACTTTGATGTATGAACCTTTATCAAAAGCATCTACAACGATGTATGAACTATCTGTTTTAGGGTATGTAAACCTGAATTGAGCAGCGCGCTCAGTAGGGGCAATCTCTGTTGTAACGTCATGGTCCGCAAGGTACACGCTGTAATAATAAGGTTTAGAAACCTCTGCCTTATGAGAGAACCAGCTTTCGCGGCCTTTTTGCGTTACTTTAAGTTTGCCTGTTAAGGGCATGATTGCAAACTGGCCATAATCATTCATCCACGGAGATGGCTGGTGGGTTTGCTTAAAGCCGTTTATCTTGTACGAATCATAGGTGTATTGCCAGCCATCGCCCATTTTACCGGTTTGCGGCGTCCAAAAATTCATGCCCCATGGTACGGCAACAGCAGGGTAGGTGTTACCGTTACTCAAATCGTATTTTGATTGGGTACCCATTAACGGGTTTATCCACTCTACAGGGTCTGCAACCTTAGTTACCTGTTGGGCAAAAGTTTGTGCAGTAAAGCAAAGTGAACTTAAAAAGAGTAGTCCTTTTTTCATCAGTTAAGTATAGCTAAATGTAAACAGCCGTAAATATAAAAGACCGGCTGTTAAAGCCGGTCTTTTATATTGTAATTTTTACTTACCAACCCGTATTTTGAGTCAAATTCTTATTGGTAGCTATTTCGCGTTGCGGAATAGGCCACAAATAATATTGTTCTTTAAAGGTAACACCTTGTTCTGTTGGTGTTGTGGTTGCTAAGCCAAAAACGTTGGTTTTAGGATTATATGTTTGGTGCGTACGTTGCACATCAAAGTAGGCTTTATTTTCATAAGCCAGCTCGTGGTAGCGCTCTTTCCAGATAGCTATCCTTAACTGGTCTTTCGTTAATCCACTCAAACCTGCCAGTTTAGCACGGGCACGGATCGGATTGATCGCGTCGTAAACATCCTGGCTTGGGCCGCCAACTTCGTTTTGCGCTTCGGCGTAAATAAGCATTACTTCGGGTAAACGTAGTAAAGTCCAGTTCTCATCACAAATCCCGCTACCCAACGCACTCTCTAAGTGGAAGTACTTGTACAACGCATGCGAACCAAAGTTGATGATGGTTGATGGTTCTTTGTCTTTAGGGTAGCTTGAGAAGTAAAACTGACGCTCCTGGGTACGAAAATCTCCGGCTTCATAGCTTGCTACAAAATCGTTGGTTGGTATCATGGCACCAAGGTGGTCACCGTATGCACCAACCTGTAAGTTAAATGGCAGGGTTAACTGCGCTATAGCGTTGTCTCTTACACCTACAAGGTAATTTACCTGGAAGATAAGCTCACCCTGATTTTTATGTGCATTATCATGCAAATAAGCGTAGTCAGTAAACAAGGTGTACATCGGGATAACGTCTTTGGCCTCGGCAGCAGCTTTTGCATAGTTCTCAGTTTGCTGTAACGGGAAACCTGCAGTTGTTAGGTAAACACTTGCCAACAGGCTTTTTATAGCACCCAGGGATACTTTACCGGTTTGGTCGGTGTTAGGAAGACCCATGGTTTTAGCGGTTTCAAGATCTGATATGATCTGTTTGTAAACATCAGCTTGCGCGGTTCTTGATGCATACAAATCCGGATCGCTTACTTCCTGCGGCTTAACCACCAACGGCACATCTCCATATAACCTTACCAGATGGTAGTAGAAGAACGCACGCAGAAAATACACCTGCCCAAGCAGGTTGTTTTTTGCTGCATCATCTATACTCATATTCGGGATGCGGTCTAACGCTAAGTTTGCATTAGCGATAGCGCTGTAGCTGTTTTTCCAAACGGTTTCGAAGCCCGGATTAACAGGGTCGGTACGTTGGTTTATCACGTTGCCATTGTTAACACTCTGGCCCAATGATGTAGCGTGGCCCGCAAAAAGCTCTATTGTGATAAAAGGAGCTTCGCCGTATGCATCGCCATTTTGGAACATATACAGGTAAGTGTATATACCATTAACAAATGATGTAGCCTGGCCTATGTTGTTAAAATAGTTAGACTTATCATTATTACTGAAGTTTTTCTCTTCAAGGTATTTCTTACAGCTTGTTGTAACTGTAAGCGTTAGCAGAACTAACAAACCTATACTATATTTTTTGATATTGATTTTCATGATCGATATAGATTTGAATTAATTAAAAGCTTGCATTTACCCCAAGTACAAAGGTTCTTGGTTTTGGATAATCATAGAACTGGATGTTTTGGGTAAAGTTGCTCGATTGTCCCTGGTTGTAGTTAGCATTACCGTTGTAAGTTGATACCTCAGGGTCGTAACCAGTGTATTTGGTTATCACGAACAGGTTTTGCGCCTGTGCATAGATACGTAACCTGGTCAGCTTGATTTTATCCAGTACAGATTTATCAAAGGTGTAACCAAGCGTTACTGCACGGCCGCGGATGAAGTTACCACTCTCAACTTTGGTTGAGTAGATCTCGGTTTGGTAACGTACATACGCCGGTCTGGTCTCTGCTATAAAGGTGTTTTGGTGCTCAGGTGTCCATGCATCTAAAACGGTGGCATAGCTGTTTGCCTGGCCGGTACGATCCTGGCCTGAGTGTTTGGTCAGGTTCATGATCTGGTTACCGTAGTTAAACTGAAGCTCGATACCTAAATCGATGTTTTTGTATGAGAAGTTATTGGTAAAGGTACCGTATCCGTCAGGGATAGATTTACCAAGGATAACTTTATCATCAGCAGTAACTTTGCCATCGCCGTTGGTATCTTGTATTTTCAGATCACCAGGCAGTAAGCCGTAAGAGGCTGCCTGCGTTGCTTCTGCAGTACCCCAGGTGCCTAATACTTTGTAACCAAAGAATTGGCCGGCCGGACCGCCAACGCGCATCAGGTTAAATTGCGACAAGAAGTTAGGGTCAAGGAAAATATCGTCGTTAGACTCTCCCAATTGCAGGATCTTGTTTTTCAGGAACGATATATTGAATGAGGTAGTCCAGCTGAAATCATTGGTTTTGATGTTCTGGGTATTGATAGATAGCTCGATACCTTTGTTTTCCAGTTTACCAACGTTTTTAAATACAGTTTGGAAGCCACTGCTCTCAGGTAGTGGTGCTCTTAACAATAAAGCCTGTGTTTTTTTCAGGAACGCATCTGCATCAATGGTAACACGGTTGTTGAACAAACCAAATGATACACCTAAGTTATACTCGTTGGTTTTTTCCCAGCTTAAGCCAGGGTTACCAATGGTGGTAAGTGTTGTACCGGTAGCTTGTGCACCGCCTAACACATAGTTAGTAGTATTGATCTGTGCAAGTGATTGATAGGTAGGTATCTCCGAGTTACCCGTAACACCGTAGCTTAAACGGAATTTAAGGTCAGAAATAGCTTTGTTATCCTTCATAAATTCTTCCTGCGACACTCTCCATGCAAATGCTGCAGAGGGGAAGAAACCGTATTTATGGTCGGCACCAACCCTTGAGGTACCATCCGCGCGGCCGGTTAAGGTGAACAAATACCTATCCATAAGGTTGTAATTTACCCTACCGTAGAAAGATTGCATTTGCCATGCGTTGTAACCTGAAATAGGAACTCCGGGGATTGCACCTGCACCCAGGTTATAATATTGATAGAAATCATCAGATAAACCACGGGTTGAACCGTAAGCTCTTAATTCCTGATAATTTTGGCGTTCTGTACCTAATACAACGTTTAAGCTATGTATTTTATTAAAAGTTGCGTTGTAAGTAAAGTAGTTTTGCCATTGCCAGAAAGTACGGTTGTACTCATCGATAGATGCTGAGCTGTATTTCTGATCGGCAGTTGCACCGCCTACCAAACCGCTTGCAAAGCGAGGGATATAGTTACCAGATGTAGTAACACCCAGCACACTGCGGAACTCTAAACCTTTAAACAGGTTAATGTTGGCATAACCGTTACCGCTAAATACGCGTACGCGGGCAAGTTCCTGTATCTCGTTTGCTTGTGCAACCGGGTTGTCGCCGCCTTCCATGTTAGGGTAGTCGGTACGTTTACCATAGCTGCCATCAGGGTAACGGATAGGGATGATCGGGATCATCTCTACCAACATACGCGGGATGTTGTTACCACCGGTGCCGTAATTACCAGCGCGTTGGTCCTGGGCGTTATAATTTAAAGTTGCTCCGATCTTTAACCATGGTTTTACCTGGTTATCGATGGTTAAACGTGCGTTGTAACGCTTTAAATAGCTGTTAAGGATAATACCCTGGTCATCGGCATAGTTTAAGAACAAGCCGTAGTTGATGTTTTCTGAACCACCTGTTACTGATACGTTGTGATTTTGGCTAACCGCATTGCGGGTGGTAGCATCCTGCCAATCAACGTCATAAAGAGGGTTGAGGTTAGCATCAAATAATTTACCGATCAGCGGTGTACGTAGTTTCACCGGATCCTGATCTACATACTTGCCATCAGCCCAGCCCTGAGGGTCATATTTCTGGATATTTGCGTAAGCTTTATCTTCAAGCGCTAAAAACTCTTTTGCATTTAATACATCCAATTTTTTAGCGATGTGGCCAACGCTTACATAACCATCATAGCTTACTGTGCTCGGGCGGTTTTTAGCACCACGTTTGGTGGTTATCAAAATTACACCGTTAGCACCACGTGTACCGTAGATAGCTGTTGATGATGCATCTTTCAAAACGTCGATAGAAGCAACATCATTAGGGTTGATAGAGTTACCACCTTCAGTCCAGATGATACCGTCAACCACATAAAGCGGATCGGTACTGGTATTGATAGAGCTGTAACCGCGTATACGGATACGGGTGTTACCGCCCGGTTCGCCCGAGTTTTGCGAAACGTTTACCCCGGCAATTTTACCGGCAAGTTCCTGCTCAAGGTTGGTTTGCGGCCTTTCTTGCAATGCTTTGCATTAACACTACCTACAGAACCGGTAAGGTCTACGCGTTTTTGTGTACCGTAACCTACCACAACAACCTCGTTCAAAGCTTTTGACTCTTCGGCCATGGTTACGTTAATTACGTTGCGGTTTGAGATGGCTATTTCCTGAGTAGTATAGCCCAGAAAACTGAACACTAACGTTCCGTTACCATCCGGTACGGTCAATTTAAATTTACCGGAAGCATCGGTAGTTATACCAACGTCGGTACCTTTTAATTTAACGTTAACGCCTGGTAGCGGGCCCTTGGCATCACTAACCGTACCGGTTATGTCAAGCGCCTTAAATTCGGCCTGTACAGTGTTTTCTTCACGCTTTTTTACTACAATGGTTTCCTGGAAAATTTTGTAGGTAAGTGGCTGATCTTTAAAAGCCTGGTCAAGCGCCTGGGTTACAGATACCTGGTCAACTTCGATATTGATGCCGCCTGCTTTTGCAACATCTTGCTTATCATACATAAAATGGTATCCCGTTTGCTTCTCTATCAAACGGAGGATCTTCTCAACTGAGGCATTCTTTTGGCGCAACGATACAGTTTGACTGAACGTTTTTGCGCTAACATTGGTTAGTGCTGCAATTATTAAAATAGCAGTGAATTTCATGACCAATAAAACTTTGGACAGTTTAGACCATGCCAAGGGCACGGCCTTAGGATTAAAATTCATAAGTTTGTGTGTTTGGGTTAAACATAAAGTTTCAATTCGTCGATTGCGATGGAGTGGGAACCCAGGCATTTATGCCGGGAAGTGGGTCGAAACACTTTCCGGTTTTTTTGCCCTGTACAACCCCGTAGGGAGTGGTTTACCCTGACCGTTTAACTTTTGAGGCGTATTTTTTTTATCATAACTGGTTTAAATTTGAGATTGTGGATTATGTGGTATTATTTATTACTTGGTTAGTTCACTATAATTTCTTCGCCCTTTAAGCTGATGTCTATACCTGCGTATTTTAGCATGTTCAGCAACTCAGAAGCTTTTACATTTCTTGATATTCTGCCATTAAATTCTTTATCCGGCACCTGATGCAGGTATTTTATATCAACATCATACCAACGGGCGGCCTGGCGCAGTATTACGTCTATCTTTGCATCGCTAAACTGAAAGATGCCGTTTTTCCATGCTACCTCGTCATCAAGGTTAACATCATTCAATACTGTATTTTTTCCGTTGTTATTTATCTGGGCTTGCTGCCCTGGTATTAGCTTCGCGCTAAAGTTACCGCTGTTAATTTTTACAGCGCCCTCAAGCAGGGTGGTTTTCATAACCTGCTCGTCATCGTAGGCCATAACATTAAAATGTGTTCCCAACACTTCAATGTCTGCACGATGTGTCTTAACCATAAAAGGCATGTTCTTGTTTTTGGTAACTTCAAAATAAACCTCACCTGTAATACTTATTTGCCGGTTTTTGCCCGTAAAGTGTGTCGGAAATGTGATAGATGAAGCTGAATTTAACCAGGCCTGAGTGCCATCAGGTAAAACTATCTGGTACTGCCCGCCGCGCGGTGTGTTTATGGTGTTTATTACCGGCGTATTCGATTGATCGTTATAAGCGGTCATGTCGTACACTATCCGGCCATCATTGGTTTTTTTAACAAAGGTATTCCCTTCCTCTGCTATGGTGCCATCTGCGGCATCATCAAGTACAATGGTTTTACCATTGGCAAGCTTTAAAGTGGCTTTGTTGCCGCCGGGCAATGCATCATTATAAAGTCTTTTCTTTTTAGCAACTAAAACAGGTTTTGCTATTTGTACGGTTTGATGTTGGTATAAAACCACACCTGTAACTAATAAAATGGCAGCTGCAGATAGTATAGGGATCCATCCCCTGAATTTTCTGCGTATCGGAGATGAAGGGTTACCTTTTTTTTGCAGTATGCTTTGCAACATGCGTTGCGTTTTTACATCCCCAAATATATCTTCGTCGATCTCAAGGTCGTCCCATGATTTTTTGATGAGTACGGATAGTTCATCGTCGGTAGTGCCGGCGTCAATTACGGCAAACAACTCGTCGCGTTCTTGCGGCGTAGCAGTTTTTTTGTAAAAGCGTTCAAAAAGGTATTGCAACCTAAACCTGGATGTACTCATTAAATGTTTTTCAATAATTGGTAGTGTAAAAGCCGGGGAAGCTTTTTATATAAGACACTAATGGCGGTAAAAAAGGGGGTATAGTGTCTCGGATTTTTTTTAAAAAAATATCGAGGCCAAAACGATCAGTGCTGAAATATTGCCGTACGATTGCACAAAACTGGTAATTGAATGGGTAGCTCCCTGCAGGTATTTCTTCACCGTTTCTCGCGAGAGGCCCATGTGTGCGGCAATCTCATCATACTTTAAACGATCATGGCGGCTTAGCAGGTAAACCTTTTGTTGTTGAGGTGGCAAATGATCAATGGCCATATCAAGTAACTGATAATAATCATTGGTTGGCGATGTTTCGTCAGTTATCAAATTCAGTACGTTATTGTCAAGGCTTGTTTCGTAGGCGCGTTCTTTGGCCAGTTTGCGCAAGCAATTCAATGCGTGGTTTTTTGACACTACAAAAAGATACGCCTTAAAATTATCTACAGAAGTAAGTGTTTCGCGATTGATCCATATCTTCAAAAAAACATCTTGCACAACTTCCTCAGTCAATTCTACAGAATCCGTAATGCGAAAAATATGGGAACCCAACAGCCGGTGATATACACCAAAAAGCTCGCTAAAAGCATTCTCATTTCCACGAGATACTTCTAAAAGGAGTTCTTTTTCGTTTGGTAGCGCCATTTTTTGAGGTAGAATTGGTGCACCAAATAATTAAATAAAAATTACAAAAGCAACTTAAAAATTCTTAATCGTTAAAATTTTGTCGTATTGCGTAAAATTTACACATTTATAAATATTTGATTTACAATAACTTATAAATATGTAACTAAAAAGCATCTTGAATTAATTCTAAAACAAGGAAGGTGTGCCGCCGGGTTTTATTTTGCCTAAATGGCGATATGCGGCTTCTGTAACTTCGCGACCCCGGGCAGTGCGCATCAAGAAACCTTCCTGTATCAGGAACGGTTCGTAAACTTCTTCAATGGTGCCTTCGTCCTCGCCAACAGCAGTGGCAATCGTTTTAAGGCCAACAGGGCCACCCTTAAACTTATTGATAATAGTAGCTAATATTTTATTGTCCATTTCGTCTAAGCCATGCTCATCTACATTGAGGGCATTAAGGGCATATTGGGCAATTTCGGTATCAATTTTACCGTTGCCTTTTATCTGGGCAAAATCGCGGGTACGGCGCAGTAGGGCGTTTGCAATACGCGGAGTGCCACGGCTGCGGCGGGCTATTTCATAAGCGCCCTCATCGGTGATCGGCGTACGTAGGATAGAGGCCGAACGCAGCACAATAGTAGTTAACAGTTTAGCATCATAATATTCTAAACGGCTGTTGATACCGAACCTTGCACGAAGCGGAGCAGTTATAAGCCCGAGCGCGTAGTAGCGCCCACAAGCGTGAACGGATTAAGCGAGATCTGCACGGAGCGTGCATTGGGGCCACTCTCCAACATAATATCTATCTTAAAATCTTCCATAGCCGAGTACAAATATTCCTCAACCAGCGGACTTAAGCGGTGTATCTCGTCAATAAAAAGGATGTCGCCTGTTTCGAGATTGGTAAGCAGTCCGGCCAAATCACCAGGTTTGTCCAATACGGGGCCCGAGGTAATTTTAATGCCTACGCCCATTTCATTGGCAATAATGTGCGAAAGGGTAGTTTTTCCCAATCCCGGCGGGCCATGCAGCAGCACATGATCTAAAGCCTCGCCACGCAAACGGGCAGCCTGCACAAAAATCCGCAAGTTAGCCAGTATACTGTGCTGACCGGTAAAATCCTCAAACGCAGCAGGGCGCAATACTTTTTCAATATCACGATCGGTAGGAGTAAGACGTTCGCCATCGGGATCAAGGTGCTCGTTCATGTGCTTTTAGCTGTGATTAGTTGATCAGTGATTTGTTATTAGTTATCAGTGATTCATTCAAAGCTATGTAAAATACTATAAATTTTAGTACTAATAACCGATTAACTGATTACAAATAACCGACGAACTAAATACTTTTGACTTTAAACTTTCAACTTAAGAGTTATCCCTCCGGATACTTCCTGAAAATGCTGTTGATCTTCATCTGTATCACGCCAAAGAAAGCTTCTTTGAAAATACCCGATGACATTTTTGAGGTGCCGGCTGTGCGGTCTGTAAATATGATTGGTACTTCAACCACCTTAAAATTGTGTTTAATGGTGGTGTACTTCATTTCTATCTGGAAGGCGTACCCAACAAATTTTATCTTGTCGAGGTTAAGGGTTTCAAGCACTGCGCGTTTGTAGCACATAAAGCCGGCGGTAGCATCCTGCACATCTATACCCGTTATAAAACGCACATATACTGATGCGAAAAAGCTCATCAATACCCTGCTCATTGGCCAATTAACCACATTTACACCTTTGATATATCTTGACCCGACGGCCGCATCAGCCCCCTCTATACAGGCGTCGCGCAAGCGAAGCAAATCATCGGGGTTGTGCGAGAAATCGGCATCCATCTCAAAAATAAAATCATAATGGCGGGCTACAGCCCATTTAAAACCGTGGATGTACGCTGTGCCAAGTCCCTGTTTCCCGGCTCGCTCTTCTATATGCAATCGTTCGGGGTACTCGGGTTGAAGGCTTTTAACAATGTTTGCTGTACCATCGGGCGACCCATCGTCAATTATAAGCAGGTGAAAATCATGCGGAAGGCTAAATACTTTACGGATCATCCGTTCTATATTCTCCTTCTCGTTATAGGTGGGGATTATAACGATACTATCTGGCACAGTAGCTACTTGGTTTTTAAAATTATGCGGGCGCTAAAATAGTTGATTTTAGCCCTGCTTTATAAAATAAAAGCAGGAATTGTATAACGTTCCTGCTTCTCAATTTAATATATTGTTTACAAACTATTTGTGTTTGCGGCTACCTCGCCGTCAATAACGGGGTCTGTAATGTAGTTTCGTTCTTTCATTCGCGGTGATACAATGAAGAAGATCACAACAAAAACTAATATAAAACCGACAAAGAACCACTCGTAATTGGCACCTTTAAGGTTTGTAGCCCACCAGCCACCATCCTCAATCAAACCGTTAACTACAGCTGTGATCAGGTTACCGAATGATACTACCAGGAACCATATCCCGGTCATGGTGCTTTTCATTGATTTTGGCGAGTGGGTGTAAGCATACTCTAAACCGGTAATGGAAACCAAAACTTCGGCTGCAGACAGAACAAGGAAGGCCAAAACCTGCCACCAGATAGAAGGTGAACCGCCATGATCTAAATTGGTATGTATTACTCCAATGATCACGAATGACAAAGCTGTTAATACTAAGCCTGTACCAAGCCTGCGCAATGGCGTTGTTTTTATACCGTGCTTATCGAACCATGGATAAATTACGTAGTTGAACAGAGGGATAAACATCAACAAGAACACAGTATTGAAGGTAGAGAGCTGTCCCGGATATATGGTGAACTTAGCAAAGCCAACGTTAACTACACGATCCATTTTTTCGGCATACAAAGTCCATTCAGATAAGCATTGGTCCCACACAGCCCAAAAGGCAAGCGCAAAAAAGAATACCATCATTACGCGGTAAACGGCTTTTACGCCTTCTACGCGTTCCGGGTCAAAGCTATTTTTAGCTACATCAAGGAAAGCTTCGCCTTTTTTGCGCTGGCTGCCATGGGTAAGCGCATACCAGGTAATGAAAACCAGGTTATTACGGTTTACGCCCTGCGGTGGTACTTTAACGTATTTTTTGCGGCCTGAGAAGAAAATTATAGTTGCCAAAGCCATCAAAATACCGGGAATACCGAACGCCCATTTTGGCCCGAAGTGTTCGTAAGTCCATGGAATAGCCACGGTAGAGATCATAGAGCCTGCATTGATGCTGAAGTAGAACCAACCGTAAACTTTAGATAGCAGATCCTGATTTGTTGCATCAAACTGGTCGCCAACGTTGGCAGATACGCATGATTTGATGCCCCCGGCGCCAATTGCTACTACAAGTAACCCTAATTCAAAACCGGTAAGACCGCCATCAAATGTTGCCAGCATTACGTGGCCTATACAGTAAATGATAGATACATATAATATCAACTTATATTTTCCTGTAAACCAATCGGCGATCATCCCGCCCACAAACGGCAGTGCATAGGCTACCATCACAAACAAATGGTGCAGCTTGTTGGCATGTGCGTTTGCCTGATCAGTCAACGCATGATTATCTGTAGGGTTAAAGAATTGATTTACTAAAAACAGCGTAAGTACGGAGCGCATCCCGTAAAAGCTGAAGCGTTCTGCAGCTTCATTACCTATAATGTATGGGACGCTTTTAGGAAATCGGGATTTTGGTTTTACTGATGTAATAACCGGATCTTGGGTTTCTTGCATTATTGTTTAAATATCAGGGGCTAAAAATAGTATAAATAAATTTAACCGAAATTTTATACCGAGATTATTACAGTTAATGCCGGTATTGTTTGGTTAAACATCGTACTCAATATTTTAATTCCGTTTACGCAGCGGCACAGATTTTCTATCGGCTCGCGACTGTATTTTGGGGTCTACAAAACCATCATCGGCTTGCTGAGGTATGTTGCGCATATCAAGGTTTTCAACAAACTGCCATTGGCCGTTTTGCAGGCGATAACCATCGTATGAGAGGTCAGGCCCAAAGGTTTCCGGTCGGTCTTTCATTTTCTCGTCGGGTGCACTAAGATGGTCAAACACGATCAGATTTTGCTCCGACACGTGGCGTAATAGCATCGATACCTGGCGGGCATACTCAAACACTATGCGTTTTGCATTCTTTCTTTCTTTATCGCCTGTAAATACCGGCATGCCCAGTACAGGTTTATCTTCTCTATCGAAAGATAAAACCTCGATTACTTTTTTGGTTGAGCGAACATTATTGCCTTTCCAGCCAAGTAGCACGTAATAAGGCCTTGCTGCGCTAACGCGTACGATTTTATAGTATTGAGCGCCATACCATTTGCGGTTATCTGTTACAGTATCCTGCGGATTTTTTATAAAAGGTGTGTAATCCTCCAACGGGTACATCTGCAGACGGTCGCCGGTATTCATTTGTATGGTGCCGTAATAGCGGTAGCTGCCATCCTGGTTCATAACCGGCCAGGTAAATATTCTGAAACGGTTGTCAGGTGCATTTAATATGCTTACGGTTTTCAGTGAATCAAATTGAAAATTAAACGAATGGGGTACTTTCAATGCAGCAACCAACATGCGTATAAACTTATAGTTGGCGTTTTTGCGCTCCACATCAACAGTATCATTGATAAACTTTTTGCCAAGGATGCGCAAGCTATCCTGATACACGCGCAGGTTTTTGAGATTGGTAGCCTCATCATTGTGCTGTGCAAACGCTGTGTTTAGCCCACAAAAAAGAATAAGCGCAATTAAAAAACCTTTCATTAAAATTTAAATGATATCTATTAACGATAAACCGCCTGCAAAATTATAGCAATTTGCCGTTTACGCAAGGTTTTCTATCACCAATGCACTTGCGCCGCCACCGCCATTACAAATGCCTGCCGCACCGTATTTACCTTTGTTTTGCTGCAGCACGTTAATCAGCGTAACAATGATTCGCGCACCCGATGCACCCAGCGGATGGCCAATGGCTACTGCACCACCGTTAACATTAACCTTTGCAGGATCAAGTCCCAATATTTTATTGTTGGCAACAGATACTACAGAGAATGCTTCGTTTATTTCGTAAAAATCAATCTGGTCTGCTGATAACCCCGCTTTGTGCAAAGCCAGCGGGATAGCTTTTGAAGGCGCAGTAGTAAAATGCTCAGGCGCTTGTTGTGCATCTGCAAACGATACAACTTTTGCCAAAGGTTTTATACCTAAGGCATCAGCCTTCTCTTTGCTCATCAACACCAGGGCAGCCGCACCATCGTTCAATGTTGATGCATTAGCGGCTGTAACGGTACCATCTTTCTTAAATACTGGTTTAATGAATGGGATCTTATCGAATTTTACCGTGCCAGGTTCTTCATCTTCGGCAAATAAAGTAACCTCACCTTTTCTATCTTTCAGTTCAACGGGAGTGATCTCGGCTTTGAATTTACCATCTGCCTGAGATTGCTGCGCCCGTTTGTATGATTCTATAGCAAAAGCGTCCTGATCTTCGCGGGTTACTTTACAGTCAACAGCGCAGAGCTCTGCTGCCGAGCCCATATGAAAATCATTGTAAACATCCCAAAGGCCATCTTTAACCAAACCATCGGTTATCTGGCCGTGGCCTAAACGGTAACCGTTGCGGGCTTTATCTAAGTAATAAGGCACATTGCTCATGCTTTCAAAACCGCCGGCAACAATTACATCATTATCGCCGTTGGCAATACTTTGGGCAGCAAGCATAATAGCTTTCATGCCCGATGCACATACTTTGTTTATAGTAGTAGCAGGCATATGTGGCAAACCGGCAAACACGGCAGCCTGGGTGGCTGGTGCCTGCCCCAAATTGGCCGACAATACGTTGCCCATGTAAACTTCTTGTATATCCGATGGTTGCGAACCGGCCTTTTCAACTGCTGATTTAATTGCAATGGCACCTAATTGCGTTGCCGATAACGATGCTAAACTGCCACCAAAACTGCCGATAGGGGTGCGGGTAGCCGATACGATATAAACTTCTTTCATGATAGAAACAGCGATTTTATAATGGTTATGAGCAAAGTTAGGATTTTTAAATTACTATGCATGCATAATAATTATTCTGTATCCCTTTTTTTCTTCGCTGTTTTTTTACGCGCTTTTAAAGCTACCTGAAGCAGAAATTCTATTTGCCCGTTGGTGCTGCGAAATTCATCGGCAGCCCACAGCTCAACTTCTTTGAGCATATCCGGATTAATGCGTAAAACAAATGCTTTTTTCTCTGCCATAACAATTATTGGCCGGCCGCTGCGCCGGCTGCCTGTGCTTGCCGTAATAATATAAAATGCACGCCTATCATGGCTAATAAGCCTGTATCGGGTTTGCCTTGTTGCTGATTATCGGGTGATAAAATAACACTGAAAGCTTTCTTGATACTCCACGCTATCTGTTTCAATTCAAGGATATCACCATAGGGTTCGCTACTTAGTGTATACGCGCGACTGAATAACTTTTTGAACAAGTAGGTGGCTTCAAAGCCGTTATCCATTCGCAAGGTTACGTCACGCGTCCAGGTGGCGGGTTCCAGTTCGCCAATGGTTTCGTCCTCGCCACGGTTTAGCATCATAATACGGCTTAGCATTGATTTTCGCTTAATGGTGAACATCCCTGCGTTACTTTCAATGATGGCATAACGCTTAAACGTACCTTTATAACTGAGGCGGGCATACATAAACTGACCGTCGCCCAATTGATAATACGGCCGCCACCAGCCAAAGCGGGTAACCGTAAGTTCGCTGGTACGCAGGCTGCCGATGTCTCTTAAAACGTCCATGCTATTAATGGTAAAGTGTACCGGTGTTTACAATGGGGTTAACACTTTTATCGCCACAAAGTACAACCAGCAAATTGCTCACCATAGCGGCTTTACGTTCTTCGACTAATTCAATTATATTCTTTTCTTCCATTTTTTGCAGAGCCATTTCAACCATACCTACGGCACCTTCTACAATCAGTTTACGTGCCGATATAATGGCGGCTGCTTGCTGGCGCTGTAACATAGCGTGGGCAATTTCGGGCGCGTAGGCCAGGTGCGAGATACGGGCTTCTAATACGTCTATACCCGCACGTTCTAAACGCTCGTTCAGTTCAGTTTCCAGCATAGCGCTAACCTGCTCTGCACCACCGCGCAGGGTAATACTCGCCGTATCATCTTCGTTAATATGATCATAAGGGAAAGAGTTAGCCAGGTGGCGCACCGCGGCCTCGCTTTGTATGTTCACGTATTGTATGTAATTCTCTACCGCAAAAACGGCTTTGGCGGTGTCTTTAATTTGCCATACAATAACAGCAGCTATCTCTATAGGGTTACCTGCGTTATCGTTAACCTTTAGTTGCTGCCCGTTTAGGTTGAATGCCTTTAACGATACTTTCTTTTTTACAGTGAAAGGATTTACCCAAAAAAAGCCGTCTTGCTTAACCGTGCCGGTATATTTACCAAAAAGGGTAAGTACTTTTGATTCGTTTGGATTTACTATAGTAAGGCCCGGTAGTATCAGGAAATAATTTACCACACAAATGATAACACCAATTGCGTGCTGCTGTGCCCAAAAGCAAAATGCGGCGGCGCCGGTTAATATCAATACTAAAACGAAGGCCAGGTAGCCAGATGGTGCTGTGATAACTCGTTCGGTGTTCATGGTTTTGTAGATTTAAAATGATATCATAAAGATATCAAATTTGGATTGATAAAAGCAAGAACAATTACGTAAAACAGAAACTTATGCTAATTTTGATTGGTTAAACACTGATATGGCAAAACTTACAACATCACGGCAAAAGGCTTTACTACGCAAGTATGCGCTAAACGTCAAGTTTTTAATGATGCTGGTGAGTATTGTGCTCATTGTTTATACTTTACCTAAACAGGCTAAATTTGGCTACGAGTTTGAGAAAGGCCGCATCTGGAACCAGCGCGACCTGGTATCACCCTATAACTTTGCCATCCTCAAAACCAACGCCGAAATTGATGCCGACCGTAAAGCCGCTTTAACTACGGTTACCCCGGTTTATCAGCGTAATAACGATGTCGGCGTACAGCAACAAGAAGGTTTTAGGAACGACCTCGAGATAAAATGGCACAATGCTGGATTTCCGGATAAAATGAAGGCTATTTATTTACAAACCGGTCTTACTGTTCTTAATACGGCTTATGACATCGGAATACTTAAACTTAATTCAAAATATCAGATAGGGGGTAAAGATTACGGTGTTACCGTTTTAAGCGATAACGTAGCCGCCGACAAAAGTACTGCTGACCTTTTAACCCGCGAACGCGCTGTTGAATTTGCAGACGCTGAGATCGGTAAAGTAAAAACACTTGATAAGGCATTTTTGCTTGACCTGGTGCAAGACCGACTGGAACCTAACCTCTCGTTTGACGCAAAACTTACCGCCCGCCTTGAACGAGAAGTGACTGAGAATCTTTCCATCACCCGCGGTATGGTGCAAAAGGGGGAAACTATTATTACCAAAGGGTCCGTAATTAATGATGAAGCTTACCAAAAGCTGGCGTCATACAAAAAAGCTTTTGAAGATAACTCCCGTAACAACGGTAATCGCGGGCTTGTGCTGTTAGGCCAGTTTTTACTGGCGGGCATCACCATATCATTGCTGATGATATTCCTGTACCTGTTCCGTAGGGATATTTATGAGGATAACCGTTTGGTGAGTTTGATATTATTGGTTATAACTGCCATGCTGGCCACGCTGTCTTTAGCTATAAAGCTGGAACTGCCAAACTTCTATTACATCCCTTATTGTATTGTACCTATCATTATCAGGATATTGTTTGATACGCGTTTGGCACTTAACATCCACCTGTTGGTAGTATTAATAGCCGGTTTTTTTGTACCTAACAGCTTTGAGTTTGCTTTTTATGAGATAACGGCGGGTATGGTGTCTATATATAGCATCAAGAACCTGATAAGACGAGAGCAGTTCCTGATATCTGCGCTGATTATAACTTTTACTTACTTCGTGTCTTTTCTGGGTATCTCGCTTATTCGAGAGGGTTCTTTCGTCACTATTGATTGGGTAGAGTTTATACCCTTTGCAGTGAGTGTGCTGTTAACCCTGCTTGCTTATCCGTTGATCTATCTGTTTGAGAAAGTATTTGCCATAACATCGGAGTTAACATTAATTGAGTTAACCAATACCAACGCACCATTACTGCGCGAGATGGCCTTCAGTGCGCCGGGCACATTCCAGCACTCGTTACAGGTTGCCAACCTTGCCGAGAATGCTATATATGCCATCGGTGGTAACGCGCTGCTGGTTAGGGCAGGGGCTTTGTACCATGATATTGGTAAGATGGAGAACCCATTGTTCTTCATCGAAAACCAGATATCGGGTTTTAACCCGCATGATAAACTGCCTTATGAGGAGAGCGCTCAGATCATTATCCGGCACGTAAGTAAAGGTATTGAGATGGCACGCAAAGCTAATTTGCCCGAGATCGTGATTGACTTTATCCGCACGCACCACGGAAACACCCGGGTGGATTATTTTTACCAATCTTTTTTGAAGAATTTTCCCGAAAAATTTATAAACGAGAACATTTTTCGCTATCCCGGACCAATTCCATTCACCAAAGAAGCCGGTGTTTTAATGCTTGCCGACTCGATCGAGGCTGCTTCGCGCTCATTGAAAGAACCCGATGAAGAATCCATCAGCATACTGGTTGATCGCATTGTGAAATACAAACTCGACCAAAACCAATTGAACGACAGTAATATAACTTTGAAAGATCTGGAAACGATAAAACAGATCTTTAAACGAATGCTGATGAGCATTTATCACGTGCGGATCGATTATTAAAAATCTGATAATTTTTTTTGTCGGCATTGCCGAATTACTATATTTGCAGTCCCTGAAAAAGGGGGATGTTTCTTTAAAAAACATGGTGAGGTGCCTGAGAGGCCGAAAGGATCAGTTTGCTAAACTGACGTACGGGAAACTGTACCGAGGGTTCGAATCCCTCCCTCACCGCATAAAGTATATCAACCTATGGAGAACGCCTCAAATCGTATGATTTGGGGCGTTTCTGTTATATATGTATTCCATTTTTATGCAATCCATCTTGATCTAAGCTATGTCTCTTGCGAGGCCTGATCAGCTCTTGTAAATAGGAACAGTTTATATTTATTTGGATCCCTTGCCGAGTTTAAGTTAAGGATTTTATATAAAGCAAATTTTTTAATGACGATGACAAAATAGCTCAACTTCCTGCAAATCGTGCTTAACTAACTGTCGAAATTTATTGTCATCATTGTTTTAGTACTTGGTCGGATCTAATCCTTCCGGGTTGATTTCAGGTGATGGGTCGTAAGGAAACCCATCAGAGAAAAATTGATGAAGCCTCTCAAATTTGAGAGGCTTTTTACTTATCCGATGCTTTACTGTTTACGATCCACTACTCTTGATCGTCAACCAGGGGTTTTGATTTACGCTCATTGGTAAAATAAAATGCGGGACGCTGTATTTCTACAGTTAAATCTCTTTTAAGTTGTAAGCTGCAAAAAATGCTAAATGTCTTGCAAATTATCGTAAATAAATACCATAACGCAATGCATATTTTCGACAATTCCCATATCTGTTGTGAAGCGTTCTGATTTATAAGCGAATTATTTAATGAATTGATAATCATAAAATTTGTCACTTAAACTAATTGCCTATGTAATAAACCCCTACTACTCGTCTTTTCGCCATCGGCAAATCGCTGATCACTTAGCCATATCATTCCATTATAATGCCTTAAGCAATAAGGGACTATGGTAAAATGAAACTGAAAAACTAATTAACTTTAAAAATCAATAGTATGAAATTTATTAAACACCCAACGGGTGTAAAGAATAAATGCGGGCTATCTTCAAGAAAGTCGGTATTTATAATGAATTTGACACTTGCTTTAACCGTGCCTGTTGCATTGCCAAGCATTGCAAGCGCATTCCCGCTAACAAAAGCAACCGTTAATGTAGATAAGCTTGTAAACTTTGCCGTTATAAAAGGTAAAGTATTAGATGAGAACGGTGCCCCATTGCCAGGTGTATCGGTAAGTGTAAAAGGCACCTCAGGTGGTGCTGTAACTGATGCAAGCGGTAATTTCTCAGTAAATGCTCCAGACAATGCAACCTTAGTATTTTCTTTTATTGGCTATCAATCTCAGGAAGTAGCCGTTGCAGGTAAAACTGTGATCAATGTTACTATGGTCCCGTCAGCAAAAGGGCTTAACGAGGTTGTAGTTACTGCACTTGGTATAACCAAAGAACAAAAAAAATTAGGCTATTCGGTATCTACCGTAAATGGGGATGCACTTAATAAAGCTAAAGAGAGTAACGTTGCTTTATCACTTCAAGGCCGCGTAGCCGGTTTAAGTGTTGGTGCATCAAACGGTGGCCCGGGTTCGTCTGCACGTGTTTTATTACGTGGTTTAACCAGCTTTACAGCACAAAGCCCTCTATATGTAATAAATGGTGTGCCTATGGATAATACCCAGAGAGGTGCATCAGGAGAATGGGGTGGTGCTGATTACGGTGATGGTATCTCTAACATCAACCCTGATGATATTGAGTCAATGACTGTTCTTAAAGGCCAGACAGCATCTGCTCTTTACGGCTCACGTGCAATCAACGGTGTTATTTTGATCACTACTAAATCAGGCAAGAAAAATGCCGGTTTTGGTGTTGAACTTAACAGCAACATACAGTTTGACCAGCCAGTTGATAATACCGATTTTCAACAAGTTTACGGCCAGGGTATACAAGGCAACAAGCCAACAACGCTTGATGCAGCCCGTCTCTCAGGAAACCTTGCATGGGGTTCCAAGATGGACGGCTCTGATGTTATGCAAATCGATGGTAAAACACATAAATATTCTCCGGTAAGCAATTATATCGATTTCTATCGTACCGCGCCATCATTTACTAACACCGTTGCGTTCACTAATGGTGGCCCTAACGGTGCCTTCAGGTTATCGTTATCAGATCTGCGTGCAAATTCAATTGTACAAAACAGCTATCTTGATAGGAAAACCTTCAATTTTAACGGAAGCCAACAGGTTACTCCTAAATTAAACATCAATGTTGTAGCCAACTACGTATTAGAAAGTTCTAAAAACAGATCTGGCTTAAGTGACGGTCCGGGTAACCCTAACAACGTACAATTCCTTGCTCCTAACCAGGATCAGGCTACTTTGGCTCCGGGTGTTAATGCTGACGGTAAAGAGTTAACCTTTACTGATGACAGTTATGTAACTAACCCTTATTTTGCTGCAAACTATTTCCAAAAGAATGTTAAGAGAGATCGTTTTATCTCTTCTTTATCAGCGAAATACGACCTTACAAAATGGATATACGCACAAGCGCGTTTAGGTTATGATAAAAGTAACGATGAGCGTATAGATCTTGAACCTACAGGAACTGCGTACCGCAATGATAATGGTACCATGAACCAGTCAAACAACCAAATCACAGAATTTAATGCCGACGTGTTGCTTAATGCCAAGCACGATATCGTTAAAGACCTGTTGAATTTAGACTTAAGCATCGGTGGAAACATCCGTAAATCAAGCTACACCGGTACTTACATCAATGGTCAAAACGGGTTTATCATCCCTTATTTCTACAGTTTAAAAAACTTTACTACTCGTGATTCCGGCCCTTTAACTGAGGATCCGTTTAGCAAAAAACAAGTAAACTCAGCATATTATTCAGCTGACTTTTCGGTAAAAGATTACCTGGTAGTGAGCACCACCGGCCGATATGATACTTACAGTACTATATCTAACTCAGTTGGGCGTGGCATATTCTCTCCATCGGTATCAGGTAGTTTCATTTTCTCTGAGCTTTATAAAATGAACAATGTTGACTTGGGTAAAGTGCGTTTATCATTTGCACAAACAAGTAACGATGCGGCAGCATTTGCCAACACGGTTTATTATAACTTAAACAACGCCATTAATGGTGTGCCAACAGCCGGTTTCAGCAGTCAGCTTCCTAACTTGTTCTTAGCACCTTTCAGGTTAAAAGAGCTTGAGGCTGGTTTAGAAATGAAATTCTGGGGTGATAGACTGGGTTTTGACCTTGCTTTCTTCTCACGTAAAACTAAAAATGAGATCATTAACGCTAACATTGATTGGTCGACAGGTTATACCAACCGTTATATCGGTACCGGCTCTACACAAAACCGCGGTATTGAGGTTGAGATACATGGCTCACCAGTTAGAACGTCTTCATTTAGCTGGACACCTGCACTTAACTTTACTTACGTTAAGAATAAGATCCTTCAAACAGATGGCGGAGACAATGGCAACGTAACTTTTGGTACCTACCGCCCATTAAATGCTAACCTTGCGTTAGTAGCAGGTTTACCGGGCCCTCAGATCCTTGCTTACGATTACAAGCGCGATGCATCAGGAAATATAGTTATCGGATCGGATGGCATACCCGTACGTGGCGATCTTAAGCCAATGGGTTCAACCATTCCAAAAATGTACGGTGGTTTAAATAACACGTTCAACTATAAACAATTTAACCTTGGGTTCTTAATTGATTACCGTTTTGGTGCTAAAGTGCTTTCGGGTACTGAGTATTACAGCATCTTTAGAGGTTTAAACAAATTAACTCTTGAAGGCCGCGAAACCGGCGTTGTAGCAGTAGGTGTTACCGAAAGCGGCGCGCAAAATACACAAAATGTATCTGCCCAAACTTACTACCAGGGTTTAGCGCGTAACATATCAGCATCTAACGTATTAAACGGCGATTTCATCAAACTTCGTCAGGTTACTTTAGGCTATGTTTTCAACGCACCAATGTTAAGAGGTACGCCTTTCAGCAGTATAGGCGTATCAGCAGTGGCTCGTAACCTTTGGACGATCATGAAACACACCAAAAACATCGACCCGGAATCAGGTTTCTCAAACGATGTTAGATACACAGGTATTGAAGGCACCAGCTTACCTTTCACCAGAACTTATGGTTTAAACCTAAACTTTAAATTCAAAAACTAAAACAGATGAAAAAAAGATATTTTTTTAGTTGTCTGGTAGCTGGAGCTACATTTATGTCCAGCTGTACCAAGAATTTTGATGAGATCAATACGAACCCGAATAAAACTACGGCAGACCTTATCAATCCAAACTATTTCATGTCGCAGGCGCAGATCACTTTCTCGCAAACCGGCTATGATCAGTTGTTGTTCCAAAGCATGTGGACGCAGTCGTTAGCATCAACTTTTAGCTATTACAGCAACGGTGATAAGTATGTATTAGGCGGTAGCGGTACCGGTTATTATAACCGTACCTGGAACCGTGCCTACAGCGCACTTACTTTGGTTGATGAAATGAAGAATTTGATCAAAGACAAGCCTGAGTACACCAACCTTGACGCTTGTGGTTCAATTTTACGTGTGCTTTTTATGCAGCGCATTACAGACCTGTACGGCGATGCTCCGTATAGCGAAGAGGGTCTTGCAAAGAGCGGTAATTTTACACCTAAGTTTGATAAACAGCAAGATATTTACAATGCTATGTTATCACAGCTTGAAACTGCTATCGCTGCACTTGATGCGTCTAAAGCTGCGCCAACAACCGATCTTTTTTACAAAGGCAATATTCCTCAGTGGAAACGGATGGGTTATTCATTGATGTTGAGATTGGCAATGCGTTTAACAAAAGTTTCTCCGGACCTTGCCAAAACATGGGCCGAGAAAGCTTACGCAGGCGGCACCATGACTAGCGCTTCAGACGATGTTAAGGTAATGGCTGATGCTAACAATGCTACCAGCAGTAATTCTGATGCATTATTGGTAACAGATGATTTCCGCGAAGTACGCTGGGGTAAAACTTTGATGGATTACTTAAAAGCAAACAATGACCCACGTATCAGCGCAATAGCTGAGATCACCAATGGTAATGGTAAAAAGGCTAACGAAGATAGAACTGTTGTTGGTAACAATGCCGCTGCTTTGCAATTAGGTTTGCCAAACGGCTATGATCTGTTAGGTGGTAATACCGATATTTCAAAAGCTCCGGGTTACCCGGGTGCAACCCCTGCTGCAGATGGTACAGATGCACCTGCACCGCTGGGTAAATACTCTCGCCCGCGTTTAAGAGTGTATGATGATAAAGGCAGCGCTAACTTTATCTACACCTACGGCGAATCTGAATTATTATTGGCAGAAGCCGCTTCAAGAGGATGGAATACAGGCGTGGCTGCTACACACTTTGCAAACGCTTTAGCGGCAGACATGAAATCATTAGCAGGTTATAACGCAACACCTACCGCTGTAGTTAGTGACGCTGATATTGCAATTTATGTTGCTGCGCATCCGTTAGTTGCGGGCACTGCATTACAACAGATCAATACAGAGTACTGGGTTGCCACCTCAACCACTTTTGATTTTAACGAGACATTCGCTAACTGGAGAAGATCTGGTTTCCCTGTGTTAACCCCGGTTACTTACCAGGGCCAATACATCACAAGCCAGGTGCCACGCAGAATGCCTTATCCTATTACACTACCACAGCAAAACGGTGCTAATTATGCCGCTGCTGTCTCAAGTCAGGGTGCAGATAACTTTGCTACCCGTGTTTGGTGGGATAAATAATAACTCCGATTTTAGTTAAATAGTAAAGAGGCTATATGCCTCTTTACTATTTACTTTTAAGCTTGATATAGTGTTGAAGATCCCTGATTCTTTCCGTTGCTTGCTCATAATTGCAGCCTTTTGCTTCCCTAAGGCCCTTTCTGCGCAAACGTTATTTAAACTATTGCCTTCCACTCAAACCAGTATTAAATTCAGTAACGACATTGCTGAAACAGAATCTTTAAACGTTTTATCATACGAATACTTCTACAATGGGGCAGGTGTTGCCGTTGGCGACATCAACAATGATGGCCTGCCCGACCTGTATTTTACAGGCAACATGAAACCTGATAAGCTGTACCTTAACCTTGGCGGCTTAAAATTTAAAGACATTACCCGCGAAGCCGGATCTGGCTTAGAAGGGCGTAACAATGGTTGGAAAACTGGTGTAACCATGGCCGATGTAAACGGCGATGGTTTAGTAGATATCTATGTTTGCTATTCTGGCAAAAAAGATGATGCCATACGCGCCAACCAACTTTTCATCAACAAAGGAAATAACAAGTTCGAGGAACAAGCTGCCGCATATGGCCTTGCCGATGTAGGCTACAGTACCCAGGCCGTATTTTTTGATTACGACAACGACGGCGACCTGGACATGTTCCTGCTGAACCACAATATAAAAAAGCTCGATAACATGGAGCTTGCCCGGTACAAAGATCAAACGGACCTGCTGGCGAGTAACAAACTCTACCGTAATGATAATGGCAAGTTTACGGAGGTATCAAAAAGCGCCGGAATTATCCAAAACCCGCTCACCTTCGGTTTAGGTGTAGCGGTATCAGACATTAACAAAGATGGCTGGCTGGATATCTACGTTACCAACGATTATAACGAACCCGACTACATCTACATTAATACCCATAACGGCAAATTTGAAGAACGTTCAAAAGAAATGCTGAGACACATGTCACATTTCTCTATGGGGGTAGATGTGGCAGATTATAATAACGATGGCCTGCCCGATATCTTAACATTGGATATGCTGCCTGCAGATAACCACAGGCAAAAATCATTACAATTACAGGAAAACTATGAGTCTTTCGCATTGATGCAAAACCAGGGTTTGTATAACCAATACATGCGCAACATGCTGCAGTTGAATAATGGCGACGGCACATTTAGCGAGATCGGTCAGTTGGCAGGTATTTCTAATACCGACTGGAGCTGGTGCCCCTTGTTTGCTGATTTTGATAATGATGGTTATAAAGACCTGTTCATATCAAACGGTTACCTGCGCGACTATACCAACAAAGATTTTTTACGGTATTGGGGTGATTACAAAATTAAAAAAGCGATGGCCAACGAGCCATTCTTGCTGATGGATCTGGTGCAAGCGATGCCATCTACGCCGGTGCCTGATTATATCTTCCGAAATAACCACGATCTTACTTTCAGCAATAAACAAGTGGAGTGGGGGCTCGATCAGCAAAATATTTCAGGAGGCGCGGTATATGCCGACCTGGATAATGACGGGGACCTTGACCTTGTGGTAAATGCCATTAACCAACCGGCTTCTGTCTATCAAAATAACAGTATTGAGAATTTCAAAACCCATTATATTGCTTTTAAACTGAAGGGCGAGGGTCAAAACACTGCTGCCATTGGGTCTAAAATATACCTGTATACCGCGGCGGGTACCCAGAACCAGGAATTGATACCAGGTAGGGGATACTTGTCATCGGTTTCAACCACGCTTAACTTTGGTTTAGGCAGCCAAACCAAAATTGATTCGGTAAAGATCATTTGGCCGAACCAAACGGTACAGTATTTAAAGGATATTAAGGCCGATCAGCAGATAACTGTTTCTCCCAAACCAACGGACATGGCTGGTCTGGATGCTGCACCACAAAAGCTGTTAAGCGAGGTTAAACCACTTATAGCTTACAAACCCGATGAGGCAACCGACAATGATTTTAAGCGCCAACTACTGATGACGTTTATGTATTCCAGAACATCACCGGTTATGGCCAAGGCCGATGTTAATGGCGATAAGCTGGAAGATATTTTTGTAAGCGGCGAAAAAAATAGTCCTGGTAAATTATTTATTCAGCAAAAAGGTGGCACTTACCAGCTTGTTGAGTTGGTGCGTGGTTATGAGGAAAATATAGGTTCCATTGCTGCGGCGGTATTCTTTGATGCCAACGGAGATGGCAAACCCGACTTGTATCTTGCAAAAGGTGGTTATGCTAACTATGAACCTAATACTGCCAACCTGCAGGATGAACTTTATTTAAATGAAGGTAATGGCCGTTTCGTACTAACAAAAACAGGTTTACCAACTCTTAACGCAAACAGCAAAAGCTGTGTTGTTCCATGCGATTTTGATGGAGATGGCGACATTGATCTCTTTGTGGGCGGAAGGGTAATCCCAGGCAAATACCCTGTCACTCCGCAAAGCTACTTATTGATAAATGATGGTAAAGCGCATTTCACTGTGGCCGATGTGCCATTTGCCAAAATAGGTATGGTTACCGATGCGCAATGGGTTGATCTTAACAACGATAAGCGCAAGGATCTGGTGCTGTGCGGCGAAATGATGCCAATAACCATATTCCTAAACACGGCTAAGGGCTTTGAAGATCACACTGTTGATTATTTTGCATCACCACAAAAAGGCTTTTGGTTTAAAATGGCCTTTGCAGATGTGAATGGCGATGGCACGCCTGATCTGATTGCCGGCAATCTTGGCCAAAATTCTCAGATCCACGCATCGGAAAAAGAACCGGCAGAACTTTACTATGCCGATTTTGACGATAATGGTTCTATCGATCCATTCCTCAATTTTTATGTTGATGGTAAAAGCTATCCCTTCGTAAGCCGCGATGAAATAAATGAGCAGATCTACTCAATGCGTCGCAGATTTACTTCATACAAAGCGTACGCAGATGCTTCGATGAAAGAAATACTGAATGCTGACGAATTGGCTAAGGCGCAAAAGCTTCTGGCCAACACCACTGCAACTACCTTATTTATTAACAAGGGCGGTAAATTTACCCAAGCCGAATTGCCTTTAGATGCACAATTTGCTCCTGTTACGCAGATACTCACCAATGATTTCGATAAAGACGGTAAGCAGGATATTTTATTGCTCGGCAACAGATCAGATAACCGTTTAAAGATAGGCAGTATGGATGCTAATTATGGCGTGCTATTGAAAGGAGATGGTAAAGGTGGATTTACCTACATCACACAACCCGTATCAGGTCTGTCAGTAACAGGAGATGTGAAATCCGCAGTAGAGACCAGGGTAGATAATGTGAATTATTTGATCATCGGGACATCCGGCAACCCACTTCAATTTTTTAAACGATGAAGTGTTTTAAACCATATCTGTTGTTAGCGCTTGCGTTTGTTAATACGTTAACCGCTGGGGCACAAAGCCGTAAAACCTATCCGGATTATTTGCAGCCGGATCATGCGGTAAATGCACTTACTATGGTGATGATCCATGATGTGGTTAGTCCGCCGGTTGCTGCACGGTATTATGCTTACTGCATGATGGGAGCTTATAATCTGGTGAATGCCAATAATAAGAGTATTCCTGCTCTGCAAAAGATCATTAAGTCCTATAAAACTGGAGGCGCTTTAGATACGCTCAAGGTTACGTATGATTATAAAATAGCATCATACTATTCAATACTGGAGTTAGGTAAAAAGTTATTGCCATCAGGCCCCTTGCTTGAGGATGATCAGAATCAATTTGTATCGCTGCTAAAGAAAACCGGGGTAAAGCAGGATGTAATAGACAACTCTGTAAAAGCAGCGCTAATTGCTTCAAAGGACGTGTTAGCTTTCGCCAAAACGGATAATTACAACAAACTAAGTACCCTCAAAAGATACACACCTTCTAAAGACGACGGCAAATGGTATCCAACACCGCCAGGATATTTTGAAGCGGTAGAACCAAATTGGCGTACTGTAAGAGTACTTTTGCTTGACTCAGCGAAACAATGCAAGCCGGGGAAGCTTACACCATTCAGTAAAGATTCTACTTCGGCATTCTACAAACAGGTAATGGCGGTGTATGATCAATCTAAACACCTTACGGTAGAACAGCTTAACCAAGCCCTGTTCTGGGATTGTAACCCTTTTGCCATTACCACATCCGGCCACATGGCTATTGGTTTCAAGAAGATAAGCCCGGGCGGGCATTGGATGCATGTTACCGGCTTGGTTTCTAAACAAGCAAAATTAAGTTTCGACCAAACCATTGCAGCACTTACCATTGAGGGTGCAACCCTCATGGATGCCTTTATCAGTTGCTGGGACGAGAAATATAACAGTGACCGCATTCGCCCCGAAACATATATCAATAAATATATAGATGTCACCTGGCAGCCGGTATTGCAAACGCCGCCGTTCCCTGAATATACCAGCGGGCACGCAGTAATTTCAAATGCATCAGCAGAG
>JAESTD010000032.1 GCA_016763755.1 Mucilaginibacter sp.
ACCATTGCTACTAAAAGCATCAATGCAGTGATCTTCATTATCAATAGCGTTTTTCTAACGTATGCGTAAAGCGGTTCAAGTTTGCTTCGTTTTATTACATAATTAAATGTCAAAAGCATATTTTTGTATGTTTTGGGTTTAGTAAATAGCAGTTGTCGCACAATTGTTAAGATTCGTTCCCATGCAAATACTAACCGGGGGTGGACCAACACTTCCGGTTTTTTTATGACGGTACGAGGAAAAGGATGTAGTTTTAGTAAAAGATCTTTTCTTTCATAAGCTTATTTTTTATTGTATTAAGGCATTACCGTTATTATTCGTCCATCTATTTTAAAATGCACTCCACCGGTTTGCTGTAATATTGTGAGCAGTTTAATGGCGCTTAAGCCGCGCGGCAGCGTTCCTGAAAAGGCCTTGGTTATTTTTCCTTCATACTTAACATCCACATCATACCAACGTGCAAGCTGGCGCATAACCTGGTGTATATCTGCCGATGCAAACCAGAAAAGGTTATTCTTCCAGGCAACTTGCTGTTCCGCATCTGCATCGGTTATGGCAATACCATCGTCATGCTTATCTACCGATGCCATGTGATCGGGCTTTAAAAGGCCTGATGAATGCGGCGTTGTCACTTTCACCGAACCTTCGAGCAGGGTTGTTTTCACCATATCCTCGTTATCATAAGCCATCACATTAAAGTGGGTGCCCAATACTTTTACATCTACCTCTCCGGCATCGACTGTAAAAGGACGGGCTTTGTCTTTAGCAACCTCAAAATAGGCCTCTCCTTTCAGGGTAACATCGCGATGGCTGTTCGCAAACTGAACGGGGAATTGTAACGATGAGCCCGAGTTGAGCCATACACGCGTACCATCCGGCAACACCACCTGGTACTGTCCGCCTGCGGGTGTGGCGATGGTGTTCAGCATTGTTTCTGTAGTTTGCCCTTTAATTGCTTTATACGCGAGCCTGCCATCATCAAGCTTGATGATTTTAACCGCACCCTGTTTTGTGATCTGGCCCTGCTTGCTATCATTCAATACTACAATTGAGCCGTCTGCCAGGGTAAGGGTTGCTTTGTTTTTGCCTGGAGCAATGTCGTTCTTAAAGGCAACGCTATCCTGAGCTACTACCGGCTGAGGATTCCGCTTCCAAAACCATAAACCTGCACCTATTGCTAAAACTACACCGGCGGCGGCAGCCCATTTGTATATATGAGAGCGTTTAGGCTCCCGGTAAACTTCCTGCTCCTGTATATTTTGAAGAATATTATTAAACATCTCCTGCTTTTGAAAACCATCAGGTTCTTTACTAAGCGCTTCGTTGGTATTTTCTTCGTACAATCTTTCCACAAGCCGTCGCTCCTCATCGGTACAAGTGCCATCGGCGTATCGCTTTAACAGATCAGAGAGGTTATTTTTTGCCATGATTATTTACTAAACCCTTAAGATAATTCAAACCCCACCAACATAATTACCTAATGTTGCTAATTTTTAGCAAAAACTTGATAGAATACTTCAAATATGAAATTTTAAACTTCCTAATTTTATTACAACCAATTGTTTACAATGCAACGCTTTAAAGACAGCTCAACCCAAACGGATGCCGAACTGCTGCAGTTACTTGCGCGGGGTGATGCGGGTGCGTTTAAGCTGCTTTATAACCGTTATGTAAATTATTTGTACCGCGTAGCCACCAGCCGCCTTACCGACGACGCCGTTGCCCAGGACATGGTACAGGAAGTATTTGTATCGCTTTACAATAACCGCAATAACCTGGGCCATATCACCGAGCTTAAGGGCTGGCTTTGCGCCTGCCTGCGTAACCGCATTCTTAACGAGATCCGTAACGAGCGGTTGCATCAGCGCCATCATGAGCAAATAGCTTTTAAATCCCCATCGGCAGCAATGTCTTATGATAATTATGACCTGCAGGTTTTGCAAAAACAGTATCAAAAGGCATTGGCCCAGTTAAGCGAGCGCGGCAAGGAAGTCTTCCGGATGAGCCGCGAAGAACACCTGAGCAATAAAGACATTGCCGAACGGTTACAGGTATCGATAAAGGCGATAGAAAAACAGATGACCGGCGCTTTGAAAATCATGCGTCGCGAGTTGGTTACAAAACGCTTTTTTTCGCTGCCGCTTGCAATTATCTGGGCCATTAGCCATTTTTTATCCTGATCCCGGTTTTGATTTTATTTTTCGGTTTACTACAATGAACAAGCCCGGATGAGCACCCGGGTCTTGTTCTACCAATATAAATTTGTCTGAAGAGACAAACAAAGAGTCTCAGATCTCTTTGCTGCCATACGCAAGTTAAGTTCATAAAAATGGCAAACTGTCACGCCCTGTGCTGTTGATAACAATTATCATTCAGGCATTTTATTCTCCGGCCGCCTATCACATCAAACTCAATGATTAACCCGATTCGTTGTAAATTATGTTTCTTTTAAGGTAGGGTTAAATCAGGATAAAGGGTTAGCTATATATACCAATATAAAGCTTTCTTATGAACCAGATCTTTGAAATTAATTGCGAGCGTAATACGCCCAAGTATATCCAGATCATTAATTCTGTTACCAAATCAATAAAACAGGGTAAGCTAAAAAAGGGTGATAGATTGTTATCTATTAATGAATTGAGTGCAGCATATTATCTATCGCGGGATACTGTGCAGAAAGCTTATGATATGCTCGAGGATAGAGGTATTATCATGCCGGTGCGTGGCAAAGGTTTTTATATCAATCGTACTGACGTTAGCGGATCGTACCGCGTGCTGCTTTTGTTTAACAAGATAAGTAATTACAAAAAGCTGGTATATAATTCATTTGTAGAAACTTTGGGTAAGGATGCGGTGGTTGATTTAAAGATCCATCATGGCAGCGGAAAGGTGTTTGAAGCGCTGATGGATACCTATCGTAACGATTACGATTACTATGTGGTGATGCCGCATTTTTATGAGGGGGCTGATGACGCCCTTAAACTTATCAAACATTTATCATCGGATAAACTATTGCTGCTTGATAAAGAGCTTGACAACACCAAAGAGGATTGTGCGGCTGTTTACCAGGATTTTAAAAATGATATTATCGCCGCGCTCGAATCGGGCAAACATCTTTTGGGTAAGTATAAAAAACTGTTCTTGGTGTTCCCGCGCATAACCAACTACCCTGCCGAAATTGCGCTGGGTTTTAAAAAATTCTGTATACAGCATGGCTTTCCGTACCAGGTAATCTCAGATATTGACCACGATACACCCGTAGAAAAACAGGAAGCTTACATTGTAATAGAGGAGCCTGACCTGGTTAACCTCATTAAAAATTGCAAAACCAAAGGTTTGCGGGCCGGTAAGGATGTCGGCATTATCTCTTATAACGATACACCGTTGAAAGAAATACTGCTTGATGGTATTACAGTTATATCAACCGACCATAGCGAAATGGGTAGAACTGCCGCCCAGCTGATCATCGGTAATCAGCGCGAAAAAATTAAAAACCCGTTCAAGTTAATTATCCGCCAATCGTTATAAAATATCAGTCTCGTCTTTTTTGGGAGTTAAGCGAGACATTGGAGCGGCAGTTTACTGCCGCTTTTTTAGTATCACAAAGTAGTTGGTACTCACTCCATTTTTACGCGCATCCGCTCCGGGTAATGTGATTGTCCCCTTAGGATAATCGCGGGCGTAAACATCAAAATAACGGTATTGAGCTACGATTTGGCCGGGCTGTTTTTTAAAATCCTTCAGCCAGTTGGGTATCGTCGATTGATATTTCAGATCGTGTACCTCATAGGCTACATACACAGTCACGTTTTCATCTACACTAAAACTTAGCAAGTCTTTCTCCGTACGGCTGGTATCATTCACATCACTTTTGATGTAAGTAAGACCCTCGTATTTACCCGCGTCACTAAAGTTTATTTCTTCGGGATAGCTATTCAGCGATTTGTCTTTGCTGTTGAAATTTGGTGTTTCGCCTTTCATCAGCCTGGATATCCTGTACGATACGCCATCTTTATTTTTAACATCCGTCACCAATATGGTATTATCAGGTTTAGGTTTAATATTGAGCATATAAGTTTTGCTTCGCGATGAACTACTATCAGCGACTGAGATATCGACTGTGGCCTTGCCTGCATTTACCGGGATGCCTTTCAGCACGCCATCAGGATAGAGTTCCAGTCCGGCGGGTAAAGTGTTTGCCGTAATATGCGTATCGCCAAAGCCGTTTGCCTCAATTTTGGTTTTATAATATTTGCCTGCTGTTGCTATGGGTAATGTTTTAGTAACGATGATCAAAGGTGCAGCCGAATTTACAATGAGCGTTGCCGATTGCGATTTTCCTTTCTGATCAGTGGCTACAGCTTCAATGAAATTTTTGCCGGGAGAAGGATTGACGGTGGTGGTGTATGGCTCTTTAGTTAAGGTGGTCATCAGTTTGTGGTTTACATATACTTCCACTTTAACCACTTTGCCATCAGGGTCATTTGCATTGATGGAAAGCTTAAGCGGTTTATTCCCGGTCACACTTCCATATACCGGGTTGCTGAAATAAACATTAGGATATTTATTACCATCATTCGCCTTAGAATAAGCCCAGCTCAGCAAGTCTTGCCGGGTTGCAGCTTCCCACATCATTACATGGCCAAAGCCTTTAAAATTAC
>JAESTD010000033.1 GCA_016763755.1 Mucilaginibacter sp.
GTTGGGGCTGGGGCGGCTTCTATCGCCCGTGGGGTTGGGGCGGATACGGTGGTTTCTACGGCCCTGGTTTTGCGCAAAAAGTACATTATAAAGAAGGCACCATCATTATTGACCTAATTGATGCCAAAACCCAGCAAATTGTATGGCGCGGCTATGGTGTAGGCGAGTTGCAAAACCCAAAACGAACTATGAATGATATTCCAAAAGTAGTTGATGGTATCATCAAACAGTTGGATTTAGCCCCACCGATGAGAAAGTCGTAAAACGTAAAATTTTAATAAAAAGGGACGCCCGGATATGGCGTCCCTTTTTTATTGGGGGTAATCTACATTTATCTTTTAACTAATTTATTTTTTGATGTTGATCAAAAGGTTGTGTAATACACTGTGTATAAAATTGCCCAATATGGGCAATAAATTCCCTGGCCGCAAAAGTTATTTGCAACGATACCTTGATTTAATTAGGGGAAAGGGAAGTTTAGCTTAAACTCTAAACTCTGATAGCTAACAAAATTCAAAATTTGCGCCAGAGCTGGTATCTTAAATAAAAACGGCTAAATTTAAAGGATTAAACTTAGTACCTATAGTGAAGAGATACCTGTTCCTGTTTATCGTAGTTTGTTTTCTTACTTGTACATCAACACAGATCTTTGGGCAAAAGTTGCCTTTATCCGTGGAAGGTAAACAAGAGCTTGAGGGTCTCTCGTCCAAATCTAAACAAAATTTTGCTGCAGGCTATCTTAAAGCAACCGCCGTAGCCAAGCAAAACGGATGGGCTGTAAGGCGTATAAACAATGCTGGTAACCTCGTAGCCTTACAGGGCATAAATGGGCGAGGTTTTCCAATTTTCTTAACCACTCATAATAATACCATAGCGGCGGCAACCACGGGTACAAACACGGTACAGCCGGGCGGATCGTTAGGCCTCGACCTATCAGGAAGTAATACGTTCTTAAATAGTAAACTGGGTATTTGGGATGGCGGAAACGTATACAACGGGCATCGCGAGTTTACAGGCAAGACTATTACATTGAACAACGCCACGGCAAGCGTATTAGATCACTCTACTCACGTTGCGGGCACTATGCTGGCCAAGGGCGAATATGCACCCGCTAAAGGTATGGCCTTTGGTGCATCCACCTTATCATCATGGGATTTTGATGACGACGTTTCGGAAATGAGTGGGGCGGCTGCCAATCTTCTGTTATCCAATCACTCTTACGGTGATGTTGGCGGATGGGATTTTAATGCCAGTGAACAACGCTGGGAATGGTATGGTTTACCTGGCGATAACGAAGACTATCTTTTCGGATTTTACGATTCGCGCACACGCGACTGGGATAAAATAGCGTATAATGCTCCGTATTATTTAATAGTCGAATCGGCAGGTAATTCGCGTACAAGCAATGGCCCAGCTGTTGGTACCGAATATTATGGCTACAGAAGCCGTACCGATCCTACATTTGTAAGCAAAGGCCCCAGGCCGGCCAATATCAGCAGTAATAATGGTTATGATATCATCACCACTACCGGTACGGCAAAAAATATCCTTACTGTAGGTTCGGTTGGGCAGTTACCCAACGGGCCGGTTAGCCGGGGTGATATAACAATATCAAGCTTCAGCAGTTGGGGGCCAACCGATGATGGCCGCATAAAACCCGATATTGTTGGCTGCGGTGAACAACTACTTTCAACCGGGACAAAAAACGCAAGCTACTATTACTATTCGTCGGGCACATCAATGGCGGCACCAAACGTAACCGGCTCATTATACCTTTTGCAGGAGTATTACGCAAAAAAAAATAACGGTATTTTTATGCGTGCAGCAACATTAAAAGGCTTAGCCTGCCATACCGCCTTTGATGCGGGTAATGTTGGGCCTGATTATGTTTACGGATGGGGCCTGCTTAATATGAAAGCTGCGGCGCAGGCAATCACTGATAATAATGTTAAGAGTTTAATTAGCGAGAATACATTAGCGCAAGGACAAATCAAAACTATTGAAGTTACGGCATCGGGTGTTGGGCCGCTGATGGTTTCTATTTCGTGGACAGACCCCGAAGGGACACCAACAGCTGATGGGACTATAAACAGCCGCACCCCTAAATTGGTAAATGATCTGGATCTGCGCGTAAGCGAAGGGACATCTGCTTACACCCCCTGGGTGCTAACCCCTAGTAACCCTTCGGCAGCGGCTACTACGGGCGATAATATACGGGATAACATAGAGCAGGTTTATGTGGCCAATGCTATACCGGGAAAAAAATACACCATTACTATCTCGCATAAAGGTACTTTAAAGTCGGGTAGCCAGGCGTATGCCTTGATAGCCACCGGCGTAGGTGGTAGCGCTTATTGTACATCGGCACCGTTATCAACCGCCGATTCTAAGATCAATAATTTTACTTTATCCAATATAAATCAAACTGCCGCTGCCGGTTGTACCAACTACACCGACAACACCAATTTATCGGCGCAATTGGAAATCGGAAAAACTTACCCTTTCAGTATAACGTTGGGCACTTGTGGTGCTAATTTTAATAAAGCAGCAAAGATATTTGTTGACTGGGATGGGAATGGTGTTTTCGATGCAGGCGAATTAGTTGCAACAACAAACGTCATTAATGGTACGGGTACTTATTCGGGTAATATTGCTGTGCCAGCTACGGTTATAGCAGGCAACACAAGTGTGATGCGGATAGTACTTACCGAAACAAATGATGCATCAACGATAACTGCCTGCGGTAATTACGGTAAAGGCGAAACCCAGGACTATCTTGTACAATTTTTAAAACCCGCTGTTGATGCCGGTGCAACGGCTATTGTGAACAGTGAAGGCGGGGCTATCTGCGCGTCTTCGGTTGCGGTAGTAGTGAGATTAAAAAACTTTGGCAGTGCCGATATAAACAACATCCCGGTAACAGTAACGGTAACCAGGCCAAATAATATACAAACCACTTTTACTGAAACCTTTACCGGCACACTGGCACCCGAAGAGGAAACTGATTTTGTATTCAGCAACAAGTTTAACACCACTTCCGGCAGTGTGTATACAGTAACAGCCACTACTAAATTAAGCGGAGATCCTATTGAAAGTAATAATTCGGTTACCGGCACGATACAGATCGGTACGCCACCGGCCGATGGTAATCTGCAGGCTTACTATTGCGCTAATACTAAAGCTTATGAACTTAACGGTAGTGGCGATGGTCAGCTTTTTTGGTACACAACAGCCGATGCAACTTTGCCGGTAGGTACAGGGTCGCCGGCTACGGTTACTGCTCCGCCGGTAAATAATACCTATTATGCGGGGTTGAATGATTTTAGCGGGCATGCAGGTTACGTAACCAAAAGCGCAGGGCCGGCAGGCGGGTACAATCAATTTTCGCCGGGTGTAAAAATTACAACGCAAGCGCCCGTTCTTATAGAAAGCGCAAGGTTATACATCGGCACATCTGGCAGAATAACGTTTACTGCCACTAATGAAAATGGCGAAGTGGTATCTTCTGTAAGGATAAGCGTGGCCAAAACCCGCACTACTAATACCGCCACCAATATACCCGCAGCTGAAATAGCCGACGACCCGCTTGACAAAGGCAAGGTTTACACCTTAAATTTATTGTTACCCGCTGCAGGTAATTACACCATAACCCCCAGCTATGAAAATGGTGCATCGATTTACAGGAACAAGGGAACAGGGATTAACTATCCGTTTAATATAGGTAGTATTTTCAAGATCTCGGGTAATGATGCAACATCCGGTACCGATGGGGTAGATACTACTTACTATAGGGGTATGTACTATTACTTTTACAACATGCAGGTTCGCAGCCCCGGTTGCGCATCCACCCAACGTACGGCTGTAACGGTAATTAAGCCCGTTATTGCTCAAAACGGAGATGCCCTTACATCGAACCTTACCGGCGATAGTCAATGGTTTCTAAACGGCCAGGCCATTGCCGGCGCGGTAGACGGAACTTATACACCATTAAAAAGCGGCATTTATACTGTGCAGGTAACTTTGGGCACCGGCTGTATAACAGAATCAGACGGGTTCAATTTCCAGTTGTTAGCTAAAAACCCCGATAGGTCGGAAATTGGGCTAACAGTATTCCCTGTACCTGCTGATACTTATATAAATGTTGTATTTAATGCACCACAAGCTGCCGACCTGAAATTATCGCTTATTAATACCCTTGGACAAACTGTTTATCAAAGTACCCGAAAAATAGCAGTAGGTAATTTTAGCACTGATATTAATACATCGGGCTTAGTGCCCGGCACGTACGTTGTAAAGATCGGTTTGGGAGATAAACTATACTCGCGCAAAGTGATCATAGTGCATTAAAAACAAATGGCCTTTCGAATATCCGAAAGGCCATTTGTTTTTAATAAATACCATATTTAAAAAGTATATTTAATGCCTAAGCCCGGCGCTATGTCAAAAAATGGGCCGGTGGCTAACTCAACACGTGGATTAAGGTCTAAGCTTACAGCTATAGGTGTCTGGTCAAGCTTGTATTCAAGTCCTAAAACACCATCTGCACCAAGCAGGATATGGCTGTCCTGGTAAACCTTATCGTCTCCGCCGAAGCGTTTATATACGCCACTGCCAACGCTGCCCAGGTGCGCACCAAAACCATAATAGAACTTTAACCCAGTTGTATTAAAGGCAGATTGATGCAACTCGTAAAGGCCAGAAAATACAACGCCATGGCTGCGTAAGCCAATAACACCTTCGAGCGCGGTGCCTTCGTCCATAAAGTATTTAATAGAAGGGCCATTTTCGTAGCCGCCAAATTTCAGGCCAACCGCGGTCTTGTAATCTTGCGCATGTAAACTGCCTGATAACAACAAAAAAGAGCATAATGCGATTACCGAAAGAACAAATTTTTTCATTTTTGAGATGTAAATTATGATTAGTTTAATATGCTTTGTTAACGGCGTAAAACTCTATTTATGCTATGCCGCCACAAATAAGGGGGCAAACATAGTCTATCCTGTTGATATTAAGTGTTAAAAAAATCAACATATCCACATCTGTTTTAAACGGCAAATAGTATAAATTGCCCCAAAGCTCTTTTATGAAAATTAAACTCATACTGCTAACTGCCATTTTAACCTTAACCGGTATAACTAATATTATTATTGCGCAGCCATCAATTCCGTCATATAAAAACGGGGTAGTTGTTTGTGCCTACCCTGATGCTTCAAACGCAGGGGTGGCGGTATTAAAGAAAGGCGGTAACGCAGTTGATGCCGCTGTTGCGGTGCAGTTTGCACTTGCGGTAACGCACCCGCAGGCCGGTAATATAGGGGGCGGTGGCTTTATGGTGTATCGATCGGCAAAGAGCGAAACCAATACGCTTGATTTTCGAGAGAAAGCTCCTGCACAAGCAAGCGAAAAAATGTATCAGGATGCTAACGGCAACATCATACCTGATATGAGTTTGTATACCCATAAAGCATCCGGGGTGCCGGGTGCGGTTGATGGCCTTTACGAGGCACATAAAAAGTATGGCAGGTTAAAGTGGGCCAGCCTGGTACAGCCGGCAATTGATATGGCACTAAAGGGATTTAAAATCACCAAGCGATTAGCATCAGACCTTAACAGCGCTGCAAAAGAATTTAAAGATCTTAACCCGGGCAAAAACTATCTGCTTAAAGAAGGTGGTTGGCAAGAGGGTGACTCATTAATTCAGACCGACCTTGGTCATACACTGGAACGAATAAGGGATAAGGGCCGCGCCGGATTTTATGAAGGCAAAACAGCTGATCTGATCGTTGATGAAATGAAAAGGGGCAGCGGGCTTGTTACCAAATCTGATCTGGCAAATTACCATTCTATTTGGCGTAAACCGATCTTAAGCAACTACAAACAGTATCGTATCATCACTATGCCGCCACCATCAAGCGGTGGTATTGCATTGGTGCAATTGCTGCATTCGGTAGAGAAATATCCGTTAACCCGCTGGGGTTTTAACAGTGATAGTACGGTGAGATTGATAGTTGAGGCCGAGCGCCGTGTTTACGCCGACCGCGCAAAATACCTTGGAGATCCTGATTTTTACAAAGTGCCCGTGGATAGTCTTTTAGACCAAAAGTACATAGATGCCCGCATGCAGAGTTTTAGCTGGGATGCTGCAACGCCGAGTACTGCCATACAACCGGGCAGCTTTGTAGGTTACGAGAGCGACCAAACCACGCACTATTCCATCGTAGATAAAGAGGGTAACGCGGTATCTATAACTACTACGCTGAACGATTCTTTTGGCTCGCATATTTTCGTGGCTGGTGCAGGTTTTTTATTGAATAATGAGATGGACGATTTTAGCTCTAAACCAGGCGTTCCAAATATGTATGGCCTTATTGGCGGTAAGGCAAACAGTATACAACCCGGCAAACGCATGCTATCGAGCATGACGCCTACCATCTTAGAAAAAAACGGCAAACTATATATGATCGTTGGTACGCCCGGCGGCTCTACCATTATCACATCAGTTTTTCAAACAATATTGAATGTGATAGAGTTTAATCAAACCATGCAGCAGGCGGTAACGTCAAAACGTTTTCATCATCAATGGCTGCCGGATGTGGTAGCTACAGAAAAAGATGCTTTTGATAATGCCACGAAAGAGAAACTTGAACAAAAAGGGTATAAAGTTAACACCGGAGGAAGCATTGGCCGTGTTGATGCAATATTAGCCACCCAGCATGGCTACGAAGGCGGTGCAGACCCGCGAGGTGATGATACAACGGCGGGGGTATTGAGTTTGAAGTACGGAGTCGGAAGTCTTAAGTCAGAATCAGAAAAAGTTGGGTTAAAAACTATACTTTGTCTATTTACGATCCGCTCAGAACTTTCGACTTAAGACTCCAGACTTAAGACTTTCGACTTAAGACTATTGACTTAGAAAATTTTCATTTAAAATATTAAGTTTGTGCTTTATGCGAAGCAGTGTAAAACAGCAAGAAACTATTGATTATTTTTTAAAGATAGTTTGGCAAACCGTTGCGAACCGGTATAACCAAACAGTAACCGAATTTGGTTTCACACAATCTATAGGTTATCTGCTCATCAATATTGATGAAGAGGGTACAACGGTATCTCAGGCGGCTGCTTTGCTTGGCCTTAAATCAACCAGTTTATCGCGTATGCTTAACCAGTTGGAGCAATCGGGCTTGATATACCGGGCATCAAACCAGGGCGATAAACGATCGGTAAAAATATACCTTACCGACCTTGGTAAAGAGAAAAGGCAGATAGCTAAAAATGTTGTTAAGCAATTCAACAACTATTTAAACTCGCACATAAGCGAGGCCGATAGGGTTTATTTAACAGAAATGCTCCGTAAAATAAACCAGCTTACCCTTAACTACAAACCATAAATTTATTCCCATCCCATCGCCGGAGTGTTAAAAAGTGTTAAGCTGCATTTTTTGCGATATAAAACGATAACTTTGCCGTTATAACTTACATGAATAGGGCTCTGTTGATATTATTGCTGTTAGTTGGCTGTTTTGCTTCGTGCCAAAAGGGATATGATGCCAAGGCTTTAGAGCGCAGCCAGGCCGTGGTAGATGATGGCATTATACAGGAGTATATTGACAGCCATAATTTACGCAGCCAGGTACAGGAGGTTGATAGTATAGATGTACCAACCGGCATCTATTATCAGGTTTTAGCTCCCGGATCAGGCAGTGATATATTTACAAACTCTACCCGTGTAACTGTGGCTTATTCGGCTAAGATATTAACTACCGGGAAGGTTTTTGGCCAAAGCAATAATTTTCACCCATCCTTCACTTTGGGAGAAACACTAAGGGCGTGGAAATTAGCTATACCCCAAATAAAAAAAGGTGGTAAAATACGTATCCTGTCGCCGTCGCGTTATGCTTACGGCCCGTATGATCAGGATAGCCTCGGCGTCCCCAAAAACTCGGTGTGCGATTTTGAGGTTGAACTTTTAGATGTAACGAACTGATTTAATGAAACAAAGAATTTTTACTCTTTTACTATTTGCGTTTGCAGGCCTAACAGCTTGTAGGAAAAATGATGATAATCAGCCTGATATAAAGCAGTTTGATGATAGCCAGATCCAAGCCTACATGTCAACCAACTCGCTAACCGGTTTTACTAAGGACGAGACGGTTATAGGTGACGGTGAGACCGGCATTTATTACAAGATAATTAACCCGGGTACACCGAGCACCGGCCCTGATACATTGAAATACTCTGACAAGATATCGATTGTTTATACCGTTAAATCAATGGATGGCAAGTATGTGGCAACCGATACCCTCATTAACCATCTGGATGATTATCTCGGCCATTTTGTTAACGTGAGTCTTCCGCAGGGTTTGCAATTAGGCATACACAACCTTTTAAAATATTCAGGCGGCAGCATGCGCTTACTGATACCTTCACGATTGGCTTATGGCGTTCGTGGTTATGGTGTAGGTAGTGTTACCTCTACAAATCGTATTGCCGGTAACCAAAGCCTTGATTACTATGTGCATGTTATTAAAGATCAAGTAGCTTATGACGACCAGGTTATCAAAAATTACTTTACTGCAAATAATTTAAGCGGGTACACTAAAGACCCATTGGGTTATTACTATAAGGTAGTTACAGCCGGTACCGGTACTGATGGCGAAATAGATGCGTATAGCAATGTAAGTTTAACTTACGTTGGCAGTTTATTAAATGGTACCAACTTTGACGCTTCTTCGCAAACAACGGCAACAAGCTTGGTTCCTGATAACCTGATAGACGGCTTTAAAGATGCACTTGTTAAGCATTGCAAAACAGGCACGTCGTTATCGTTGTTCATTCCATCAGCATTAGGTTACGGCCAAACTTCGCAAACTACTATTCCTGCTAATGGGATTTTACATTTTGAACTTCAGGTAGCATCAGTTACGCAGCCGTAATTTAACGGTTAAGTGCAGCTTTAAAAGCTTTCAGACAGCGTTCGCGCGCAAACGCGTGGTCAACAATGGGTTTTGGATATTTGCTGAAGTCGGCATACTCCGGAACCCATTTTTTTATATATTCCATTTTTGGATCAAACTTTTTAGTCTGGCTATCCGGGTTAAATATCCTGAAATAAGGTGCGGCATCAGTACCGCTTCCTGCTGCCCATTGCCAGCCGCCTACATTGCTGGCCATTTCATAATCAAGCAACTTGCGGGCAAAATAGCGCTCGCCCCAACGCCAGTCAATCAACAGGTCTTTACTTAAAAAGCTGGCTACCACCATACGTACGCGGTTGTGCATAAAGCCGGTGGCGTTTAGTTCGCGCATGCCTGCATCCACCAGCGGGAATCCCGTTTTACCTTCGCACCATGCCTTAAATTGCTTATCATCGTTTATCCAATGTATCCGGTCATACTTGGGCCTAAAGGCATGGTCCATGGTTTTTGGGAAATGATAAAGGATCATGGAGTAAAACTCGCGCCATATCAACTCGTTAAGCCAGGTTTTATCATGCGCTTTGTGAGCGTCTGCAGCACATTGGCGGATACTCAACGTACCAAAACGCAGGTGCATACCAATATGCGACGTGCCCTTAATTGCAGGGGTGTCGCGGGTTTTGCCATAATCAGCGATAACGTCTTTATACGCCTTGTCCGGAAATTTCTGTTTGCTTTTCTCAAAGCCCATTTCCTTTAACGTGGGGATGTGCGGTGCTTTAAAATGCAGCAGATTTTTTAGATATTTTGTGGTGGGGTAAGCCTTAAGGTAAAATGGTTTAAGCTTTTGGTACCATTTGTTTTTGTAGGGGGTAAAAACAGTGTAAGGTTTGCCATCATCTTTAACCACTTCCTGTTTTTCAAAAATTACCTGGTCTTTATAGGTTTTAAATTCTATATCATGCTTTTTAAACAACTTTTCCATCTCGCCATCTCTATGTTCGGCGTAAGGCTCATAATCATGATTGGTGTAAACGGTTTTAACGTCGTACTCATCGATGAGTTTTTTCCAGGCATGGGGCGGCTTGTCGTAAACAGCCAGTAAGCTCCTATGATGTTTATGCAGTTCTTTGTTAATGTCTTCAAGAGCTTCATAAATGAATGTTACTCGGGCGTCGTCCTTGTCTTCCAGATCATCCAGTATCTCGCGGTCAAATATAAAAATGGGCAAAACCGGATGTTCACCTTTTAACGCGTGGTATAGACCTGCGTTGTCGTCGATCCGCAGATCGCGGCGAAACCAGAATATGCTTACGGGTTGTTTCTTATCCATAGATCTCTCTTAAAGCCGATTCAATATCAGGGTAGTTAAATGTAAACCCATGTTCTTGTATTTTCTTGGCGGAACCCTTGGTACTACCTAAAACCAGCGCAGCCATCTCGCCAAATAATAACTTGATTAAAAACGCAGGTACATTTGGTGCCCAAAGCGGCTTGCCCAACTGTTTGGCCACAGCATGGGTAAGCTGCTTATTGGTAACAGGCTGCGGGGCAACCATATTAAACGTTCCGGCCAGTTGTGGGGTGTTAAGGGCATAAAGGTACATATCGGTAACATCCTTCGGATGGATCCACGGTACCCATTGTTTGCCGCCGCCCAGTGGCGAGCCTACATACATCTTTACAGGCTGGGCCAGTTTTGGGAGTGCGCCGCCCTCATTGGTTAGCACAACCCCTGTGCGAAATTTAACTATCCTAAGGCCAAATTCAGTACCCTCATCAACCGCTTTTTCCCATTCAATACAACAATTGGCAACAAAATCATTGCCGGGCAAGTCATCTTCTTCAAGCAGTTTATCACCGCTATCACCATAATAATTAATGCCCGATGCAGATATGATGTTTTTAACATCATTTGATCTCTGTTTCATCAGGGCATAAATTAACCTGATAGATTCGGTACGGCTCTCAACAATTTCCTTTTTTCGTTCGGCTGTCCAGGGTTTATCGGCTATGCCGGCGCCGGCAAGGTGTACGATGGTATCTATACCGTCGATGCAGGCAGGGTCGATCCGGCGTTTATCAACATCCCATAAAAAAGTATTTATATCAGGGTTTTTACCCGCTTGCCTGGAAAGGTGACTTACTTTGTGACCTTGTTTTAATAAAGCATCAGTTAAATGCCTGCCAAGCAATCCCGAACCGCCTGTTATAAGAATATTTTTACTTGCCATGCTTCATATCTAAACATTTTACAACTGCTAATATAGCCTGGTTTTGAAACAGGTATCATGAAAGGATGTTTCATTTGAATGAGCTTATGATATTTTATTTATTAGGAAATTAATTGTATTTTTATAACATTTTTTTAAAACAAAATATACGTTTTCACGTTTAGTGGCGTATTATCCTTATCACAGAAAACAGAATTAACTAACATTATGTTTACACGTACTTTCTTGCTATTGATAATTGCCGCCAGTATAATTGGTGTTTTGGCAATTGTTGGATTTGCACTTTTTTGCCGTTATAGGGCAAAATCATTTGTTAATACAGGCCGCATAACCGATGTGCAAACATGGGCCATAAGGGCTGATATAAGTTGGGTATTAGCTGTGATATTTGCTATCGCAGTTTCTTTTTTTGCTTTTGTTAGTTTATAGTTTAAGCAAAACAAATACATTTCGTTTAATAAAAAAGCAACCTTTATGTGGTTGCTTTTTTATTATAGAAGAGGAAGCCTAATTTACGTGCGGCTTGTAAGTATCTGTTTTCACAAATGCCTTTAAATCATGCAGGATATTATACAGCCCGAAATTGGTACGGTTTACATAAATAAAGTGCTTTACACCGCGGGCTTGCTTAAATTCGGGCATTTTTGACACCTTTTCTCCAAAACCAAACAGATCGTCAAAGAAAGCTTTGTTACTGAAATCAAAAGTAGAGGTGATGTAAGGTTTGGCAAACAGGCTTATCATTTGTTTGTACATGCCATGATAAAATTCTATCTGTTGAGGTGTGTCATTAGGCAATATCATCTCCAGCTTCCGAAAAGCTTTAATGGTTTCTTCTTTATCCTCAAATAAGTTGGTTGAGGTAAGGGAGAAAAAGGGATAATAAAAATCATCAGGCATTACCTTAATACAGCCAAAATCTATCACACCCAATTTGTTATCAGTAGTGATCATAAAATTGCCGGGATGCGGATCGGCGTGTACAGCGCGGAGCTCGTGCTGCTGATAGTTATAAAAATCCCATAAGGCTTGCCCAATTCGGTTACGCAACTCCTGCGATGGGTTGGTTGCCAAAAACTCTTTCAGGTGCATACCATTCAGCCAGTCCATAGTAATGATGCGCTTGCTCGATAGGTCGGGATAATAACCCGGAAAAACCACATTGTCCAGTATTTTACAGGCAATGGAAAACTCTATAGAACGGCGTACTTCCAGCTCGTAGTCGGTCTCTTCAAGCAAGCGTTCTTCTACCTCTTTCATGTACACATCCAGCTCCTTCTCACTCATGCCCAGCATCCGGAAGGCGAAGGGTTTTACCAGTTTAAGGTCTGATGAGATAGAATCGCCCACGCCGGGATACTGAATTTTTACAGCCAGCTTTTTACCGTCCAGTTCTGCCTGATGCACCTGGCCTATAGAGGCGGCATTGGTTGAGCGGATGTTGAATTTATCGTAGATCTGATCGGGCGTTTTGCCGAAGTATTTCTTAAACGTTTGCACGATCAACGGCCCCGACAGTGGCGGCGCATTATACTGCGACTGGCTAAATTTATCAACATAAGCCTGCGGTAACAGGTTTTTATCCATGCTCAGCATCTGCGCAACTTTTAAGGCGCTCCCTTTCAGTTCACTTAATGATTGGTAAATGTCTGTCGCGTTGTCTTCGTTCAACTCGGTATGATCAAGGTCGGGGTTGAATAGTTTTTTGGAGTAATGCTTAATGTAATTGCCGCCAATTTTAAAGCCGGTTTTTACAAACTTGGCACTGCGCTCAACTTTGCCGGTGGGTATGCTGTTTTGCTCTTTAGCTTCTTCGTTATTCATTTTATTGTATCCTTAATATAAGGCAGCCAGTTTTTGCAGGCTCAGTTCGCTATAGTCATCAAACGCGATATCTGCAAGGCGATCGATCACATCTGCTTTATGGCTTGTAGTAATACCTGCAACCTTCATGCCTGCGTTGCGACCTGCTTTTAAACCCATTAGCGAATCTTCAAATACCACACATTTATCAGGGGCAACGCTCAATTGCTCGGCAGCCTTTAAAAATATTTGTGGTGAGGGCTTAGGTTGGCTAACCATGCCGCCGGTTATCAGCACATCAAAATATTGGCCTATCGGTATGGCGTTGAATATAAAATCAATATCGGCATGGTTTGATGAAGTGGCCAAGGCTATTTTAACACCCGCGTTCTTTAACGCTGCCAAAAAATTCTCCAAACCGTTTACCGGCTGCAGGTAAGGCTTAAACGCCTCCTGGTATAAACGCTGTTTCTCATCAGCTAATTGCTTTTCATCCACATCTTCGCCAAAAAACTGCCGCACGGTGTTGATGATAGGCACACCGCTTATCTGGTTCAGGTAAGTTTCCTTCGCAAGATCAGGTAAGTGATAGTTCTTAAATAATTGTTGCCAAGCCAGGAAATGGTACGGCGTGTTGTTGATGATGGTGCCATCCATATCAAAAATGGCAGCAAGGTAGGGTAGGTTGGTGTTCAAATGAATTTCTTATTCAATCAACTACTTGTCATTTCGAACGATAGCGAGAAATCTTGTTAGTCCTTGAAGTTTGGGCTTACAGAGTAACAAGATTTCCCCTCGTTGCCACTCGTTCGAAATGACAACATTTTTTAGTTTACTTATTAAGCCCCTCTCCCTCAAAGAGGGGTTTGGGGAGAGGCTTCTCTCTAAAACCCATCTTTTCCTTCAATCCACCGTTCTTCGCCAAAAACTTGCCGTATTCAAACAGGTTATCAATAGGTGAGCGCTGGAACAGATCAAATGTTACGTTGATGCCCTTCTCAATAGCCTCGTCTGTTTTCTCGAAACCTGCCGAATCATCATTTATCCAAAAGTTGAGTACAAAACCAAACTGTATCCACAGCGCATCTTTGTATCGCTTGCTGAAGAATTTACGGTCGCTTAGTTCTGCAGTCTCCAAGCCTTCGTTCAAAATGTTGGAAGCAAATTCCTCAAAAATATCTTTGGCGGGCTCCAGCACCTTTGGCGTACCGATGCTACGATGTTTTTTAATACTGTACACAGCAAAACTGCGGCTACCTTTCAATAGCTCAAAAAAGCTGTAAAAGAATGATAATGCCTTTTCGCGGGCGGTGTACTGTGGCCAAATTTCCTGGGTGCGTATCTCGGTGAGGGCGCGCTCCATCAGGCCTGTCCACACGCTTTGCTCCACAGCATCAAATGAACCAAAGAAACGGTAGAACTCGTCCTCGGTCATTTTATTTTTCTTTGCAAAAACGTAAACAGAATTAGGCTGATGGCCTTCTGTAAGCACGTAATCAATATATGCCTTTTGGATGCTTTCGGTAGTTGCCATGTTTTCCGGTGTTGATATAAATAAAGATAAGGTTGTTAATTTAATAACGGTACAATGCTTGTTTTAGTTTTACTTTGAGATAACAGATGTTTGCAGGTTGGCCGTCCCATGAATGGGCCGGTAATGAATAATCCTGTATGTTGATGGGGGTAGCTCCTGCGGAGCAAAATACATTGGCGGTTGCGGGCTACAAAGCGGTAGTCCCTACGGGACAGGAAGCGTTGTCAGGCGTCCGTCCCATGAATGAGACGGCAATGATACAATGAGCAATATCATTGCCGTCGGCTTCAGCCGACGGTTTTTGTTCATGGCGTTCATGAACACTATAAAGATAAAAAAGTATCATTGTCGTCGGCTTCAGCCAACGCAATCATAACAGTAGCAACCATGGAACACAAGGGCAATAAACAATATCTTCCTTCAAAAATTTGCCTTGTATGCAATAAACCTTTCACCTGGCGAAAGAAATGGGCTAAGTGTTGGGATGATGTCAAATATTGCAGCGAAAAGTGTAGAAAAAATAAATAATTGGCATCTTTGTAATCAATCTAAATAAGGTTAGATTAGTAGTTCCAATGAGTGAGAAGACTATACTGGTTTGGTTTAGAAATGACCTGCGTATAAACGATAATGAAATATTATCCGAAGCCGTGCGCCGGGCTGATAAGATTTTACCCGTATATATCTTTGATCCTTTCTATTTTAAAACCGGCGTATGTGGTGGTAACAAAACCGGTAGTTTCCGTAGTCGTTTCCTGTTAGAGTCAGTAGCCGATCTGCGCGCTAACCTGCGCGTTATGGGTGCCGATCTGCTTGTGCGTACCGGCGACCCTGCCGAGGTGCTTATTCAATTAGCCGAAGAGTTTAATATCAGCGAGGTTTATCACCATCGCGAGGTTGCACCGGATGAAACCACCATATCTGAAAGGGTAGAGGAAGCGCTTTGGAAAAAGCAACTGAACCTTAGGCACTTCATCGGCCATACCATGTACCACAAAGAGGATCTGCCGTTCCCGATAAAGGATATACCAGATAGCTTTGTTACTTTCAAAAAGAAAGTTGAGCGCGATAGTACCGTACGCCCGGTGGTTGCCGCGCCCGAAAATATTGTTGTGCCCGCTATGGCCGATGCCGGTGAGCTGCCTACTTTAGAAGAACTCGGCGTTCCAGAACCAATTGATGACCCGCGTGCCGGCGAGAAAATTACGGGCGGCGAAACAGAGGCGTTAAAGCGTTTGCATGCTTACCTTTCAAATACCGCTATCCGTAACCAGCCTAACTCATCAGGCCTTGGGCCCTGGCTGGCGGTTGGGTGCATATCAACCCGCCAGGTTTACTGGGAAGTATTGAATCATCAGAAAGAGAACCACCTGCAAAATGCCGACCCGCTGATGCTTGAACTGCTTTGGCGCGATTACTTTCGCTTCATGTTCAAAAAACACGGAAAACAGTTTTTCCGCTCAGAAGGTTTTGGCAGCGCACCCGATATTGCCGATAACCAGGATGAACTTTTTGAACGCTGGACAAAAGGCCAAACCGGCGAGCCATATATAGATGCTGCTATGCACCAGCTTAATGCTACCGGCTACATCAGCAATTACGCAAGGCAGGCAGTTGCTGCCTACCTGATCAAAGACCTATTGGTTGACTGGACAAAAGGGGCCCTTTACTTTGAAGAAAAGCTGATAGATTATTCGCCTGCAAGCAACTGGGGTAACTGGGCTTTTGTGGCAGGTGTAGGTAACGATACCAAGAGCAACCGCTTTTTTAACGCGGCAAAACCGGCTCAGCCTGATGACGATTACATTGGCACCTGGGCACCTGCCACCGGCGACATTCCTACTGTCGCTTAAAGCTTTTTAGCACGATTATTGGCGGCTTATCTAAACCTTTGGTAATTTCTTTTATCAAACCATAATTTTAACTAAAAAGTTATAACATATATATATGGCATATTGTACTATTATGCTTAGTTTTGCACCGTCTTACAACATAGCAATCTCATGGATCGCCTAAATTATATAAACAGCGGCAACGCTGACCACATCAACTCATTATACGAAGCCTACAAACAAGACCCTGAATCAGTAGACTATAGCTGGCAAAAATTCTTTGAAGGATTTCAGTTTGGCCAGGATAATGCCCCTGCTGCCGGTGCCGTTGGTGCCGAAACTCCTGAGCATTTTCAGAAAGAAATTAACGTATTGAACATGATAAATGGCTACCGCTCACGCGGCCATTTATTTTCTAAGACAAACCCTGTACGCGAACGCCGCAAGTACTTTCCGGGTAAAGAGCTTGAAACCTTTGGCTTAAGCGATGCCGATATGGATACCGTATTTAACGCCGCTGTTGAAGTTGGTTTAGGCCCAGCCAAGCTGCGCGATATCCGCGAGCTGCTTGAGCAAACTTACTGCCAGGCTATCGGTGCAGAATATACTTACATCCGCAATCCTATAAAACTGAAATGGTTTGAGGACAGGATGGAGGAAAAGCGCAACACGCCATCTTTCTCTCAGGATGAGAAAAAGGCAATGCTTTCAAAACTGAATGAGGCGGTTGTTTTCGAGAACTTTTTAGGTACCAAATTCCTGGGCCAAAAGCGCTTCTCGTTAGAGGGTGCCGAGGCGCTGATTCCTGCGCTCGACTCGGTTGTAAAGAAAGGCTCTGAGCTGGGTATCGAAGAATTTATCATCGGTATGGCTCACCGCGGCCGTTTAAACGTGCTGACCAACATTATGGAGAAAACCTATAAAGAGGTGTTCTCTGAGTTTGAGGGTAAAAACTACGATTCATCACAGCCATTTGGCGGCGACGTAAAATACCACTTAGGTTACTCAACCGATGTGGAAACCAAGAACGGTAAAAAGGTTCACTTAAGCCTTTGCCCTAACCCATCGCACCTTGAAGCGGTTGACCCGGTTGTGGAAGGTATCACCCGTTCAAAAATTGACTTTAAATACAAAGGCGATCACTCAAAGATTGCCCCGATATTGATACATGGCGATGCCTCTGTTGCCGGACAAGGCATTGTTTATGAGGTGTTGCAAATGGAGAAACTGGATGGTTACAGCACAGGCGGTACCATTCACCTGGTGATCAATAACCAGATAGGTTTCACCACCAACTACAAAGATGCCCGCTCAAGTACCTACTGTACTGATGTAGCTAAAACTGTGTTATCACCTGTATTCCACGTAAATGGTGACGATGTTGAGGCCTTGGCATACGTAGTTAATCTGGCGATGGAATACCGCCAGGTGTTTAACGAGGATGTGTTTATCGATATCCTTTGTTACCGCCGTTATGGCCACAATGAGGCTGATGAACCAAAATTCACGCAACCGGTATTGTACAAAGCGATAGACGCGCACCCTAACCCGCTGCAGATCTACAGCAAGAAATTGATTGCTGAGAAATCGGTTGATGAAGCTTATGTAAAAACACTGGAGAAAGCTTTCCGTGCCGAATTGCAGGGAATGCTGGATGAGGCAAAAGCATCAGACAGGTTTACTGATACCATCCCGATGTTTGAAGGTGCATGGAAAGGTTTACATCTGGCTAACCACAGCGAGTTCATCAGTACACCTGATACGTCAGTTAGCGAAGAGGAGATCAAAGAAATTGGTAACGCTTTAACTACGCTGCCAAAAGATAAAGTGTTCTTCAAGAAAATTGAAAAATTATTTGAAGACCGCCAGGCCATGGTGAGCAAAACCAAAGTGTTTGACTGGGCAATGGGCGAGCAATTAGCGTATGGTACCTTGTTAAAAGAAGGTTTCCCGATAAGGTTAAGCGGTGAGGACGTTAAACGCGGTACCTTCTCGCATCGCCATGCGGTATTAACCCTGGCTGATTCTGAAGAGGAATACACTCCGTTGGAGACCATCAACGATAAAGCTAAACTGAGCATCTATAACTCATTATTATCTGAGTACGGTGTACTTGGTTTTGAGTACGGTTATGCTTTAGCTAACCCTACCGCCCTTACTATTTGGGAAGCACAGTTTGGCGACTTCTTTAACGGTGCGCAGATCATTGTTGACCAGTACATTGCCAGTGCCGAAACAAAATGGCAGCGTGGTAACGGTTTGGTAATGTTATTGCCGCACGGTTACGAAGGCCAGGGCCCTGAGCACTCATCAGCACGTGTTGAGCGTTTCTTAGAGCTTTGTGCCGATGATAATATCCAGGTGGCAAACTGTACTACACCTGCAAACTTCTTCCACATTTTAAGAAGGCAGATGCACCGCAGTTTCCGTAAGCCGCTGATCATCTTTACACCAAAGAGCTTGTTGCGTAGTCCTAACTGTATGTCGCCGCTTAGCGAATTTACCAATGGTAAGTTCCACGAGTTGATTGACGATAGTTACGTTGATCCTAAAAAAGTAAAACGCGTATTGCTTTGTACCGGTAAAGTATATTACGACCTGTTAGAGAAACAACAGACTGACAAACGTAAGGACGTAGCGATCGTTCGTGTTGAGCAATTGTACCCTACGCCTGTTCAGCAGATCTTGAAGGTGAAAGCTAAATACGAGAAAGCTGAAGAGTTTATCTGGGTACAGGAAGAACCTGAGAATATGGGTGCATGGCCTTACATTTGCCGCAAGTTCCATGATGATAAATATCTTAACCTGCGTGTTATATCGCGTTTAGAAGGTAGCAGTACCGCAACTGGCTTTGCTAAACAACACGCTGCACAACAGGCGCACATTGTGTCAAAAGCATTTGAAGCACCTGCTGGTAAAAAGGTTAAAGAAAAAATCGAAAAAACAACCGAGAAAATGGCTAATGCCGGGGCGGATTGAATTTAAGTCAAAAGTTAAAAGTAAAAAGTCAAAAGTAATGCTTCTGACTTCGTGCTAAAACTTCAGACTTAAGACTCCGGACTCCAGACTTAACAAAACAACTACTATCCATAACAATATGAGTTTAGAAATAAAAGTTCCGCCGGTAGGCGAATCCATTACCGAAGTAACCCTGGCATCCTGGAAGAAAAAGGATGGCGACCATGTCGAAATGGACGAGGTGATAGCCGAACTGGAATCAGACAAAGCAACGTTTGAGCTTACTGCTGAAAAAGCAGGAACTTTAAAAACCGCAGCTGCCGAAGGTGATACTTTAGCTATTGGTGCTGTCGTAGCCACCATTGAAGATGGCGGCGCTGCTGCAAGTGCACCTGCTGCATCCGCATCAGCTAATGAGGCTCCTGCTAAAGCAGAAAGTCCTGAGAACCCTGCCAACGCCCCTGCACCTGCTCCGCAGGCTGGTGGCGAATCTTTAGAGATAAAAGTTCCGCCGGTTGGTGAGTCTATCACCGAGGTAACTTTATCGCGTTGGATCAAAAAAGATGGCGAAGCTGTTGAAATGGACGAAGCCATTGCCGAGCTTGAATCAGACAAAGCAACTTTTGAGCTTACTGCCGAAAAAGCAGGTACTTTAAAAACCTTAGCTAACGAAGGCGATACCCTTGCCATCGGCGCTGTGGTTTGCAAAATTGAAGGTGCCGGTGCCGGTTCAGCTCCTACACCTGTTACGCCTGCTGTTGCTGATAAAGTTAACGAGTCTCCTCAGGATGCTCCATCAAAAGGTACTACTTACGCATCGGGCACACCATCGCCTGCTGCTGCAAAGATATTGGCAGAAAAAGGTGTTGATCCTGCTTCTGTAAATGGGTCTGGTGTTGATGGCCGTATCACTAAGGTGATGCACTTGGCGCGCAGGCCGGAAGTCCAAAGCCTCAAGCCGAAAGTCCAAAGCCGGCTGTTGCTGCTCCAGCCGCTGCACCGCCGCAAGCACAAGGCGCACGTACAGATCGCCGTGAAAAAATGTCTTCATTGCGTAAAACAGTAGCTAAACGTTTGGTTGCCGTTAAAAATGAGACTGCGATGTTAACCACCTTTAACGAGGTTGATATGTCGCCGATTATGGAACTGCGCGGTAAATACAAAGATAAATTTAAAGAGAAACACGGCGTTGGCTTAGGCTTTATGTCGTTCTTTACCAAAGCAGTTACCGAGGCGTTGAAGGAATGGCCTGCAGTTAACGCCCGCATTGAAGGCGA
>JAESTD010000034.1 GCA_016763755.1 Mucilaginibacter sp.
AAAAACCGGGAAAATAAAAACAATGATGAGGGAGAATAAAACTGTAACAATAATCCTTTCCCTTGATATGGCGGTCATTTTGTTACTTCTTCAATTGCCTGAATATGTCTTTTCTCTTTGTCACCACTTCGGACTGAGCAGCATTCAGGGCGTCGCCGATAGTTCTTCTGCTATTCCACACCTGTTGCATGTAGGTTGTAATAGTGCTGTTTATCATGTCAGCATCAGGTCCGGCTTCGAGAGCATATACGCCACGGCTCAAAGAAGCTTTCAATGCGGGGATATATGGAATTTCCTGTACTTCCTCAGCATCGTAGGCTGATTTCAGCGGCGAACACAAACCTTTCTGAACAAGCTTGATCTGGGTATCTTTCTGAAAAAGGCTCATCACATATCTGAACGATTCCTGAGGGTATTTGCTCTGACGGCTTATAAAAAAAGCCCCCCCGGCAAGCATTGATTGGGTTCCCGGAACCTCTGAAACGCCAAACCGCGGGTCGGTTTCGTCACCGTTGTATGTCAGCCCTCTGACATAATCACTCCAAATAAGGCACATTGCTGTCTTGCCTTCTTTCATGACCTTTATTTGTTCATTGCCGTCTGTATTAATGAATCCGCCGGCATTATACGGCTTTAATGACATCATGTATTCTGTAGACTGTAGTGCGATAGCCGAGTTGACGTTTACTTTTGTATTCTCGTCTCCCATCCACCCCCATTCTTTATCCATGACCTTACCACCAAACCCCTGCAGGTACTGACACCATTCATAGTAAAGCCATCCTCCGGCAGCTCCCTCCATGCAAATGCCATAAGTACCTTTGTTTTTATTTGTAAAAAAAGCTGCAATGCGTTTGTATTCTTCCCATGTTGACGGAACTTTTAATTCCTGATGAAATTGGTCCAGATAGGTTTTTTTGTTCTCAGGATCGTCAAAGAACTTCTTATTATATGCAAGCAGCATTGTGTTGGCTGCAAACGGATAACTTACCACCGATATTTTTACTTTTTGAATCAGACGGGTTATCATAGTAATAGCCGACTTCCTTCCATACGTTCGGAAAAATGTCTGCTTCGAACTTTTTCTGCTCTTCAGGAAAACTCTTGCTTAATTCCGCTGATCTGTATACATAATTATTCCTTACGAAATTGGAAAGGGAAAAATTATACTGTAAAACAATATCGTAAAGGCCAGACTGATTACTAAAGTCCTGATTGGCCTTATTGAAAGCATCTTCAAAAGTATTAGGCTTATATTCGATTCTGATATTGTTTGATTTTTCGTAACGGCCCTTCAGCGCCTGCATTGCCTGAAGGTTGGAACTATTTTCGCCCAAAACGGTAATTGTTTTGGTATTGTCGCAGGCACAAAGCAGAATTACTGCCAAAGAAAAGGCTAATAGTGGAAATAATGAGTAGGTTTTCATTGCAATAAGGAAGTGATACAGAGTACAATATACATTCATTTATTTAAACTTCCGCATGCGCAGCAATTTATTTTTTAAAACTACAGCCCCTGGAAACAATGCAGTTTTTTTTCGCGGCAAATCATTAAATCTCGAATAGACACTCGGGTTCTGCAGGGGCGATAGTCATTCTTGTCACCGCTGCCTTTCCTTCACATGTCGGTTATTTAATTAGCGGTAATGATTCCTGGCCTGTTAACATGATTTGCGAGTTGCGCCTGAATATCCTGAAGCAGGTTGTTCCTCAGACGAAATCGTGATTTCACAGGAAATTTGAAACGAAACTCGTCCCGGTTAAAAGAGCGGATACATCTGAAGTCAAACAAAATAAAGGAGTAATCGTGATATCCGGGCTCAGCAATATCAACCGACGATCGAACGGAAAAATTCGATCATGCCAATCCTCGCCTAATCTTATAATTCGAGTATTTGGTTGTTCCTGAAAATAGTCAGAAGCCAGATATCAGCGAATTCTTCAATAGCCTCTTTAAAAGATAAATTATTTAGCGGATACCAAATGATTGCCTATTTTTACTTTAGCTGGGCCATGGCGATTCCAGGAATGGTGGATCAATTAGGCTTACCTTTTGAACAAGAATATCAATTAGCTAATCAATAGAATGTCAGAAATCGCTGCAATTATTCAAGAACTGATCAAATTTCGTGATGAACGTGATTGGCAACAATTTCATAATTCCAAAGATCTTTCCCTGGCTATTTCCATTGAAGCCGCGGAATTGTTAGAGATTTTTTTATGGAAAGATAATGAAACCATTAATCTCGAAAAATTAAAGGAAGAACTGGCAGATATCCTATCATTCTGTTTTCTATTGGCCGAAAAGCATAACCTGTCGATTCCAGAGATTATTAAGGAGAAAATTGCCAAAAACGACCTCAAATATCCCGCTTCCAAAGCAAAAGGAAACGCTAAAAAGTACACCGAATTATGATCGTCTATAAAAAGTCCAAAGGTGAATTTTTAACGGATATTGAAGACTTTATTATTGAAGATATCGTTCGAGAAAACGTACATGCCAAACTGCACCGTAAGGTGGGCGATAGCGAATATCGCTCCTGGCAGAACTCGCTTCAATATATGGGCAATATCTTACGTTCCGAAGCGATTCCGCTCGACGCCGGTATAGCCATCGAATACAACATTCCTCGTACCGGTAATCGAATCGACTTTATCGTTTCTGGACAGGATGATACAGGTAAAGAACACGCAATTTTAATCGAATTGAAACAGTGGGATAACGTCCAACTCACCGAAAAGGATGCCATGGTTCGCACCCGCTTTGCTCATGGGCCTAGTGATGAACTGCACCCGAGCTATCAGGCTTGGTCGTATTCGGCATTATTATATGGCTTTAACGAAACAGTCTACACCGAAAATATTCAGCTCAATCCCTGCGCTTATTTGCATAATTGCAAAGACCTATCGGTCATCACAAACCCTTTTTACGGGGAGTATATTGCCAAAGCACCTGTATTTTGCAAAGACGATAAAATCCAACTAAGGGAATTTATTGCCTCTTTCATCAAACATGGCGATAAAAAGGATTTGATCCTGCGAATTGAAAACGGCAGGATTAGACCTTCTAAAGCTTTAGCAGACAATATCAACTCTATGCTCAAAGGGAACGCTGAGTTCGTCATGATCGATGCACAAAAAGTCATTCAAGAAGAGGCATTAGCTATTGCGACCAGTTCCAGTGCCTCCAAAAAAAATGTGCTGATTGTGCATGGTGGTCCGGGAACAGGCAAATCTGTTGTTGCCATTAACTTGCTCGCCAAAGTCACTAAAAAAGGGCTATTTGCAACTTATGTCACTCGGAATTCCGCACCGCGTGTCGTATATGAAAGCAAGCTAACGGGTTCTATGAGGCGCAGCGCCATCTCCAATTTTTTTAAGGGATCTGGCGCCTTTACGGATACAAAAAACCAATGCCTACGACATGCTTATCGTAGATGAGGCGCATCGTCTCAATGAAAAGTCGGGCATGTTCAAGAACATGGGCGAAAATCAAATCAAGGAGATTATCAATGCGGCAAAATGTTCGATATTCTTTTTAGACGAAGATCAAAAAGTGACATTGCATGATATTGGTTCCGACGAAGAGATCAGAAAATGGGCCACATTTTATAATGCTGAGATAACGACGATGGAACTCACTTCCCAGTTTCGCTGTGGTGGCTCTGATGGCTACATGGCGTGGCTAGATAATGCACTGCAGATTAGGGATACGGCCAACGTCATTTTGGAAAAGGGCGAATACGATTTTCAGATTTTTGATGACCCAAATTTACTTAGAGATGCAATTTATGAGAAAAACAAAGAGCGGAATAAAGCCAGGTTACTAGCAGGCATTTGTTGGAAATGGTTAAGTAAAAAAGATCCCTCGATCATGGATATCACGATACCAGAACACGACTTCGGCATGCGATGGAACTTAGGCACAGACGGTATGCTTTGGATCATGAATCCAGCGTCGGTTAGCGAAGTTGGTTGCATTCATACCAGCCAAGGTTTGGAAGTGGATTACGTCGGTGTGATTATCGGACCTGATTTTGTGATTCGAAATGAGGAGGTGATTACAGACGCCTTTAAATGAGCCAGTGATGATACCGCGACCTACGGTAAAAAAGATAAGATGAAACAGCGTCCCGTGGAAACAAAAGCACAATTGGATCAGATCATCAAAAATACTTACAGAACTTTAATGCCCCGTGGAATGAAAGGCTGTTATCTTTATTGCACTGATCAAGAAACCCAAAACTATTTTAGAAACCTCATTTGTCAAGTCGAAGCTCTTCATCCAAATGATTGACGACATGTACCTAAAGGCTTGCTAATTTTTCCCCTTTCGCAATTTGGTCACTCGCGATCGCAAATCGCTCTTCTTACCTATCATTAATAAATTTTTCAGTGTCTTATTAGGTCAGCCAAGTTATTAAGTGCACGGTGTTCGAACGAATTTTATAGAAATATATTAATTTGGAAATAAATGGAACTTAAAGATTATACGGACCTTATATCAACTGTTGTTAGCGTAGGCGGCTTTGTCATAAGCGTTATAACATTAAGAATATTAAGAAACACTTTAAAAGAATCAATAGATATTAATCGAAAGCAATATGAGTTGATTGCTATAGAAGCGAATAGGGCAGCCCGTGAAATTCGGCCCAGGTTTAAATTTAGATATGAGGTGTCAAATGATGCTGACAGGCAGTGGCTTATTATCCAGTCGGATCAGCATTTAGCTAAAAATATCTCTATCGAATTCGAGAGAGGGGTGACAGTTCCGGAAAGTATTTATATTGTTGAAGAGTTGACATTTGATTTTGTGGATGTTGGTTGGGAACGTCCTATAATGTATGGCGATCACGGAGGCGATCCGTTTTCGTCTTTGACTGCCTGGCCGGTTACAATTTATATTAAATATTTTGATGAAGATGGCAGAGAGTACGAACAAAGATTTCGTCAGGAGCCGCCGCAACGGGCCATGAGTCCTGCCTATCATATCACTTATCCCCCTCAATTAAAGTCAGAAATGATTTAAAGCATAATAAAAATCTTCAATTGCAACCATTGGCTATTTTAGCTGCGATTTACGAGAATGATAATAAGGTAAGTTTAAATGTTTTGGCAGCAAAATAATGCAATGCTATTATCGGTTATGTTTGCTTCGTATTTTGCTTTAGCAAAATAACTATTCAAATTCACTTCTGTCAGAAAATTTTAGGAAATAACTGATTGAAATGAGCCACCATAGGCAATAAAATATTTATAAATTTATGATATGAAACCAGCAACTAACGATCTCTTTCACAAAGCATTTGCTCGAAAGGGTGGGCTGTTTGAGGATGCCCCCGATAGTCCTTTTTCTGGGTTATATGCTTATACATTAAATGCTGCCCTAGAGGCGCTGAATTATGTTAACGAGGTATTTGGATCGTCTATAGATTTCGTCAATTTAGGTTTCGCTAATAAAGAGGGAATACTCGCCTTTGCCAATATTGAGTCTGATTCCACTTTTATTGGCTTTGGAAAGGAAACACCACTGATTATCAAATTTATTTTCGATCTAATCACATCCGACCGTTGGTTTTTAACTTCTTTGGATAACACTAAAGAAGTTGCGCCACCCAAGATCAAGCATGTTAAATTCCAAACTATTGCTCAGATTCAAAAGGTATATAAACTTGAGGATCTTCCAAAGCCTAATGGCCTCCATAGACAGATTCTAAGTCAAGTAATGTTAAAAAACGCAATACAATATTTAACATTCCATGAAGTGGGACATTTACTTAACGGTCATATAGAGTATTTAAAGACAAATGACATCTCTTTTGAAAAACTTGATAAATATGATGGGCAAACGACCGAAATTGACGCTGATAAATTTGCTGCGAGAATATATTTTAAGCAAGCGTTAGAGTATGCGAAACTTGCGAGTGCGGATGAGGTAGATGAGGAGGATCGGCTGCAAAGTGAGCGGGAGGTAATGACCTACGCTTATGGTGCGCTTTACGTTTTGATGAGGTTGTTTTCAAAGGGTGAAATTGATCCGGATTCAATATATGCCGGGCACCATCCTGATCCAGCGTTAAGAGATCTGTTGTTTAAAGATGAGCTTGATTACTGTTTTAAGGATCGTGAGGATCAATATTTGATGGCGTATGAGGCAGATCAGATGAAACGTGAAATAGAGTCTTTTTTCTTGCGACTGTCTACTACGGATTTGGGAGTAGGAGCTGACCTTACTGCCCATCTTTTTTATAATGAATATGAGGGTTTGATTAGAAACTTAAAGAATATCAGACCGATGTATTCGCCGTTTGCAAAAATCAAATCTGATTATGATGATTTTGATTTTTCTGTTAGGACAACCAAAATTATTTCAACTGATTTACACGCAAAGATGGTTGTTAGATACGATGAGGATGGAAAGCGTATTACTGAAATAGAGCATTCGCCATATATGAAAAGAATTTTTCTCGTTCGCGACATGGTACAAGGGCCTGAGGATCTCTGCTCCTGCGGAAGTGGTAAAATGTTCAAGCATTGCCACGGCGAAGGAGGCGAATACTTAAAAGGGAAATGATCGAGGGGGCCTTCAGTGCTTAAAACTAAACAAACAAAATTAGGCGCTGCCGGTCAGTGCTTAAAACTCACTAATAGAACATACGCGGCTATTTGACGAGCTATAAGCCGCTCTGTTGAGCGAGCGCACTCCAGCTGTTAGAAACTATTCGTTAGGATTCTGCGCTCGCTTTCCAGCCATTGCAACGGCATATTAGAATTGTGGTTTTATAGCCAGCTAAAGCCATTACTGATGCACTTAAAAGAGCCAATGAGGACACTGCTATTTATGGCAAGAAAGAAAAGCTGAAAAATAGCCCCATAGAAACCAAGGAGGAATTGGATCAAATCATAAAAAATACTCACAGAACTTTGATGTCACGCGGTATGAAAGGATGCTACATATATTGTACCGACCTACAAACACAACAATATTTCAAAACCCTACTTTGTTAAGTTTAATCGTTCGTTAGAATTTTCGCGTCGCTGAGATTTATCAGGTCAAAAAATTTTGATTGCACAGTGTTCAGTCCAGAAATTAATCGAGAAAAAGATTAGCTAAATCTATACAACAGATCTTTCAAATCAAGCATTTGCATGTTTGTTACAACAGTTTGTATATTGCATTAAACCTTAATACCATGACGAAGCTTAAAGAACTCATCGAAACCGGCTCGATTGATATCGAGCGGCTTGCCAATGATATTGGAATTTCACTCGAACACCTGCAAAGCTGGATAACCGGCACAGAGGAGCCCAAAGATATAGACGAGGAGGAAGCACTGTGGCATGCCCTATCTTTACAAACTACTTTAAAAAACGATTTAACCAATTCTTCATTCGGTCACCTAGGTTTATGGATAAAGGATAAGGTAATTATTGACCCCATCCAGGTTGCAAAGGTCCCAGTCACACCTAAATATTGGGGAGGAGATAATTTTCAACTTTATCAAACCAATTTGAATGACAAGAATCAGCTCCAGTTCATTATTGATCAGGGTGATGCATCTAACGAAGCGATTGCTGACATTTTATCCGACTTGTCTATTTTATACCGCATGAAGGGTGGCAGCGGAATCAATTTTGAGACCACCGGTATCTTAAGCCTTGCCAACAATGAGTGATTTGATGTATCATTCAGAAGACGGGCAGCTTAAGGTCATTCAAGGGCGGCCAAAGGAAAGTTCAACCAAAGAATTAAGTTCTTGGAAAAAATTTGTCCGATTTATCTTGCCTTGGCTTGGCAAAAAACGCGAGTTAGGCGACCGTTTTTTGGCCGCCAAAGTCATAAATGAAGAGGCAAATGCCTTCAAGACCTATGCGGAAGGCATGGTTCAGCTGGCTACCGCCAAAAAGATTGCCCAAGAAACGACGGCGATGGAAAACCAAAAGCTGGCGGCGATCACCCAAATATCCTTTACACCTGCCGACATAGATGCAAAAATGGCCGAAATCGAAGAAAAGATGAAATTACTTTCGATCGTTCATGGAGGTAGCGTCACCGTCCAATCCAACAAGGATCTGGTTGTGAAAAATATCGAAACCCAAGAAGGTAATTAGGAATCACTAACTAATTGATTATGTATGAATTTTTACCTTCAGGTTTTTGTGGCATTTGTGCTTGTAGGTTATCCAGCTCTTTTGAAGTTAAAAACGGATGGCGATAAGCCCTATTTTAGAGAATTGTTTGTTTGTACATTTGGAGGTGCAATACTTTCCCTTGTAATAAGTGTTAATTCTCACCGAAAAGAGCTTGTTAATTTCAAGTATCGCAAAGAAAAATGATAGCCTTTATAAACAATTATTAAACAAAAATTTGGAATCCGCATTGAAAATCATTGATTCATTGGATACCACTATAGTCACGTCGAGGCATATTCTAGCAAAAAGTTCGAATATTATAAATGAGCAAAACAAAGCCAGCCAAACGCTGAATAGACAACTGCTCAATACTAATCAGACAATATTTGAACTGTACCGAAATACGACGTTGTTCGACGATTTTCGACTGTCTATGATTATTCACTATGATTTAAATGAAGGAAAAATTTATTGAAATAACGATCTCGTCAAAAGGACTTCCGATATTTTGATATACGCCACTCGGCACTTGAAAACCGACGATTATGACTATGAATATGTTTTTGACCAAGGTCTGAAAAAGCCGACAATGATGTGTTCTAAAGGCAATGTTAAAATTTTTAAAGATTCGACGGGGAATATTTTTAAAATTAAGATCGAAAAGCCCAATTTTAATAATTCCTTCGGGTTTGAAAGTTTTATTCCTATCCCGACGCAATTGAAGATTAAGTTTTACAAAAAAATTTTTACAGATGGAACTGAAGATCCGATTTCATGCAAGATTTGCCATTAAGTTTCCAAAACTTAATTTCAAAGATTGGGCGTTAGTTGTTGATGGGTTAAGTCGCTTTCTAATCGGATATGTACTTTGCCAATTTATTCAAGCCTTTAGAAAACACAGCAAACGTGCGTGATCTGGAAAGGTTAAATCTTAGATTTGATTTTATTTGCTTCAAACTTGCTTACGATTTTGCTTAAGCAAAAGTTATTAATCATCATCTTCTCCTTCAAAATAACTTTCGTGTACTAGGTAATAGCCATGGACTTTCCCAAGAACTAATGGCTGATTCTTGTTACAATCATAGCTTTGGTCTGCTACCCTCGTTTTATTCTAAGATGCACAGATGCTTTCAGCGTGTGCCTTTCGCCTGTGCAGGTTTATGACCTCGTAGTCGTGTTGCCCAAAAATCTTATTCCCGTCAACGATCAAGTACACCTTTCTGAATTTTCGCTTTGCCATTTTACAAAATTGAAAAATCATTTTGAATTGCTAAAATTATTAGCATAACTTTGTTGTACAATAAAATGATGGTTATGGCAAACGAACAGTTATCACCCGATGAAATAGAGGCTGCCAAAAAAATGATAGTGGAGCAACTTGAAAATCTTAAAATTGATCCAAAGTTAACCGCATATCACGAAGATATGGAAAAAGGTATTTCTGAGGGTAGAATACAAATAATCGATCCAATGGATGAACCCGAGCTCACAAAAGAGAATTGCACGCCCGAGTTATGGGAAATGCTTGGCGGTGACAGCCTAAAAGATATCAAGGATGAAGACCTGCCATTTTAATTATGGTCGTTAAGGTTTATAAAATGGGGGAGATAAGCCCCGGTCGTCCACTTGCCGGCTTTTGGATACACGCCGCTTTTGAAAGTCCCGGGACGGATTACGAAGAAGACCGAATCAGTTTGGATGATTACGTGAGCGAACATCCCAACGCTGTCTATTATATCAAGGTCGATGGTGACTGCCTGGAATATTCAGGCATAGAGAGCGGAGATCTGCTGGTCGTCGACAAAAGCCTGAGTCCGCGCAACGGGGATGTGATCATCGGAGTGTTGAATGACAGCCACATCCTTGCCTGCTACATTGAATTTGAGAATAAAAAATATTTAATGCCCGATAACCCTAAGTACGCACCCCACCTGATCAATGAGTACGACAGCTTTACAATTGAAGGAGTTATCCCGCATACTGTCCTCAACCAAAGAAGACAGAACAATGTACGCGTTGATCGATTGCAACAACTTTTACGTCTCTTGCGAACGCGTATTTCAGCCTGAGTTGCGTGGCAAAGCTGGCGTAGTGCTCAGTAATAATGACGGCTGTGCTATTGCCCGCAGCCAGGAAGCAAAAGACCTTGGTGTAAAGATGGGCACTCCATACTTCGAGTTAGAGAAGATGGTGGAGCAGGGGAAGCTGTGGTTTCGCTCATCTAATTACACCCTATACCAAGATATGATGCGCCGAGTCACCGGTATTGTCCGCGAGATGTGGCCAGAGATGGAAATTTACAGTATTGACGAAAGCTTTGTTGATCTCTCGATGTTTCATGCGCACGATCTTGAGGATATGGCCGTTTTATTAAGGTCACGCATCTTACAGCAAACCGGAATACCTGTTTGTGTTGGTATAGCGCCAACTCGTACACTGGCCAAAGTAGCTAACCGCATTGCCAAAAAGCATTTTAAAGCAACCGGTATTTGCGTGCTCAATAGCCGGGACCGCACTGAGTTTGCTTTAGAAAATTTGCCAATTGAAGATGTATGGGGTATAGGCCCGCGCAATGCAGCGAAGCTTATCAAGATCGGGATTCAGACAGCTAAAGCATTCGCAGCGGTCAATAACTATGAATACATTCATAAGCGTTTCACAATTACGGGCTTACGTACATGGTATGAACTAAATGGCAAATCGGTACTTTCTATGGAATATTTGCCCCCAGATAAGAAAGGTATTTGCACCGGGCGTAGCTTTGGCGAGAAAACTGACGACTACAAAGTTATAGAAGATGCGTTGTGTGCTTTTGTGCAAAACTCAGCACCTAAATTACGAGCTCAGGGGTCACTCTGTGGGCAGTTGCAAGTATTTCTTCAAACCTCCCAATTTGAGGTAGTACACAAGATAAAAAGCGCCTCATATCACCTGGATATTGCTATTCCAACCAACCTTACGCAAGAACTTTTATATTATGCTGTACAATGCCTAAAGCGAATATACCGACCTGGTTATCCTTATCAGAAAGTCGGGGTTTTCATGACCAAGCTTTCTCCAGCGTCAGCTGGACAAATGTATTTACTTGAAGATAATGAGCGTCGTGATAAAATGCTGAAGGTATCGAAACTGGCCGATAAATTAAACGGACTAATGGGCAAGGATATGGTGCGATTTGCTGCCATGGGATATGAGCGGGCTTGGAAAATGAGGCAGGGCAATTTGAGCCAGCGCTACACAACAAGATTGGATGAGATTTTAAAAGTTGGATGGCATTTATAGTATCAAAGATTTACAGGCGTTCGTTTGTATATCGGTAAATTGACGTATGCATAAGGCTGAAGTTTATCGTGGACAGAAGGCCAGCTATCAACCAACAATTTATAGTGATCATCAGTAAGGACTTTGTTTTCTTGAGTTAATAGGGGTTCAATTTTTTTTTCTGAAAGATTTTGAAGTCCGGCCTCTAATTGTTCAACTCCTGCTTTTATGGCTTGTCTTACATCTTCGATTTTCTCAGGCTCGTCGGAATAGTTAGCTTTTATAATGTTAACAAAGCATAGTTGGCGAGATATAATTGGTGGGTGGTCAACCTTTAAAAACTCCTCTTTTTTTAGCTGCTCTGGTCCAATAATCTTAAAAAAAAGGTATAAAGCATTTACTAAATATTTTATTCCATTAATCTCATCTCCATAAAATTTTTTAAACCTCTCTAATGACGAGTGAACTGGATTGATGATGATCTCTCTAAATTCATTTAAAGTCTCATGTATAGCACGAGCGTCAGCGTCCATTTCTAAGCACTGTAAATACAAATTCCGTTTTTCTTCTTCTGATCTTTTTGATATTTCATAAATTGGTTTTTTAGACTCCCCATCACAGTGACCCCCCGTTAGATGAGCGGCCTCATGCAGAAAGATAAATATTACCGCTATGTGCAAAAGATATTGAGCAAAATCTTGGCGGATAGGGCATTTAGGGTAAACTTCATCAACACCTGGCCATTTGTACTTAAGTTGATTCCAATCGACGAATTCCAATTTTTCAAATTTTCTATTGGTTTGAAACTCTAAATTAGAATTGCCGATCTCAGGAAAAAAGGTGGGTTGAGCGGCAAGCAAGTTGAATAAAATTTCTAAAGTTTTTATCAGGCCCATACTTACGCTAACATAATGTTGTTGGCCGTCAAAAACTACAAATGCATCTATGATAGGGATGTTATTCAGCCGTGTAATAGGCAAGAATCTAAAATTTTTTTTATTCGGTTTCTGATAAATTCCTTCGGTAAAGCCTTTAAAGCCATTAATTAGAAAATCCTCATGTGAATACGTCCCGTCAGGTCTTAATGGCGGCTCGTAAACGCCACCCCAACGCTGCTGTTTCATGAACTTGTCGAATTTTTCTGATTCGGTCATAAGATTTATTTATAAAATTCTACAAAATACATTATAGACTGTTACCATCCTCAAAGCTAATTCTCCCAGGCGTATTAGCCCTTACCGCAGACCGCTTAGCGAACATCAATTCATCTGGGTAGGGTTGAAGTAGTTGTAAAAGATCTTCGGGAGATAAATCTTTACTCAACCAGAGCGATTCATCAGTTTTGTTTAATATCACAGGCATGCGCTTTTTATCGTGTACAGCGCTAACGGTTTCATTAGCCTCGGTCGTAATGATTGAAAAACTGTAATAGGGTAAATCATAACCCTCACCAACCCATTTACTCCACAAGCCAGCATAAGAAAAGATAGGACGGTCAGTAAGCCCAAATTTGTACACCTGATTCTCTAATGGTGCTGTTACTTTGTCAAGTTCATAAAATCCAGTAGTTGGTACTAAGACGCGTTTATGATTGACAAATAAAGGTTTCCAAAGCTTACTACTCATGATATTATCATCGCGAGTATTAAAAGTCGCCTTAACTGCCTTTGGTGATTGCGCAAAGTGCGCTACTAATTGGAAATGCATGAATTGAAGCTTGTTGGGCTCGTCAGCAGTGATTACCGGCATACGTTCCGTTATCCTGGCGTTTATAGTCGGTGTAAACGGCTCGGTAAGCTCAGCAGCATAGGCAGCAAGTATTTGCTTTTCAGCGGCTTCAAGAACATATCGTGCACACATAATTATTGACAGATTAAGATTGGTGGTGTTACGTTGGTTCCCAGTTTGGCGTTAAGTTGCTTAATAAAATAAACGCAAGCCTGTGGGACATGTTTTTCATCATTTTGATGCATAAAAAACCATAGATTTTCAAGTCCGTTATCTGCCCAAGTCTTAATGCGATCTATCCAATCGTCCATCCGCTTGTAATCAGTACTGTCGAGATCATTACCTACAAATCGGATGCATGCATCTTTTGTAGTAAGTTCCATGTGTACCACATCCCTGCGGCCAGAGGTGTCAGATATAACTGTACCAATACCATTTTCACTTAGCAAGTTGAAAATAGAGGTGCGATGACCCAAGTCGGCAAACCAATTTTTATTCCGAATCTCGACAGCTATTTTAATCGATTTGTCTAAGGATTCGATATAGGATTTTAACGCAGGAAAACTTTTAGGTGAGAAATTATCGCTGAGTTGAAGTATGCACACACCTAAATGATTTTTAAATCCCTGTAAACTTTCATAGAATTTAGCAGTTGGCTCTTCGGCATTGATCAACCTGCGGATGTGTGTTATCGTTTGCGGGAACCTGGGACAGAATTTGAAATTAGCTGTTTCACTAATTTGAGCGTTCCATTTGCTTATTTCGTCCTCACTATAAATGAGG
>JAESTD010000035.1 GCA_016763755.1 Mucilaginibacter sp.
GACCTTCGCTGATCTCCACCGCGCGCAATGCCGGCTGGTCATCATGCTGACAGATCAGCAGCGACAGGGCGTCGCACCATTCCAGCAGGCGGTAATCCCGTTCTGACACTTCCTCGCTCATCTGCAAATGCCGCCGCCAGATGGTGCGCTGCTTTTTCTGCACATCCAGATAATGCCTGACCGCCTCGTTTTGCCCGGAACGCTCACCGGCGATAAAATGCAGGTGCAGGGAACACAGCAGGGCGATGTAACGGGATTTGCTACCGGCAAACTCCAGCGTTCGCCTGGCATGATCGAGGTCAAAGGCCCGCATCTTATAATCCAGGGGACCGCCCTGCGGGGTCAGCAGGTCGTCCCGCTGTAATTCGGTCTGGGCGTCGTCGTGGTCCGCGACGGCGACCAGGAACTCGATCCAGCGCGCGGGACGATCCTTGGTCCGCCAGTTAGCAGCCAACTGGGCCGCAAGAAGTCCATGCGCGCGCTGCGTGATGACCTCCCAACCATTTTTCTGGTAATTGACGATCATCGCTTATTGAAGGTCAGGTTCAGGTCCGCGGTAACCGGCCGGCAACAGGCCGCTGATCCTGACCGGTCTACCCGCTTTTGCCGATTGGTAAATGGCCTCCATCAGGAGATGATCCTGCAGGCCCTCCTCGCCGGGTGTGAAGGGCTTGATGTTTCTTATCACACAGTCGGAAAAGTAATCCATTTCCACGCCGAACTGGTCGGTTTCCGCCAAACCGATCTCCTGCTGCAATTCCATTTTACCTTCAGCTTTAGCCGTTTGCAGCTTTTGTCCCTTGTAGGCAAAAGCTTTATCCATCTGGTACCAGCCTTTTTCGCATAAGACCCGGTAATGGCGGCTTTCATGCACATTGTAATCCGTGGTGCAGTTCGCAACCAGGCCGTTCGGAAACTTCATCTGCCAGGAAACAAGTTCCTCGACTTCTGTAAATAAGGGATTGCCGGGCGTGCTGTACTGGTATGCGAAAACTTCTTCGGGTTCTTGGTTCAGAACAAAGCGAATCGTGTTCAGGCAATATAAGCCGATATCCGGCAAAGCACCGCCACCTGCTAGCGCCTTCTTGTGACGCCAGTGTTCCGGATTGGCGCTGCTTTGAGCGTTGGAGGCTTCGATCAGTTTGGCTTCGCCGAAAGCTTTTTGCTGCACCAGTTCGCGCAATTTGCGGTTATGCGGCTGGTATTGGATGCGATAGGCCACCATTAATTTCACCCCCGCCTGGCTGCAGGCGGCGATCATTTCCCGGCATTCTGCCGCACTGTTGGCCATCGGTTTCTCGCAAAGGATATGTTTGCCTGCTTTGGCGCCCCTGATCACAAATTCCTTATGCAGCCCGTTCGGAAGCACGATGTAAATGATCTCGACCTCTTTATTGTTTTTCAGCTGGTCAAAGGTTTGATAGCTATAACAGTTTTCGGGCTTGACGCTGTACTGGTTCGCTACCTTTTTCATTTTAACCGGATCGCCGCTGACCAGAGCCACCAGTTTCGATCTTTTGCAGGCGGTGATCGCCGGCAAAATATTTTCCAGGGTCAGGTGCCCTAAACCCACCACCGCGTAGCCTACCCGCTGGTCCGGCGCGAGGGGTGTCGGTGTCGGCCCGCTTTGCTGGTCGACCCCGGACTTCCATTTTTCAAGGACAATGGGTTCGTCCGGCCTGGCCGGTACGCGTTCGCCGGCTGCGCGACTTGTTTGCGCGCTGCTTTGACCCGTCACCAGGGAGGCTACGGCCCCTGCCGCCAGTCCTTTGCCGGTCATTCGTAAAAAATCCTTGCGCGAGAAACCATCCTCCGGCGCGGCTGTGGGTATGTTGGACTCCATATTTGAATAGGTAGTATGCCGGATGCCTATCAGAAATTATACCAAGTCGTGTCAAATCATACGGGCACATCATTTGCTTATTAACTGTATGCGATCAGAAGAATTCAATAACCTCGACTACAGGTACAAAACGGAGACCGTACTACAGGCCGATTTCCTGGCCGATCGGTTCACCGAAACAGCTTATGTCCGCTTATACAACCTGGACAGTACCTACATCGAAGTATTCTTTGACAACCGGTCGCATCTCATTATCCATTTTAGGGCATTTGAACACACGCTGTTCCTGATGCCTTATTTGGAGGACATCTCACTGGACATTTAAAAAAGGAGGAACAATGCCATGGCATAACGGAGATTACCCGCCCAGCTATAAAAATCAACCGAAAAAGATCCGCGACAAGGCCACCGAAATCGCGAACGAAGTACTGAAAAACACGCATAACGAAGGCGAAGCCATCGCTACCGGACTGAAGCTGGCCCGTCAAAAATTGAAAAAAGAGGACAAGAAATAAGCGGCTGACCTTTACCTGACCAATTGCGATTTACTGGAACATTTGGAAGGTCATCTGGTCGTACATGCGGAAGCCCGGAACATATTCGGTGTGGCCGCGCTGGATCCCCGGCTGGCGGCCCGGGCTCGCAAACAAGCCGAGAAATGACTTGTTTAACTTAATTTAACATTAAATCTGTTTATTAATTATTCATAAACTATGAGTTCAAGAGGAAGTAAAGTGGAAAGGCATTCGGTATCGGATCAGCCACACGAGATCAGGTATGAGGCCAGTAAAGAAGGCACGAGCCAAGAGACGATCAAAGAGGCAAAAAAAACTGCTGGCAACCAGCGCAAGGACATCGAAAAGAAAGTCAAATAAGCAAAGCCCCGCAAGGGGCTTTCTCATCAAATACAAATCATGAGCAGCGCATTTGTTAAAGAAGGAGAATACGATCAGCTAAAGGACGTGGCACCGAATATGGCCTCCCTATTGATCTACCTGAAAAGGGAATATGGCGGAAATGTGCGCGAACTGCAAACCCGCACCAGTGACAAATACGCAAAGGAAGTGCACGAAATGAGCGATGGCCTGGGTTATATGATCAATGACGACCAGCAATGGCAGGTGGTACTCGACTAACCCATGAAGATCGCGACTTACAATATCAACGGGATCAACGGCCGGCTGGAGAACTTGCTGCGCTGGCTGAAGCAGGCCGGTCCGGATATCGTGTGTTTGCAGGAATTGAAATGCGAGACCAGGAAATTCCCGGAACGGAGACTCAAAGAAGCCGGTTACAACGCCATCTGGCAGGGACAGAAAAGCTGGAACGGCGTGGCCATCCTGGCCAGGTCGGAAATCAAAGAACTTCACCGCGACCTGCCGGGTGAGGACGAAGAATTTACACACAGCCGCTATATTGAAGCCTTTATTGATGGTCTGGTCATCGGCTGTATCTACCTGCCGAACGGTAACCCCTGGCCGGGGCCAAAATTCAGTTACAAGCTGCGCTGGTTCGAACGGCTGAGCGAACACGCCCAAAAACTGGTGGACCGTGACCTGCCGGTATTACTGATCGGTGATTATAACGTGATGCCGACCGACCTGGATACCTATAAGCCCGGGAAATACTTGGAGAATGCCCTGTTCCGGCCGGAAATTAAAGAAGCATTCGAGGATCTGACCGGGCAGGGTTGGACGGACGCGATCCGGACACTTTATCCGGACGAACGTATCTATACGTTTTGGGATTACCTCCGGGACGCTTACGGCCGCAATGCCGGCCTGCGGCTCGACCATTTTTTATTAAATAAAAAAATTGCGAAAAGGCTAAAAGCTGGCGGCGTTGACAAAGATGTCCGGGGCTGGGAAGGCAGCAGCGACCACGCGCCCGTCTGGATCGAACTGGCAGATCAGGATATGCCGCAGCCAAAGCAAGACTTTTCCCAAGCAATTCTAAAGGCAGAAACGGGTGATGTCAGCATGCCTGAAACTCGGCTTGATCTCAAATCTTTATTAAAAGAAGCACCTCAAACCAGTTTGCCGCGCAATATCAAACCCATGAAAGCCACGCTGGTCGATGCGCCCTTTGATGACCCCGGCTGGATCTACGAGATCAAATGGGACGGTTACCGTGCTGTCGCCATCGTGGAGAAAGGAACGGCTGAACTCATTTCCCGCAATAACCTGCCGTTCGACCAATTCGGGCCAGTCACTAAAATGCTGGAAAGTTGGAATATGGCTGTAGTCCTAGATGGCGAGATCGTGGTGCTGGATGAAAAAGGCAATGCCAATTTTGGGGCGATACAGAATTGGCGCAATACAAAGAATGCCCGGTTGGTGTACTTTGTCTTTGACCTGCTTTGGTACGAAGGCAAAGACCTGACGGGAATGCCGCTGCATCAACGTAAACAGGCACTGGAAGCAATATTGCCGAAAGACCAGGAGCTCATCAAGACCAGCGCCGCCTACCAGGTCAATGGCATGGATTTTTTTGAGTCCGCCAAAAAATTGAAACTTGAAGGGATCATTGCCAAACGTGCTGACAGCGTTTATACCTCGGATGCCCGTTCCCGCGACTGGCTCAAGATAAAAGCGAAGCGACGCCAGGAAGTGGTGATTGCAGGCTTCACCAAGAATGAAGGTACGGTCAAATATTTCAGCGCATTGGCCATTAGCGTTTATGACCAGCGCGGTGTGCTGCGCTTTATCGGTAAGGTCGGGACCGGTTTCAATGATGCCAGACAAAAAGAAATGATGGCGCAGTTCAAGCCGCTGATCACCAGGGAAAGTCCTTTTGATAAAGAGCCTGATGTAGATGAGCCCTCTCCGTTCAGGCCCCGCCGCCTGGGCGCGAAAGCGACCTGGCTGAAACCCGAACTGGTCTGCGAGATCGAGTTTGCCGAGATCACCAGCGACGGCAAAGTCCGGCAGGCTTCCTTTAAAGGTATGCGCAGCGACAAGAACCCGAAGGATGTGGTGATGGAAATTGAAGCGGATATTGATACTGTTGTCGAAGAACAGAATTTGCAAGCAGATACGGAAGATATCAAAGCCACGGCCAAACAGCAAACTTTGCCTGAGGCAAAGCCCAGAGAGTTAAAGATCAGGGATAAATTATTTTTGGAAGGCCCGGCGGAGACACAGGAAAGAAAAGTGGATGGACACGTCTTAAAGTTCACGCATCTCAACAAATTGTACTGGCCGGAGGATGGCATCACCAAGCGTGATATGTTCAATTACTACGATCAGGTCGCCCCCTATATGTTGCCTTATCTCAAAGACCGTCCCATGTCGCTCAACCGCTTTCCCGGTGGCATCCACGGCGAAAGTTTTTACCAGAAAAATGTGAAAGATAAAGCACCGGATTGGGCGAAGACCATGCCGCACACGAACGGTGAAGGCGTAGACAAAGATTACCTGCTTGGCAACGATGAGGCCACCTTACTCTGGATGGCCAGCCTCGGCTGCATCGAAATGAACCCTTGGTTCAGCCGCGCCCAGTCACCGGATAACCCGGATTATTGCGTAATCGACCTTGACCCGGATAAACAGCATTTCGACCAGGTGATCCAGGCGGCTCAGGAAGTAAAAAAAGTCCTGGATGCCATCGACGTTCCGGGTTATGCAAAAACATCCGGCTCGACCGGAATGCACATTTACATTCCGCTTGGTGCACAATATACTTATGACCAAAGCCAGTTGTTCGCCAATATCATCGTAAAGCTGGTGCATCAGCAAATACCGAAGTTCACCACGCTGGAAAGGATGATTTCGAACCGCAAAGGCAAGATGTACCTGGACTTTTTACAGAACCGCCCGGGCGCGACCATTGCCGGTGTTTATTCGCTAAGGCCTAAACCCGGCGCGACAGTTTCCATGCCGGTGCATTGGGAGGAAGTGAAGCCGGGACTAACGATGAAAGATTTTACCATTCATAATGCCATTGACCGGTTGAAAGAAACCGGTGATCTGTTTACCGGGGTATTGGGAAAGGGTATCGATATGGCTAAAGTGATCAGTAAAGCAAGGGCTGCGATGACCTAAACCCGCTCTTTGGGTTTACCGCCTGCTGCAAAGGCCATACCAAGGGCTGCCCCCAATGCGCTTCCGATAGCGATATTATGTATGCCTGCACCAACGGCGATGCCGATGGCCAGGCCGATCACAAAACGTCCGTTACTATTTTTCATGCGCTGAATATACCAAAAAGCGCTGAAGATCTCTCCTCAGCGCTTTGAATTTTAATCCGGTTAGGAATCAGCCCGGTCCAGGTGGGCACCGTCGCCATCCGTGATCTCTTCCGCACCGTCTTCTTCCAGATGAGAGTCACCGGTTTCCGGAAAGTCATCCTTGTTCGCCGACGTCATGCCCGTTAGTCTTTAATGACCGCGTCCGTAGCAACCTTGGCGGCCTTTTTCGGTACGAAAGTTTTTTTATCAATGAAATCTGCGGCCGTGTCGCTGACTCCCTCTTTCACTTTACGCGTGATCTGGCGGCGGTATTCGGCACCTTTATCGGTGAGAAACAACCAGCCCAGGGCGATGCCCGCGGCAACGCCTACGCTAATGCCGACAAACAGGCCGGTATGATCTTCTTTTTTAAATGGATTTTTCATAGGTGCAAGTATTTTTCCCAGATAGATGCAAGGAACAGGCCAATTCATCTCAAAAGGCCAAAAAAAGATGAAATACGATCAGATGAACAATTCCTGGGCATCAGTATAATAGGTGGTACGGCCACCGATCTTACCTGATCTTATCGGTTCCCCTTTTGGCGTTTCCTTTATTTTGGCACCATGCACAATCAAAAAGTCTTTGAGCTCACCCGTTAACTCATCACCATTGGCACCGGCAATGGCCTCAATGGCATGAACTAACACATGACTGATGGATCGGTAAAGGCGGTCAGCAGCTTTTGGAGGTATGGATTTGGCTACAGAAAAAGGCGAAATATGCGCGTGATAAAGAATTTCATCCGCATACGAATTCCCCACTCCCCGCAGTAGCTTCTGATCCATCAGTAAGGTCTTGATGACCGTGCGTTTCCTGGAAAGGAGCGCCAGGAATTCGGCTTTAGCTATGGCCAACGCGTCAGGCACCTTCACAGGCTCAGGCTGTAAGGTGGCCGTAGCTTGCTTTTGCAGATCGATGACCGCAAATCCCCGGCCCTTTTCAAAATGAAAGGCCAAGATCTGGAAGCGCGGTTCTTCTTTTTGATCGATCTCGACCAGTTCGCCCCGCAACATCAGGTGAAGCCCCAAAGTTTGTCCGCCTGAGAAATGAAACTGCAGGGTTTTTCCTTCCCGCGCTACCGACCGGAGTGTTTTGCCTTCCAGCGTCTTTTTCAGCTCAGCAACAGCAACATTTAGTTTTTTGGCGACTGAGACATCCAACCGCAGCAATTCTTTACCCTGGAATTTACGTGTCAGGATTTGTGAAAATACGGTAAGATCCGGGAGTTCTGCCATAGCTTTAATCTTATGCACCCTTTTTCGCGCTCAGGCTGCTCATCAGCTGATCGTACAGGTCATCATTGCCTTTTTTCCTCGGCTTCAGTTTCTTGATGGTCGGACGCTTGCCTTTAGCCTTCGCTTCGATAATACGCATGAGTTCTGTATGGTATTCGTCCTTGTATTTAGACAGATCCAGCGGCTCGGCATACTGGTTGATCAGGGCAAGGCCCATGTCCAGCTCTTTCTTGCTGACCTTGATGTCCTCATTCAGGTTCAGATCACCCTGGTCACGGATCTGCTGCTGGAAACGGATAAGGGTCACGACGATATCTTTGCCGACCGGGTGCACGATACACAGGCTTTCGGTACTGCGCAGGACGAACCTGGCCAGGCCGGCCTTGCCGGATTTCTTCAGCGCCTCCAGTAACAGCGCGTAGGCTTTGTTCTTCTTGGTGGCCGGCTCCGTGTAATACGAGCTTTCGTAGTACATCGGGTTGACCGAAGCGAGATCGACAAAACTTTCGATCTCGATCACCTTGGTTTTTTCAGGCGCGGCCGATTCAAAGTCCGCATCTTCAATGATCACATAATCATCATCGTATTTATAACCTTTGACGATCTTGTCATAAGGCACTTCTTTTCGCGTATTTTCATTGATACGCTGGAATTTGATATGCGCGTGGTCGCGGCTGTCCAGCATGTCCAGGTCCAGCCGGGTCTCCTGAACGGCTGAAAATAATTTTACGGGGATACTAACCAGCCCGAAGCCGATAGAACCGGTCCAAATCGATCTCATAGGTCTTTATTGTTTGGGTCCAGATGTCTGTCACCGGTATGCTGCAATTTTGCTTCGATCTGGTCGGCCAGTAAAAACAGCAGCGCCTCATCCAGGCCCGCGGTGTTCCGGCAGATGTGCAGGAAGTTTTGCGTGTCAGGTTCAAAACTGGCCACCAGTTCGCCGTTTTCATATACCCTGTACCGGCATTTCCGCTCATCGTGGTGCGGATATTCGCCCACTTCAAAGTGGTGCACGGCCTTGTCCAGGCTGATCGTGATGGGATAATTTGACATCTGTACTTACAAGTTTAACTTTTAAGAAGTTATATTTAATGTCGCTTTACTGCACCGGCCTGAATTCCGCTACCTGCAAGGAGAATGCAGGGGAAGGGCGTTTCACCGGGTCGGCCAACTCGTTCATTTTTGAGTTCAGTATATAAGTTTGTCCATTTGCCACTGTCCCTGTGCTGGGCTGTTGGAACCGGTCAGCGCCTGAGGTGGCCGCTTTAGTTTTTGCGCTTGCCCAATTGTCAGTAGAAATGAGCTGGAAAATTTTGTCGACGCTTTTGTTCTGGACCAGCGTCAGACTGCCGTCGGTGTTTAGGAGCAACCCGTCGGCACCGGGAAAAAGCTGATCGGTCTTCACCTTGCTGATCTGCCGCGGGTCATTGATCATCACCTTATACAGCGCCCCCTGGCTGCCCACATCCACCAGCAGGTAGCCATCATGATGCCAGGCGATGCCGTTCAACGCTACATCTTCTCCTTTGAACAAGTCACTTTGTGCAAAGATACTGGCTTTGTTATTTTTGTCGATCTTATAAATTACGGGTGAAAAACTATCGGTCACATAAATATTGCCGGCATTGTCGAGGATCAAATCATTGATAAAGTGCGGGCCAGCATATAGGTTCGACAGATCGATATCTGCTACTTTCCGACCACTTTTCAGGTCCAGGGCGATCACACGCCCCATCTTCTTAAATGTAGCCGGTTCAGAATGTTCACTGTAATTGGCATCGCTGACGCAAACCCACAGCCGGTCGGTTTTCGGGTCGATCTTCATCCCATAGGTCGATTTCAAATTTTTATCCTCGTAAATAACCTTGTCCTGACCCTGCATGTCAACCGAGCCAATGCGGCCATCAGTAACCGACCCTACATAAAACAAGTTGTTTTTGGAATTGAAAACCGTTCCTTCCGGGTAAAGGCCTTTGTGGCCGAAATCGATACGTGGCGTCTGCGCCTGTACCGCAAAGCCGCTTATAACTAGCAGGATCACAAAAAAATAGCTATTTCTTTTCATAATATTATTTGCTGGCGGTTACACAATAGATGACGCCGCTTTCATCATCGGAAATAAACAATTTGCCGTTTCCCGCAATAATTCCGGCAGGACGTCCGATCCGGGTTTTACCGTCGGCGCTTAAAAAGCCGGTAACAAAGTCTTCGGCGCTTTCCGGCTGTCCGTTCACGTAATGTATGCGCTGGACTTTATAGCCTTGGGGAACCTTACGGTTCCATGAACCATGCCAGGCGACCAAAGCATCATTTTTGTATTCAGACGGGAAACCGCTGACATCGTTCAGGAAGCGAAAATCAATCGGTGCGCTGTGTGCGGGGAAGAGCATCACGGCCGGGACAGTGCTCTTGGCATAGGCAGCTTTGGTCGTTCCGGCAGGATCCTCCCGGGTAATGTCCACTTCTTGTTTGCCGTATACCCATGGCCAGCCGTAATCACCATCCTTGACGATCTTATTCAGCTCTTCCTTGGGCCATTCGTCCCCGCGCCAGTCGCCGCCGTTGTCACAGCCCCAGATCTCTTTGGTTTCCGGCTGCCAGTCGAAACCGATCGTGTTGCGCAGGCCGCGGGCGAAAATTTTGCGGTCAGAACCATCTGCGTTCATTACCAGCATCGTGGCGTGTTCTTTATTTGTTTCTCCGCAGTCATTGCAATCGCTGCCTACCGTCATATATAATTTATTATCCGCTCCGAAAGCGATCATGCGGTTATCATGCTGGCCGCATCCGGCAGGTCCCTGACCAGGGTTACAGTATCGCTCACCGTCCCGTCCGGCATCAACTTGCCTTTTTTTAGGATCTTGCTGGAGGCAAGGTAAAGCCAGCCATCATGGATCGTGATACCATGCACGTCCGGGAACTTGGCCCAGATCGTTTTTAATGTTTCAAATCTGCCGTCGCCATTTTTGTCGCTGATCAGCAAAACGTCACCAACATCGCGCCTGGTAATATACAAAGACCCGTCCGGCGCTACCGCCATGATACGGGGTTTGCCCAGCCCGGTTGCTGCCACACTGATCTTAAAACCGGCTGGTACTTTCAACCGGCTGACCATATGCTCGTTGAAATCCAGGTGCTGGGGATACATGGTGTTGACCGTTGCCGTGAACGGTTGTTTTTCGGGCAGCCCTTTCTGTGCATTGGCGATGTTGACTACGCAGGCAGCCACGGCTATAGCCAGGCATTGGAAATGTTTTTTCATAACTAGTATTGTTGAAATTTAACAAGCCGGGATTATCGCTGTTTTACTTATAATTAATAAATTTACTTCGACCGAACGCTGCCCGCCCAGTTTTCCGGGTTTGCAACTTTTCCTGCTACGCGTAAAAAAATCCGGATTTATAAATTATCTTAGAGTACCTAATTAAAAGTCCATGGATACAACGATGCTCCTGGTCCGCGTCCGCGAGTTGCAGAAGCAGACCTTTGACGTTTATCAACCCCTGTCAACTGAGCAGGCCGCGTTGCGCCGGCAGTTCGTCGTCGCTTTATACCATGGACTCCAGGAGAAATTGGCGCATACCGGCCAACCCCATGCCGCTGATTTCTTACAACTGGTGATCGATGACATTACCCGAGCGGACTGACAGATTCGGCATGATATTTAGCACTGTTAACAAAACAGCACCATGAAAAAGTCCCTTAGCAGTATCATCGGCGGTCTGGCAGGCGCAGCCGCTCTCAATTTGGTTCACCAGGCCGTAAAAGCCTTTGACCACGAAGCGCCACGCGTCGACCTTGTCGGGGAAGAAGCCTTGTCTAAGGGACTGGAAAAGATCAAGATCGATCCCCCAACCGGAAATGCCCTTTTTACCGTTACCATGGCCGCTGACCTGATTAGCAATGCCGCTTATTTCAGCCTTACGGGCCTGGCCAAAAAGAAACATCTTATAGCCGTTGGAGCGGCAACGGGCCTGGCGGCTGGTGTCGGCGCCCTCGCCTTACCCAAATATATGGGCTTAAGTGACGCACCGGTTACCCGTACAGTAAAAGCAAAAGCATTGACCGTTGGCTGGTACACTTTGGGTGGACTAGTGGCTGGTGTAGTGATAAAAAGTTTACGTGACCAAAATTAACCGGATATTCATCACTGCATGGTATTTTAGAAATTTTGATGGTTACTTATCTATGGTTTTGTAAGCGGCAGTCAGATAGTTACGGAGGCTCGTAGGCCCACGTTCCGGATCGCTTGCTGCGGCCGATTTTTCCAGGGTCAGCTTCGCCATACCAGCGAATGACCGGGCCGATCGCTCAGAAAACCCGCCCTTCATCATAAAGTCTACCCAATCCGGTTCCGGAATGGTTTTGACCTGTACCTCCTCATTTATTATTTGCTGCAATATATCGGCGGCATCCTGGTTGGAATAAGGCTCAGGTCCCTCGATAAAAAACAGCCCGTTCCGCTGATCCTGCAACAGCGCGGCAGCGTAATGACCGATATCAGCCGGTGCGACCATGGGTAACTTAAAGTCTTTGGGAAAAACGGTCGTCAGCTCGTGCCGGGCTTTGACTGTTGGTAAAATCTGGTCGAAGTTGCTCATATAATATGCGCTGCGCAGAACAGCAAGGGGGACCTTGAGTTTCTGAAGTCCCTGTTCCAGGTCATAAAGCGTACCGAGGTCATAAATATCTTCTCCTTGCTGTGCACCATAGGTGGACGCAGCAACGATTTTTTTGAGAGGCAGGTCTTCCACCGCCTGGAGGATCGACCGGACCTGCTGCCTTTCCACCGCATCGCTGTCCCTGTCCGGCGGTGCGGGCGGATTCAGAATGAAAAGGCGTTCGCCCTGGCTGAACAGCGCGCGCAATTTTTTCGTGTCCAAAATATCCGCTACGGAATATGTCGCACCCTTGGCTGTCCACTCGACTGCTTTTCCGGGATCATGCCCCACGATCAGTACCTGTTTTCCCTGTTCGATCAGTTTTGCCGACAATACCGAACCAATGTGTCCGCTACCGCCCAGGATCACGTGCGTATATTTCATGTGTTAAGGTAGTCCTAAAATTGTACCAAAATGACATGATCAGGATAGCACCGCCTCGATAAACACGTGGCGGTAATGCGGGTAGGCCTCTTGTACCTGTTCCCGGAGCTGGCGGATAATCCCGGCGATCTCATTAGCCTGCAACTCCGGATCGAAGACAACATCGGCCTGCAAAAGCACCTCTTCCGGCCCGAGATACATCGACCGTTGGCGACCGGCATTTTGCACGCCTGCCTGCTTTTCCATCAGCGCTTTAACTTCGGCCAGTTCATCCGGGGCTACGGATTCTCCCATCAGAAGGCTCCGGCTTTCCCGGACGAGCAGCACCGCTACCGCCGTCAGCAGCAAACCGATCAGGATCGAAGCGATACCATCGATGAGCGGGTTATGCAGCAGCTGGCTTAGCAGGATACCCGCGAAAGCGATGCTGATCCCGATCACATCCGCCAGGTCTTCGAAAAGCACGACGAAGGTTGCCGGGTCCTTACTGTTTTTTACTGCCCGCCAGAATGGTGTTTGTCCGCGCTGTTTATTAAAAGCGCGCAATGCGGTGAGGAGCGAAATACCGTCAAAAACGAACGCGATACCGAGGACTACATAATTCCAAACCGGCTTGCGGATCGTTTCCGTGTGCTGCAGGTGCAGTATGCCCTCATAAACCGACATCCCCCCGCCCAGCGCGAAAAAAAGCAGGGAAACGATAAAGGCCCAAAAGTATAATTCTTTACCATAACCGAAGGGCCGCTGATCATCGGGCGCTCTTTTGCTCCGGTTCAGCCCGAGCAGCTGCAGCACCTCGTTGCTGGTATCCACCAACGAATGGATACCCTCTGAAGCCATGGCCGAGCTCCCGGTAAAAGCCGCGGCGGTCAGCTTGGTAGCTGCAATCAGCAGGTTAGCTCCAAAGGCAGTATAAATTGGTGTTTTCGAGACAGGCATATGTTTCAAGCAACTAAATCACCGCTTTGTTTGGTAACAGCCGGGAACGATAGCGGAAAGTTTTATAGAAATGGACTGAACTGAGGGTTTGCAAAGATATGCCCCTGTTGAAATTAAGGCGGGCTTTATGAGGGGTAAAAAGTCCTTGATCTTATTAACCTCAATGGCCGGAAAAGCCAGTTCCAAATCATTTAATAATGGAGACTGCAGCGTACCCCGGTGACCGCAGACCCTGCCGACTTGAGTGTACAGCATTGCGATATCACATCAAGCTTCTCCAGAGTCACACTCGCGCTTACGCGGATGCCAGGCTTCCCGCTCCTCTTTCACCAGGGGAATCAACTTAATGTCCGCCAAGAAGCTGCTGAACACGTCAGCACCAATCTGCCGCTGAGGTGGAAATTCCAATTGATCAAGTTCACGCAATTCATTCATCACGGCCTCCTGCACTTCATCAACGATCGTCCAGTCACGTTCCAGGTAAATGTCAGTAGTTCTACGGCCCTGGTCAACATGGTTCAGCGCCAGCGCCACATCATCTTTGCTCTTACGGCATTTATTGCGGGCGATGTTTCCGAAAGAATGGCGAGCCCAATAAAAGCTGAAATCGGAAATCCCGGTCAGTCTGCGCAGTTCGGCAAACCCTTTGCCGAGTGCCTTGTTCAGATTGGTGATGGATGCGTATTTACGGCAGATACGCTTGCTCTTAATAAGCAGATCGGAAGCTTCCGGCGGAATTTGGATACTGATGAAAGCGCCGTCTTTGCGTTTACCTTTCGTTTTTGATCGATTGTACTCGATCCGCCCATCCGCAACCCGGTAGTTTGAGGCGTATAAGTCTTTCGCATTAATACCACATAAATAAAAGGATAACATAAAGAAGTCGCGAGCCACCTCAGCCCGGCTGCACGAGCGCGGCTTGCTATCCCTGATCTTCCTGATCTGTTCAATTTTCAGGTTCCGCTTGCGTGTTTCGGGCGGCTCGACGATCTTGTATTCGCTAAAAGGATTATAAGTAATAGGAGCGACCGCCAACGACGGCTTATTAAAGTGCTGCATCGCCGCCGTAAAAAATCCGCTCAGGTCTCTCAAATAATCATGCACGCTTGAGTCGCCCAACCCCTTCGATCGGATCGTGGTGCACCCCCCATGCCCATTATTGCGCAGCATTGTTCGCGGCGAACGAAGGTAGCGCTCATAAGCTTTCAGCATCACGACCGTGATTTCACCGATCAGCACCGAAGGGCGACCAAAGAAATCTTCGAGGCTATTAGCCACCGTGGCGTAATTACTGCCACTTTTCCCCTGGGCGTTGCCTCTAAGCGCGGCAACATGCTGACGGCAGAATTTCAGGAAGTCGATACCTTCCATTGCACTGGTCAAATGCTCGCACAACATGTCAACGTCGAAGCGAAATAAACGCTCGCCGAGCGCGCTAACTTTCCTCCGATACTCATCCAGCTTCAGGTTAAGCTGGTTGTTAACGATCGGGTCGTCGATACGCAACCCACTTTTCCCTTTTTTTAGCATCCGGTCAGAAACAAAATGTTCTGTATCCAAATGCTTCCTTTTCTTTTTGTGGCAGACGATGATCTTTACATTGTACGTACCGTCTTCCCGTCTCTGGTGTTTTAAAATCTTTGCACTAAAAGTGGCCATGGCCGTTAAAAATTAGCCACATTTTTTAGTCAGATGGTCTTTCGCTGTAGCACTTTTATTTTTTGAGCTGAATTTTGCCCCTAAAACTGGGCTTCAGGACAACTTAATAGATGATTTTGCGCTATTCAATTTTGTAGCACTTTTGCGGTTTACACCCTAAAAAATGTGAAGTTCGACAAAAAAACTTGCAAACACTGCAGGTGAAACAAATCGCGTATGGAAGGAATTGAGAATAAAAAAAAGTGCGATTCCGCGTAAATATAGGACTTTTTAACGAAAAAGCCCCGCAGAAATCTGCGAGGCTTAACGCTCCTGAAGCTGGACTCGAACCAGCGACCCTCTGATTAACAGTCAGATGCTCTAACCGGCTGAGCTATTCAGGAGTGTTTCCCGGTTTGGAGAGTGCAAAAGTATGTTTTCTGATGTAATTTCACAATATTTGCACAAAAAAAATTTAAAAATATTTTACATGAGTTTGTTAACCATTGGTACTGTGGCGTTTGACGCAATTGAGACCCCTTTTGGAAAGACCGATAAAATTATTGGCGGCTCTGCTACCTACGCAAGTTTGGCTGCCTCTTACTTTTTTGACCAGATAAAAATTGTTGCTGTTGTTGGCGACGACTTCCCGCAAGAAGACATTAAAGATTTCAACAATCACAATATCGACACCGAGGGTTTACAAATAAAACAGGGTGAGAAGTCATTTTTCTGGAGCGGTAAATATCATAACGACATGAACAGCCGCGATACTTTGGTTACTGATCTTAACGTACTGGCCGACTTTGACCCTATCATTCCTGAGAACTACCAGGACTGCGAATATCTGTTTTTAGGTAACTTAACTCCGCAGGTACAACAAACCACCATTAACCGCCTTAAAAATCGCCCTAAACTGATTGTAATGGACACCATGAACTTCTGGATGGACATTGCGATGGATGATCTGCTGGAGACCATTAAAATGGTTGATGTGCTAACCATTAATGATGCTGAGGCACGACAGCTATCAGGCGAATATTCATTGGTAAAAGCCGCTAAAAAGATCTTAACGCTTGGCCCAAAATACCTGATCATTAAAAAAGGCGAGCACGGTGCATTGCTATTCCATGAAGATCACATCTTCTCGGCCCCTGCCCTGCCTTTGGCCGAAGTATTTGACCCAACTGGTGCCGGCGATACCTTTGCCGGTGGTTTTATAGGTTATATGGCAAAAGTGGGCACGGTGAACTTCAACAATATGAAAAACGCTATCATTTTCGGATCGGCCCTGGCATCGTTCTGTGTTGAGAAATTTGGCCCTGAAAAAATCAAAAACTTAACCGCAGAAGAAATTAATACTCGCGTACAGCAGTTTGTTAATTTATCTTCTTTCGAGATAAAATAATACTATTGTCCTTCTCAGCCCTCTCCTTTGGAGAGGGTTTGGGTGAGGCTTAATACTCCAACCACCTTTTCACCTTTACTCCAACAACATCACCTTCTTTGTAGGAATCAGGCTCGTTGTTTACCACTCGTAGGATAACGCCCTTATACTCCAGTATCAGATCCTCATAAGGGCCTTTAAACAATATTTCTTTTACCAGCCACTCGCTTGTTTTAAGCACATTGCTGAGGCGGACCCATTCGGGATAAACAACTATAGTTACTTTATCAGCTTTAATACCGCAGGCTTTGGCTTCATCCGCGTTAAGCACATTGCAATTGGTAAGTAGTTCTGCTGTGTATAAGTTTTGTGGATTGTTGTATAGCTCCTTGGGATGGCCGGTTTCAACTATCTCGCCTTGTTTTATAACAATGAGTTCATCGGCCATTGAAAGCACCTCTGCAGGGTCATGCGATACCATTACTACCGTTAGGCCGGTCTCTCTCACAATCTGGCGAATGTCGTGCTGCAGGCCTTCTCTAAATGAGGTATCAACCTGGTTAAAGGGTTCATCAAGCAACAAAACCTGTGGGCGGGTGATGATGGCACGGGCAATGGCTACACGCTGTTTCTCGCCGCCGCTAAGGTCGGCTACGCGTTTCAGCGAAAGGTGCATCATATTCAGCTGGCGCAATACCTGTTCGGTTTTTTCTTCCTTAGCTCTTATATCCGTACTGGGCAGCATTGTAGAAACGTTATCCCAAACACGTGCAAACAGGTTAAGGTCATCGGTATGCTGGGTAACCATTTTCATGGCATCATGGCCGGGTATCAGCTTTTCTTCGGGTCCCCAGATGCGTTCGCCCTCAAACGATACCGTGCCGACATCAGGTGATAATAAGCCATATAACAATCGCAGCAAGGTGCTTTTACCGCTCCCGCTTTCGCCAATAATTGCGGTTATTTTCCCCGGGGTAATATCAAGGGTAATATTTCTAACGCCTGATAGCTCGGCTCCGCCGTATGATCTGCTTACTGCCTCTGCTCTTAAAAATGTTTGGTTAGCCATTGAGGCCAAAGGTACAAATTTGGCTTACCAACCTACGCTCATGCCAAAGTTAAACTGCCTTAAGCCGTCCTGCGCCGGGCTATTATCAAACATATTATTGAAATAGTATTTGGCAAACACACCTATAGCACCGTAACCTATACGCGCTGCTGCGCCATAGCGGAATTTGGCAAAATGATAATCGCCGGTTAGTTTGGTGTCACCTTGTTTGCTCTCCTGTTTTAAGCTGCTGCTGATACGGATACCCAGATCAGGGCCTACCACGAAGTGAAATCTGCGACCATCGGCGTCATCGTGCGTACGGAAATCAAATGAGATGGGTATGCGGATATAAGTTGCCGATAAACGATTCTTGGTATATTCTACGTCATCCTGTGTATAGGTCAAAGTTGGCTGACTACGTTGGATGGTGATATTTTTGCGCAGGCGCAGGTTTGTCCAATCGAAACCACCGGCAACGTAAAACCTAAACGAACTGCTGAAACGATAACCCAACTGCAATACGTCAAAGCCAATGCTACTGCTCCTCCACGAACGATAGCTCAAAAAATCATTAGTGGGTGACAGCGTAAAACTGCCGTTATCATTAAGTGTGGTTAAACCGATATCAAAACGCGTAAACGTAAGCCCGAAGGAGAAGCCCGGCGCTTTTGAGGCAGTTTTAGTGGTATCATTAATGTTTACCTGCGCTACATCATCTCCAAAACCAAGACGGATGCGGGTACGGCGACTTTTAGTAGTATCCGTTTTAACCGAATCTGTTGTAGTGGTTTGGGCAAATAGTGATGTTGCGGCCAAACATATAATGGTGGTAAATAAGAGGCGTTTCATATTCTGTAATGTACTTTAAAATTATCTGCTTTGTTTTTTTATTTTGATGAAACCGAGGTTAAGGCCTGTAACATTCGGTTCATCTTCATCTTTGCTTGAAAACTCAATTAATTTATCTTTCCGTTTGTCTATTTTGCTTACAACGGCATTCAGCAGGTCGCCAATGCCACGTATTTTATGTTTACGGGTTGGTGTTGCGGCAAGTATTTTTGCAGGCTCCTGCTCAGTCGGTGGCACTACAGCTACCGTGCTCACCTGTATAGGATCGTCGATTTTTTCAACAAGAGGCGTAGTTTTATCGGGCACTGTAAATTTTATCCCGGGCGTTTTCTGGACAGGCAACTGCGCCAGTTGCTCACCGTGCTCATTAGTTTCTACCGGTTCTGTAATAACCGGTTCAGCAGCTTCTGAATGCTTAGTTACTTCCTCTTTTACCACAGATTTATAGGTACGTTCAGGTTTTTCTTTCGCGATAGTTACGTCAGGCGTAGCAGCAGCAAGCGGCTGTTCCGTTTGTTGCTGTTCTACTTTATCAGCTTTTACTTCTCCCGCCTCAGTCGCTTTTACTTTAGGCTTAACTACAGCTATCTGTTGTTTCGGTTTTACTTCTTCATTCCTGGTCAGAAAATATATCCCTACCGTTAGGATCACCAGTAAACTTGCGGCTATGCTAAGGTAAATACCCAGCGGTCTGCGTTTGTTGCTATCCAATTCAGCAGTGATGTTTTTCCACACCTCGCGCGATGGCTCAACTTCCAGGTTGCAGAGTTTGTCGCTAAACAAACGGTCAAAATCTTTATCCTGCATAATTGTATGTCTTATTATCCATTTTTAAAACCTGTTCTTTAAGGATCGCCCTTGCCCGCGACAGTTGCGATTTTGATGCCCCTCCACTAATGCCCATTATCTCGGCAATCTCTTTGTGCGAGTAACCGTCAATGGCGTATAAATTAAACACCATGCGGTACCCCGGCGAGAGGGCTTTTACCAGTTGCAGCAGATCTTTTACTTCTAAACTGCTCGCTGCGGCTGCATTGATCGATGGTTCTCTACCCGCCTCTTCCAGTTCAACTACCTGCATCATTTTGTGATGCTTGCGATAGTATTCAATAGAACTATGCACCATTATGCGCCTCACCCAACCTTCAAAAGATCCATCACCCCTATAGTCTGCTATTTTTTGGAACACTTTCATGAACCCGTTTTGTAGCATATCCTCGGCTTCCATACGGTCGGTAGCGTAGCGCATGCAAACACCCAGCATTTTTGAAGCAAACTGTTTATACAATTGCTCCTGCGCTTTGCGATTGCCGCTTATACAGCGGGCTACCAGTTCATCAATAGTGTGCTTAGGCTCCAAAAACATCATTTATTGGTAAGATGTAAGGTTTGATGAATTGGTTGCATGCCTGTTTGAAAATAATTTGAAAGCGTTGTAATAATACTAAAAAACGCTGCACATAACGGCTGATCAACTTATATTTACTTGGTTCAACTAAATTACATGGATAAACCTGAGATTGAAATTGCAAACTCCAAATACGTTTATGCCGTACGGGATAAAGGCGGATTGTCTGCAGTTATTGTATTTGCAATATTTTTAGCAGGTGGCTTATGGTTTTTATCAGTTCCGATAGGTCTTTTAATAATTTTGATCATAGTCGCTGGTGTAATCCTCAGAGTATTTGCTGTTAAGGAGTACACTCACAGCGTATCGCTTAACCCCATTGAAAAAAAACTTGAACTGATCACAAAAAGCCATACAAGCAGCCAAACCGAATACTTTTCCTTTAACGAGTTATGGTTTATTTACAAGAAACGCGCGGATTACTTTGGACAGAAATCAAGGGTCACCTCTCAGAAAAGAGATATTTTACTAATTGATAGCAAACGCAAAACATTAGCATTCCTTGTTCCCAAACAAGACGGCTGGACCCCACGATTGATATTCGACCTGGCCAAAACGATGGCAGATCTCGGTATTGAACAAAAGGTAGATAAATATGATAAAAACGAGATAGTGTTAAGCCCTACTTCTTCTCCCTAAAGCGTTTATAGATCTTCACAGCCATCATCAGTATCACGCTGAATGCGATAATACCCACAACACCGAAGATCCAATTAAGGGCACTTTTAAGCACTACCAGAAAAACGATGGCAAACAAGAGTACTGTTGCCAATTCGTTCCATAAACGCAGCTGGGTGGATGTCCATGAAAATTTACCCTGCGCCATTTGCTTCATCTTTTTCTGGCAGATAAAATGATAGATGAGCAAGCCGACAACAAACAGCAATTTCATCACTAACCACCCCGGCCATATTGCATACCATTGATGAAGGTGTATCATCATTGCACCGGCAACAATAACAATATACATGCTGGGCGTGGTGATGATCCACCATAGTTTGCGTTCCATCACCTCAAATTGTTCGGAGAGGATAGTACGGGCGGGCTCTGATTTGTCCTGTGCCTCGGTGTGGTAAATAAAAAGGCGTACCATGTAGAACAGCCCCGCCATCCAGCAGACTACAAAAATGATGTGTATGGCTAAAACGTATTGGTACATACCCGAATCGATGTCATTGCGAGGAGCGTAGCGACGTGGCAATCTCGTCGCATGTATATTGAACGCGAGGAGATTGCTTCTCCGCCATTCGGCGGATCGCAATGACATTAATTATTAATAGTTCTTAATATCTAAACTCTTTTATCACCTCAACCGCGTACTTCACGTTATCAAACGGAATATCAGGCATAATGCCGTGACCAAGGTTAAAGATAAAACCATCTTCGCCGCGCATGCGCTCGAACAGGCGGTGCATGCGGTCTTTGATCACTTTCTTATCGGCATACAGGATATGCGGATCTAAGTTACCTTGGACTGCTATGCCTTTTGGCAGGCGGTTTTTAATATCTAACAGGTCAACATTCCAGTCGATGGAGATCACATCAGGTTTTGCTTCGGCCATCAGCGGTGCGAAAACCGAGCTGCCTTTACAGAATGATATAACAGGGATATCTTTCCTGTTCAGCTTGCTGATGATCTCCTGGACATAACGGTGTGAAAACTCGGTGTAATCATCCCATGATAAAGCTTGTGCCCAGCTATCAAAGATCTGGATAGCGTTTACACCGGCGGCTATCTGCAAATTAAGGTAATCAGCAGTAACCGTGGCAATTTTTGACAACAACTGATGCGCCATCTCCGGCTCATTGTGTAGCATCAGCTTGGTCAGTTTGAAGTCTTTCGACGATCCGCCTTCAACCAGGTAGCTCATTACCGTGAATGGTGCACCTGCAAAGCCAATAAGCGGAATGCTGCCGTTTAAACGTTGCTGAATAACTTTTATCGCGTCGGCAACATATTGCAGCCTATCACCTACGTTGGTTTCAAGGGCATCAATATTAGCCTGGGTGCGTACTGGGTTGGCAAATTTAGGACCAACACCTGCGGTAAAGCTCAGGTCGCCGCCCATGGCTTCGCCTGTTACCAGGATATCAGAGAATAAAATGGCAGCATCAATACCCAGCAGATCAACCGGTAACATGGTTACATCAGCAGCTATCTCGGGCGTTTTGCACATCTCCAGGAACGAGTACTTGTTTTTGATCTCCCAGTACTGCGGCATAAAGCGGCCGGCCTGGCGCATCATCCACACGGGTGGTCGTTCTGTTTTCTCCGAAAATGCGGCTTTTATAAATAACGAATCTTTCATATTGTGCTCAGAGAGGCAAGACAACAAGAGTCAGGAATCAAGACTTTCTCCTGTCCTGTTTCTTGCTTCTTGTTGTCTTAATTCTATTTATCAGTGCTTCTGTACTTCCTGCCTTACCTTTTGGATAACATCCTTCATTTTGGCAGTTATATTGTCTTTGTGTTTTTCTGTTAATTGCAGGTAGGCTTTGGCTTTTTCCCAATTGCCTTTGCGCACGTTGATGTTGGCTACATGCACCAGCGCGGCTACGTGATCATTAGCATTACGGAGCGGGTAAAGCGCGGCCAGTTCATAGTGTTGCTCGGCCTCGTCAAAATCCTGCTTTTGCAGGCATACGCCGCCGTATATGAACTCGTAAAAGCCACGGCGCTTTTTGCTTAGCATATCGGGCTTATAAACCTGTTTCAGCAATTCCTCGGCCTTATCATACTCTTTATGATGGAAGGCCTTTGCCGCCAAAACTATAGTACCCTGCTTAAAATATCCGTATACCAACACTGCAGCAAACATCAAAGCTGCTGCTGCCAACTGATATACCTGGTACTTAATGGCAACCGCCATCAGTATAACAAACATCCCTATTACTAAAACCCTTGCCCTGTTTGTAAACATGCAGTACTGTTAGTGATTATCAGTAAACTTATAACCTACGCCACGGATTGAGTGGAAATAAACGGGATTTTTTGGATCCGGTTCAAAGTATTTACGGAACGTAAGTATAAAGTTATCGATAGTACGGGTTGATGGGTAAACGTCATAATTCCAAACGGTTTCCAGGATTTGCTCGCGCGATACAGCTTCATTACGGCGCTCTATCAACAGCTTCAACAACATGGTTTCCTTTTTGGTCAAAGCTGTGATGCTGCCATCCTCATTGATCAGCTCGAACGAGTTGAAGTGAATGGTTTTATCACCGATCTTGTAGCTGTTAAACTCTTTCAGGTCGTCGCCTTTAAGGCTGCGCTTGATGAGGTTGTTAACTCGCAGGATCAGTTCTTCCAGGTTGAAAGGCTTGGTCAGGTAATCATCAGCACCTTTTTTTAGGCCCGAGATCTTATCCTCGTTGGTATTCTTGGCGGTAAGGAACATAATAGGCACCTCAGAGTTCTCCAGCCTGATGGTTTCTGCAACCACAAAGCCGTCTATCTCGGGCATCATTACGTCTAATATCACCAGGTTAAAACGCTCTTCTTTAAAGATCTGAAGGGCTTTTTTACCGTTATTTGCTGTTGAAACTTTATAACCTTCCAGCTCAAGGTTTAACTTAATGGCCTCTAACAAGTGCTCTTCGTCTTCGGCTAATAAAATTCTTTTTCTATTTGGCATGTGCTCCATTACATTTAGGTTTATGCAAAAACAACTTCAAAAATA
>JAESTD010000036.1 GCA_016763755.1 Mucilaginibacter sp.
ATGGCTGCAGTCAAGCTGAAGGACAAGCAGGTCAAAAAATTATTGAAGGAATGTTATAACGAAGCCCGTACCGACAGGATCCTCCTGCTGCTGATCGCGACCAAGTACATGACCGCAAAATAAGCCGGAGAATGAAACTGACTCATATTTATAACCGTTCTGCCTAGTATTGACAGATCTGATGCTAGCAGGTTTCAAAAAATCCTTATTTTGAGCCGGATTCAGGATCCTTATGGTAAACTTTCGGAATTTTGTTGCTGTTGCGGACCGAAAACTCTGCAAGATTATTGGCAGGGATCTCTATGATCCCGATCTTCCGATAACCTCCATGGTCAATTGGGAAGGCAAATATTTCGAAGTGACTTATGCGCATAACGATGGACAGTGGTCCATGTTCTCTTATGATATCTCCAATTAACCAAATCCGTCCTGGCAAGCGCGAAAACTTGGGATCTGTCAACAGGCAAATTAAACTGACCGTTCAGGTTTCTATGCAATGTCGAATTTATTGTGTGAAAAAACATACAGCGTAAATCTGCGGAATTTGGCGGTTGTTAACTAATAGCTACAGGCATTAGCCTTTGTTTTAGTTTTTTGCCATACGGTAAATTCCGGTGGAATATTGCGTACACTTTAGCTTTCGATGCATAACTGGTCTGGAATTTGGCCACTGGGAACTATGGATAATCATCAGGGGAAAATTTTAGAATATGTTGTCAGGAAAAACGGCTTTAATGTAAGCAGCCTAGCGGGCCAGCTAGGGGTCAACAGGCGCACACTCTATAATTATTTCAGTAGCTCAATTGTAAAACCAGCCGTCATCTCTCGGATTGGCGGTATCTTAAGACATGATTTCAGCGTGGAGTTCCCGGACCTATTCACGTACGAGGAATTCCAGAAAGTGTTAAATACTGGTCCGAAATTCAGTCTCGGGCAGCAGGACATTGCTGAGGATGAGCTTTACAAAGAAAAATACCTTATTTTACTCGAGCAGTACAACGATTTGTTGACAGATCTTGTCAGCTGAGCCTGAGCCTCAGCCCATCAGGCAACCGGTAATTACCCGCAGTTGCCCGCTGCCGGTCTACATTAGACCCGGAAATCAGGTCTCCGCTTTAATATCGTGTTTTGCCAGGAGATGGTCAAGCTGAAATTCAAATATTTGCTGGTCTAAAAGGGATAAGCTGTCCGCGTCACCGCTCATATAAGCATGTATGGCGTAGAGGAGACTTTGCTGCAATTTAAACTGATCTTTTAATAAGCCGGTCAGGCGGGAATCATTGCCAAATTTGCACGGGCAGACAGCACTTATTTGTTCAAAATTATCCTGTACTAAGGTACATAACATTTTTATTGTGATTTCCAATTTTAGGGTTTCCATATCCATAAAGGTATTATACGATGATTTTCATGAGGAGTTCATATTCCTATCTGAAAAATCGTCCGCTTGAAAAATCATTAGTTCGGTCTTTGCGGCGCTGCATATCAAGTCACAACAGCCAACAAACTACAATTACGGTTGAAGGTGTGATTCAACATTCCAGCCGTCACAACGTTTCGGATACGAAGCCATTCTATTTTTCGTTATAATTAAAAAATATCAACAAAGCACGAACCCGGTACATCTATCTTTTATCAAAACCTGATCTGCCCAATTGTGAAATGGATATTTACCACAAATCAAAAAGTTTCTTGATCAAGTAAAGACTATGGAAAGTTATGAGTCCGCCACTGACCCGGACTTTAAAGGCTTTGGAATGTATTTTATGGTCGTTTATCGTACGCGTTACCGGAATGAAGCCAGGCTTTATTTTAACGACAACGTTCCCCAAGGTGTCCGGGTAGTTTTATCTTTTGCCTGGAAGGCGGCCATGGAAAGTAATGCAAATTACTGATTAACCACGGCAGCGTTTGGATAAAAAGTTTAAACCGGTATATCCGCACCCCGGACACGTAAGTGAATTAGTATAGATATGAGAATTAAGATCAGGTCAATTAATTCCCCGGTGACAAGCATTCGGGGATTTCGTGCTGATATGCCAAACCCGTTTGCTATATATTAACTAATTGTCAAAAAAATGTACTATAATTGAAATCAAATTCATGTAAGTGCCCCGCATTTACATTGTAATAAGGTTTAGGTTAAAGGCCCCCAGCAGCGAGTGTCAGGGGCCTTTATTATTTGGCTGAATTTGTATATATTCGTTCATTACAGAATTATTTTTTCTGTGAAATTAGTTATACTGAAAATTGGCTAAAGTCCCCTGCAGCGAGTGTTCGGGGATTTTTTAGAATTCAGGCTTCTCATTTGCTGCGTCCGTACCGGCTACCCATTACAACCGACTTAACGATTCTTCATTACAAGGTGAGTTGTTATATGCAGCACGATTCGAAAATATTCAGGTAAATATCTTTAGCTCAATGAAATTGAACTTGCTTGTGAAGCAAGCAAGTTGCCACGGTAACAATTCTTATCGTAATCGAAGGTCGGGAACTTTTGACCAATGGTTGCTTTTCATAAATGCAAATTGCCGCTAAAAATCGGATTCCCATATATGGGCCGGGGAAGACCTGAACGCAGTGACAGATGATCGCAAGAAGGTTTTTCTAGTTATAACAGATCTGCATACATCGTAAAATCCACAGGCAATAATGGTTAACATGAACAAGGGAATAGCGATCCCAGATTTACCGTAAACTCTTAACTGTTCAGGGCATCATCATCCTTATCCTGGTGCCATTTCGAAACCCCATACAGCTGCCAGGTATACTCAAAAGTCTGGTATGCTCAGCGTCTTATTTGAAATAAATGCCAACAATGTAGTGCGAAGACCTGTTGGCTTAATAACATCAATTATTATCTATTTAGAAAACATGTCAGAACTAAAAAAACGAAAATTAGAGAATCCGGCAGGAAAATACCCTGCACCACCGTTCAAAAGGCAGCCGCAGGAAGTACCTGGGCTTGCCTCTAAAATGGACCCGCTGCCGGATCATGGCGAAAAGAGCTATCAAGGATCTGGGAGATTAGAAGGACGCAAAGCCTTGATCACCGGCGGTGACTCCGGTATTGGCCGAGCAGCAGCGATCGCCTATGCCCGTGAGGGTGCAGATGTAGTAATTAATTATCTCCCCGAGGAACAAAGTGACGCGGACGAAGTAATTGCTTTTATCCAGGCAGCCGGACGCAAGGGGGTAGCCATTCCCGGAGATATTACCGACCCGGAATTTTGCAAAGAATTGGTCTCAACCGCTGTTACGGAACTCGGCGGGCTGGATATACTGGTCAATAATGCCGGAAGACAGCAGGCCATGGATTCTATCCTGGACATTACGGAAGAAGGTTTCGACGCGACGATAAAAACCAATATTTACGCACCGTTCTGGATCACCAAAGCGGCATTGCCTCACTTACCGGAGGGATCAGCCATCATCGCAACTACTTCCGTTCAAGCATATGATCCGTCAGAAAATCTTTTTGACTATGCGCAAACTAAAGCGGCCAATGTCGCATATGTCAAATCACTAGCAAAACAATTGGGACCAAAAGGCATCCGTGTTAACGGGGTAGCACCCGGACCGGTATGGACCCCTTTGCAGGTTAGCGGCGGACAGCCACAGGATGCCATTGAAAAATTTGGCTCGGTCACCCCATTGGGCCGTCCGGGTCAGCCAGCAGAATTAGCTTCAATATTTGTACAGCTAGCTGATGCCGACGCCAGTTATGCTACCGGTCAGGTATATGGCGCTGCCGGCGGTAACGGACACCCATAAAATGATCCTAGCAATTTTGATTGCCGGGCTGATGACTTAGCCCGGCATTTTTTTATCGATAATCACCAATGAGACAACCTCCAATTTCTACACTGGCGGTCATCAGCGACCGGCGTACCTGTGCTTTGCTTGACCAGGAAGGAACCATCAGTTGGTACTGCCCGACCGCATTTGACCGTGAAGCCGTTTTTTCATCGCTGCTCGATGAGGAGAAAGGTGGTTACTGGGAAATTAAAAGTCCAGGGCAAAAGTACGATTCACGTGCATTTGAACATAGAAGCAGTGTATTGACGACCAATTTCAATACAAACGGCGGACAGTTTTCATTGACAGACTTTATGCCGACCGGCGCATCGTTTACAGGGATTTGCAGAAAGATCTCGAAAGTACCTATCGATGTAATCGCAATTATCCGTTTAAGAGCAGAATACGGATTAACAAATATCAACATCAGGCAGATCCATTCCCATTTGATCCATTTGCCGGATATGAATCTATGGATGCATGCCTCGCATAAGCTCTGGATTGACGGTGACGTCATCCATTATAACGTTCCTGCTGGTCAGGAAGGCTGGTCTGCCTTGATCGATACGGATTGTATCGACGATAAAATGTTTGAGAACGCGTTATCAGCGACGCTTGCCGCCTGGACAAAAATCAAATCGCATATTGATTATGAAGGGCCCTTTAAAAATGAGGTCCGCAATTCATTACGCGCTTTGCAGCAAATGGTTTATGAACCGACAGGCGGCATTATTGCCGCGCCGACCACCGGGCTGCCGGAAGTGATCGGAGGGCATAGAAATTATGATTACCGTTATGTGTGGATGCGTGATGCGGCCCTGATCACTTCGTCACTGGTTGGCTTACAGACCGACGGAATGGTCGAGAAAGCGTTCATGTCGTTCGTCTCGGGCGCCATGCGTAAAAATAACCAATCACATGTGGCCTGTTTTTATGGTATCGATCAGTCTGTCAGGAAAGAGATAAGATATCTTTCATTAGAGGGGTATCAGGATAGCCGGCCCATAACGGCAGGCAACACGGCCGCAGATCAGTTTCAACTGGACGCCGAAGCCAGCATTCTACTGGCATGTGGCGCCATTTATGCGAAGACCGACGAACGCCCGGAATGGGAAACAGTTGAAGCTATTGCCGACTACATCTGCAAAAATTGGGAACGTAAGGACAATGGCATATGGGAGGAAGAACAAACACAGCATTACACATCGAGCAAAGCCTTAGCTGCCCGGGCGCTCGAAGTAATGGCGCCTTATCAGGACGACCGGGAAGCCGCTGAATGCTGGCTGTATAATGCTCGCCTGATCAGGGAGTTTATTTCAAACAATTGTATGACCAGCTATGGTGCCTTTGCCGTATATGCTGGTTCTGAAGATGTCGACATTTCCTGTGCATTATTGGCGTCTTTTGGCTTTGTGAAGGCAGATAATGATCATCTTCAAGCTACGATTGCTGCCATCGAAAAACGTCACAGGGAAGGTTGCCTTTACCGGCGTCATTTATTGGAATTTAACGCAGCTAAAGAAGGCGTTTTTTTGGCAGCCAGTTGTTGGATGGCTCATTATTACGCACTTGCAGGTGATCCTATAAAAGCTGAAAAGATTATTACGGCCGTAAAAAACTGCGCTAACGACCTCGGATATTTTAGCGAGGAATATGATCCTGAGCAAGGTTTAATGCTCGGTAACTTTCCGCAAACCTTCGTACATTCTTCCTTCATTTGTGCTGTAAATGGTCTTGCGGTATGTATTGCCAACTAACAACATAGTAGGTCTAAATGATATTATTAAAAAATCCGCGAGCTTACATTAAGGATGCTACGGATATCGGGTACTAACTGATAATATGAGATGAAAAAACACGGACTGATGATCGATATGGACGGGGTGATCTACGCCGGCGAGGAATTGATCCATGGAAGCGATACTTTCGTGCAGCGTCTACTGGACCAAAAGATACCTTTCACCTTTCTATCCAACAATAGCTCCAGGAGCCGGGCGGAAGCGGTGCAAAAACTGGAAGAACTCGGAATTAAGGGCGTCAGCGAAGACCATATCTATACCAGCGCGATGGCCACGGCTACATTTCTGAAGGACGAATTTCCAGGCTGTAGCGCCTATGTGCTGGGGGAAGGGGGGTTGCTTAAAAGCCTGGAGCATGCCGGCATCCGACTGGTGGATAAAAAACCCGATTTTGTCATTCTTGGGGAAGGTCATGAGTTTGATTTGAAAATGGTTCATCAGGGGGTCGATATGATATTGGACGGTGCTAGATTCATTGCTACCAACCGCGACCCGACACCGCGAAAGCCGGGCTGGAATAATCTGGGTATTGCCGCAACCGCTGCTATGATCGAGGAGGGCTGCGGCCGGGATGCGTTTGTTATCGGTAAGCCGAGTCCCGTCATGATGCGTCTGGCCAGTGTCTATTTAGGCCTCAAACCGGAGGAAACTATCATGATTGGAGATACGATGGAAACGGATATCATCGGCGGTTTGTATATGGGCTTTAAAACCATACTGGTCTTATCAGGGATCGCTGACAAAAAAGAGGTGAACCGCTATGCTTACAAAGCCGGCCTGGTCGTGGATTCGGTGGATCAGATCCGATTTCCACTTTCATGGTGGTAAGTAATTTGCAGAAGAAACAATTTATTGAAGAAGCCCTTAGAAACGTAAATTTTTAAGGCTTGAAAAATTGGGACTGTGGTGAACAATTATTTGTAAAGCGCTATTGCAATCGAAGCCCCATGGGGCTTTAGAATTAGTTAGTAGTCTTGACAAGCTGTGACTAAGATCGCCTACGACACTGTTTGATTCCGTTCCGGGAAACTTTCCCGTTGCCTGGCGGGTGATCCGTGAATTTTAGAAGGGCGAAGTGATCAGCGAACCCTGGACCTGCCCAAGGGGCAGCGCTACGAACCTGTGACCTGCGTAGCAATGATCTTACAGAATAGGTTTTGGACGAAGGTACGGTTATTAATTTCCTGAATATTGCGTAAATAGGGTTGGCCAAAGTTTTACAGCCTTTTTGGCGAAGGAGCGAAGCGTCCTTCGCGCGGATGTGGTGAACCCTTTCATCATAGCGCTCATGTCTGGGGCCGTATTCCGTTGGAGACATCGAGGTACCTTGGTAGCGCTTTTGTATAAAAGGGTGAACCGCCATTGCCACTTTCGGAACAGGCACACCGGGTCGGGATAGCGCGGCTGTCAAACATTCCAATCTGCAAGTTTCTGATCTTCATGAAATAGGAACGGTTGAAGCAATATGTTGTTTTCAGGTCGGCTTCTCTCTTTAATCGGACGGTATTATCCTAATTACAGGAGCGATCAGCCAACGGATGCAGCCGCTGGCCGCTGGCATGATTTTTAGACGGTAAATCATATTAAAATAAATGTGATGAAAGCCACTATCAAAACATCCGTATTATTAAAAGCCATCGACCTGGAGTTGATGAACTTGTTGAAAAAAGACCCTAAAAATCGAAGAGGCAAGGCTTTTCAGAATAAAGCTGCCTGATTATTTAGCATGAAGCTATATCAAATATTTAAAGCAAGGATAAATCAATGAGTGGAAAGGGAAAAAAAATTTTAGTTGTTGATGACGACGATGATATTCGTTTTATAATTAAAATGATCCTATATGATGAAGGCTATGTCGTCACCGAGCTTAATTCCGGCCATGAAGTCGTCTCTGAGGTAGATCGTTTACATCCGGATGTGATTTTACTGGATGCGATGCTCGGGGATATGGATGGCAGGGACATTTGCAAAGCGCTAAAGTCTCATGCAGCGACTACCGGTATCCCCGTCATCATTGTTTCTGCGACCCACGGTAGCCATACCATGCACCAAAAGCTTTGCATGGCCAACGATTATATTGATAAACCATTTGAGATTACTGAACTCGTTGACAAAGTCCGGCTTTACTCCGCAGCGTAATTAGCCATCCATCATCGTTAGCTGATTCCGTCCCCATACATTTAAGGTTTGACCGTCTACAGTTTCTGTAGCCCTGATTATTCTAATTTCGGGAATACGGAATTAAACTTAAGCTTCTTTCGTGATGTGGACCGACAATGTTGCATCCATCGCATGTAATATTGTGATCAAATACGCTACTGATAACTTGGTCTCACCACGTTCGATTTTAGAGTAGGCGTTTTGAGATATACCAAGAGCCACTGCAATTTTTTCCTGATTTATTTTTTTCTCTACCCTTATTTTTTTTATATGATCAATAATTTTTTGTGTCTCTTTCTTTGAATCGATGATTAGCGTGGTATCCGGTTTGCTCATAAGTTGATCCGTTGGAACGGCTTTGGCGATCCACGGAGTGAGTTAGCAATATTACGACAAACCTTCGTGATTGGGGAATAAAAATGAGGCCTTTCGAGCCGTCAAATGACTTTTGATCCGGCAAGCAGTCTATTTACGTTCAACCACTGCACATCTATATAGATAAAACTATTGAAACTATCCATTATGCTGACTGTTAATCAAGTTAATACAAATCAATATGACGACACCTGCGCTACCTCATAATGAGCTGGACCGTATCATTGAACTGGCCGATTTTGACCTTGACTATGGATCCCTCCAACACCAGTTCAAGGACCTGACCATGCTCGCGGCAAAAGTGGCCGGAGCGGATATTTCGCTGGTAAACCTCATCGACAGTTTTACGTCCTGGACCATTGCCAACCACGGTTTGCCCGTCGAGCAACTGCCCCGTGAAGAAGCTGTGTGCCAGTATACGATCGCCGAGGAAGAAAAATTCGAAGTTACTGACCTGTCACTTGATGATCGATTCAAGGATAAATTCTACGTAAAAGACGATCCCCACCTTAAATACTATTTCGGTGTGCCGTTAAAGACCCCGTCAGGAAATGCTATAGGCAGCCTCTGCGTATTTGATAAAGAAAGTAAACCGCTGAGCCCGGAAAAAATAGAGATGCTTAAAATCATCAGTGGTGAGATTGTTAATCGTTTACAGACCTATAGGGCGATGCAGCAACTGAAGGAGGATGCCAAGGAAGCGATGGAGAGCAAAAAAAGGGTAGCACATGATATCCGAGGCCCGATCGGGGGCATTATCGGACTTGCGCGCGTCATCAGTGAGCAAGGAGATGAGAATAACATGGAAGAAGTGCTGCAGTTTATCAATCTGATCTACAAAAGCGGAAATTCCTTATTGGAACTCGCCGACGAAATACTGAGTACAGAGGCGCAGCAATCAGCTAATGCAAAGCTCGGTGCAGGTGAGTCGACTCAGCTCATCTTGAAGGAGAAGCTGGAAAAGCTCTATGCGCCGCAGGCACAGAATAAAGGTATCCGTTTTCGGGTGTACACCAGTCAAGAGACGGAGGCTATCGCTTTCTCCAAAAGCAAATTATTACAAATCATCGGGAATTTGATTTCGAATGCTATGAAGTTTACCCCGCCGGGTGGTAACATAACTGTGGAAATCAACATGAATTTAGATGAACAAATGAATGAGCTTTGTATCACCGTGACCGATACCGGTATCGGCATGTCCTCAGATAAAGTCGGCGCTATTCTTAACGGAAATGGGTTTTCTACTGCCGGAACTGGCGGTGAACAGGGTTACGGTTTCGGTCTGGCTCTGGTCAAACACCTGGTAGATAGCATTGATGGAAAGTTGATGATCACTTCAGAACCTGGAAAAGGGACCGTATTCCATATTACTATTCCTCAGGCAAAAATTGCCCTTTAGGTGCGGAGATACTCATCCGAAGTAACAAACAAAACTGCTGATGAGGGTAAGGTCCCCTTGAACAAACTGATAAAAGAGCTATTTACTAAGATTGGTTCTATTATTGGAAGGCTTGTGAAGATGCCAGGTCAAGTTACAAATCATCCAAGATATGTCAACTACCAAGGGATGTACGAAAACAATTGTACTAATTAGGGGTCTTTTTTAAGACTAATGATAATAGCTAAGTGAAATCTTTAAGAGAGGTATTGAATACAGTAAGCTTGCATATTACGCTTGCAAATATCATGGACAATCCGGAAGGCAAACATCTTGAGATTGTACATAACTTTTACGAATTTGAAAACGGAAAAAACAATGAGCCTTTGAGTGTTAAACTTGATTATATTGTTGATGATTGGCATCGATTTGACCGGTATCTCTTAAAAATTTGTTCTGATTCTTCGTTTGGCGCTTAAAATGATTAATCAAAGGCCCGTATCTCAAATAAATTTAAAGATTTATTTCTGATTTGAAACTGAGTAGAGATTTAGTAGTTCATTATTTTTAAATCGCTATAAAAAAGGGTTGATTTTCACCGAAAATGACTCTGAATGGTCTGCAGTTGAAATGTTTGAAAGCAAAAATCAGATCCGTTTTCGGCATGTATAGGCCTTAGACGCTAAATTATCATCTATTTGTCGCTGACTATCGCAGCCTTTTTCCTTGCTTTATTAACGCTGTGAGGTTTCAACAAGTTGTAGGTCAGGCTAAATCCCATATACTGAGCACTCCGGCTGTCATTGGTGCCATCAAAAAAACAGTAGCCTTGCGTAACAGCAATTGCCAAATTTTCTGAAATATTAAAGTTGATGCTATTGCAGATTTCGGTAACCAAACCTTGTTTGGCGTTCAAAACATAACCGGCACCCAGACACAGCGCTTCCGAAAAACGCCCTTTCGAAAAAACATTGATGGTAGGGCGAAATTCCAGATAACGTGCAGTATCCGAACGTGCCGAATTAAATTGTCCGGTAGCCAGGCCGATATCAAAGATCCCGTAGGTCCGGCCAAACTCAAATGCTGGTGCAAACCGCTTAGCTACTCCGCCTTTGGAATTTACAAATACGTTAGCATAAGCGGATACATAGTAATAACGTGGCTCTTTGTTTTCTTTCGATGTATCAGACTCCATGACCGTATCTCTTTTAGATTCCCCATGATTTAGGAATGCTTTTGTTATCTCTACAGGTGCAGGATTGGATTGTGCCGAACAGATGATTGAGCTCAAAAGCAATGATAGAACCGGTAAAATCTTTAACATTGGAGATGATGATTAATAATTTAATTTAGTACAATAGTATGAAAATATGGACAAGCAAAAAAAAAGCCTGAGATCAGGTCTGGAGTTTACCAAGACCCGCACCGATCAGGTGACGGTCAGGGTAATAGCTGTACTCGGGAGCCCTGTTTTTTTATTGACATGCATATTAACTTTTGCAATGTGGATAGGATGGAACCTTTGGCCGCACCTGTATCATTTTGATCCTTTTCCCTTTCCATTATTAGAGATGGGCGTTTCGATTTTTGCGATCGTACTGTCCGTAACGGTGCTTATCAATCAGAATCGTCAAAGCCATATCGATACTGTACAAAGAGATGTCGAATTTGAAGTAAATGTACGTTCCGAAGAGGAAGTGACACGGCTTCTTAAGCTGGTTCATGAGATCCATCAAAAGATGGGATTAAGTTCGGGTGAAAGTGACCGCGACTTAGAAGAAATGAAAAACGAAACTGATCTGAAGGCAATCCACCAAGCGGTCGAGCCCAAGCATGATATCAGATGAGCAGCAAACAAAATAAGAATATTAGAGTTGCGCAATAAACGATTGCTATGGCAAAGAAAAAAAATCTATTCGAGCGCTTTGCAAACTGGGCTACCGCTGCTACAGGCAGTTCGACTGCCTTTATTATCGCAGCGGCTACCGTTATGATCTGGGCGATGACTGGTCCTGTCTTTAAATATTCGGAAACCTGGCAATTGGTCATTAACACCGGTACAACTATCATAACCTTTTTAATGGTATTCCTGATACAAAAATCACAGAATAAAGACTCCAAGGCTGTTCACTTAAAACTAAATGAGATCATTGCTTCGCATGAGGGAACCAGTAACCGGATGGTGGATATCGAGGACTTAACAGAGGAAGAACTTGATAAGTTGCGTAAGTTCTATGAAAAGTTATCTGCCCTTGCCGAAAAGGAAGATGACATCACCTGTACACATTCGATCGATGCCGCAGAAGAGAATCAAAGCAGAAAAAGTGTTCGCTATAGAAAGCCCGGACTTCCGACTTAAAACTAATTAATTTGATCTGTTGAGGCTATTTAGCGCGCTTTAGAGCCAATGAGGCAAAAAGTTGATGACTATTGAGGATATGACCGAGGTTCATAGTGCCTATTCAAGTGAATAGCTGTGGAAAAGAAACGCCTAAAATTAATTTTTAAATATTTGTCTTTAAGGATGCAATCGGTTGAATAACATGGATACTATATTACTTAATGTTATTGTATTGGATGATTTAGATACAAACCAGTTTCCCATTCGTTTAGGTAAAGGGTGTGCCTCCGAAATATGTCTACGTGTTGTATTTCAATATCGATAATAAAGTGGGGTCAAAGCATCGGGTGCTATTCACAAGGTTTTAGTGAACAAAATGTTTCATCATTAAAGCTGAGCTGAAAAGTAACCTAAGATTGGGGTTACAAATTAATTTGGAATTATATTCAGTACGAACAGTTTAATTACATTATCGTATTTAGGGTTGTATCGAGTCTATTTATTCACTGTGTGCCTTAAAATAGCCGCCCGGAGCGTAGAAAACAATATGTCTACCGATTGGCAGTAACTGACCCCGTTATTTTGTAAATTGAACTTAAGCAAATATTGAGACGAGTAGCCGTTTGATAAAAATGGCTTTAATCGAATAACTGGCATTTGCCAGTTATTTTAAATATAGCCGTCGAACGGTATTAGCCTTAAGATCCGTAAAATATAATGAATTTTCCCCTTTTGCCAATGCTAAGCCAAAAGCGTAAACATCAGCATCTTTGGCTGATCCGTCATGACCATCATTAGTTCCTTTTGGCCCGGTCAGCACAGTAACTTTATCTCCGTCGATTCGCTTAATGTAACCGTTGTCCGCTACATACATTGTTCTGCTGTCCTTGTTTAAGATCATTGAGGTAAGGTGCTTTAAACCATAACTAGTTGATATGCCAGCTGTTGTACCACCAGGGGTGTATTTGTAAATTGTACCGTCTTTTGAAAAATAAACGACTTTGTTGTAGCCGAAGGCTAATGCGTCCCAGCTGAAGCCCCGCCTCCCGGGTGCATCCGGATCGCCCAGCTTGTTTCGATCGTAAGGGATGGATGCCCCGTAGATGCCTTCGGGTTGATTGATATGTTGCGTAATGCCGCCGCCAGAACTGTAATAAAAATATCTGTGTATGGATCCCTGGCCAAGGCCGTTGCATTCACATAGGTCGTAAAATATAGTTGTACGAAATCACCGTTGCTCTTGGCGATCCAGGAAGCGTCATAGCCGTCGCCGTCAAAACCATCCAGCACAAAATGAAAAGTTCCCGTTTTTTGCTCAACGCCAATATAAACCGGTTTCTGCAATAAGGCACCATAGGGGGCGGGCTTTATAGGTACGGTCGAGACTTCACCGGACGGTGCTATCTTTCGGATTGCATTGTTTTTGGTATCGGCCACATAGATCGTTCCATCAGGCATTAATTGTAAGCCGCTCGGGTTATTTAACCTGGCCGAAGTGCCAGTAGCATTGACAAGCGCCCCGGGAGCATACGCTGCACCGTAAAGTGTCTCAACGCCCATAGAGGCAACAGAAGCTGTAGCCAATGATAATTCTGTGTTAGGAATTCCAGGAGTTCCGTTTTCTACTATCGCTCGGTCTTTGGTACAATTCGTTAGGCATACCGCTAATGCCAGCGAAGCCAGGTAGGTAATTTTGCTATTCATAATTGGTAGCGCAATTTAGGATATGCCAAGTCAAAGCTATGAAAACGAGAATGAAGCCTTTCATTCAATTTAGAACTTGTGTACTTAATTGAGAAATTGTATTGGTGGCAAATCAAGAAAAATTGCTAACCTTGTCAGAAAAGTTGCGTTTCTCTTCTATCATTTGATTCTATCAAGCGACACTTTCCGATACGTTACGGCGGTGACGTCATGCGTGCTATTTTCTAATTTTTGTTTATGTGCATTACGAATCTTCGCCCGCCCAGCAGCTTCCAGCGCTCGATCTGCCAGGAAAGACAGAAAGTGCACATCATATTCGGAGCAGTCCACCGGGTGCAACAGGAAAAGCCCGAAGAATTCAGAATATTCAATATAAAAAGTAGCGCTTAGATACATTCAAATATTTTGTGATTTGCTTTGGCGAAGGCAAGCGTTAATGACGTACCGTTACTTTTAAAACGCTTACGACTTGTCAAAAAGTGAACAAAGGCAATTTGCCTCAGCTACCGTAATACATGTAGACGGCTCTTCCTATCAAAGGGTTCCCACATATTTGATTATTGGTTAGGAAAACATGCTAAGTTGTTGTTACTAACCCGGTCAATAATGCGTTGTATTTTTCCAAAAGTTCAATGTACTTGGTTTTGTACAATATACTTTCTTCGTGTATCTGAGTGAGTTGCGGATTGAAAGATACGTTTTTCTCATTATTGATTTCAAAATCTTCGCTTACAAAGAGTTCTGGGAATTCGCTGCTAAAGTCATGTCTGAGTATCTTCCCGATGTGTAGAATGGTGTAGCGCTTGAGTATTGAAGATTTAAAATAATTATATAAAGTTCGCCTGTTAACACCTAATTCGCGAGCAAGGTCGCTAATGTTGTATCCGTTTCTACGTAAGGCATGCTCAATAATTTCTCCGTGGTGCTTTTTCATAAAAAATCGAATAGGATAGGGCTATTTAAACTTAATGCAAAATAGCAAATTGATTATCAAACGAATAGGTTGTTAGTAACTATAATTGTTGTTATATATAATTTTATGAGATTGATAATTTTAAGGTTACACTTATTCCCAATTTTAAAGTTTTCAAATTATCACGTAATTGATTGGGCGGCCCGGATTTACCAGATCCAAACAACTTATTCAACCAGTATTGAATCTAACATGAATTCGAAAATCTGAACATTCGTGCTTAAAGAATGGCTCGACTCAATTAATAGCCTTTAAAAGTCTGACGATGAAAACTGCATAAATAATCAACCAAAGATCTTAATGGTTATCCTGCATGAGGTAAAGGCTGTAAGCTCAAGAGTTATGCAGCGAACTAAGTAGTCATACGGTTATTTTCCTTTAATCCAAATTCTTAGGTGTCATCTAGATCTTTACTCCTGTAATTAGCCAGCGTTGACTAATTAGGCCCGGTAAGACGTGAATGCGGAAGGGCCTCATCACTTTAGAAGTATCCTGTTTTTTATAGATCCGAATACCTCTTGATATTACTAGGCAATAACGGATAACATGACGAAAGCAATAACAATCCCAGATTGCCCCGAACACTCAAAACTGATCCTGGCATAGTCATCGTCTTCCGATGCCATTAACAAACCCCTTACGACTGCCAGGTTTACTCAGGAAGTTCAACTGAACCTTTTAATTCAGAGGACGACGCGGATATGGATATTGACGATGATTATTCGGAAGAAATTACTAACAGCGACGATGTTAACCTGAACAGAGCCGGATAACGCGACTCCGGTAAGTTCAAAAGCGCTGAAGACAATCTTCAGCGATTTTGACATGGAACAGATAAGAAGTCACAGGCGCTTCCTTGTGGTTTTGGCTACACTTGAAACCGGCCTTTGATCGAATCCATGAGACTTTTGATGACTATGCAGCGTTTCTGAGTGCTTTTGTTTTCAGTCTTCTGCCTAATGTCACCGACGCCTTTCTCATGGTCAACGATGGCCTGTACAGCTGATCGGTGAATTTGCGGCCAAGCTTTCTGCGCAGTTTATTTCTTAAAGCAGCCCGGATGTGCATACGGACTTTTCTGCGGTGCGTTTCACCTTGTTCACTCACTTTTTTCAGTAATCTTAACGAGGCAATGGCCAATACGCCGCCAATGATGAAATAATAATTCCAGCCTTGCAGATCTAAGATCCGCATGCGGCCGCTGCCAAGGTTCACATCGTAGGCCAGGTGATGACTTGCAAAAAAATCCGCCATCAAACCGCCGACCATAGGGGCGAGGGTTGAGGAAAAGGCAACAAACATATTCTTAGCCGTGATGTATACGATGGCTTCTTTTTTCGGCGCCAGTTTAATGCCGATATTTGTTAACGCCAGGTTGATGCCCGCTGTTGACAGACCGGTGACGATGTGTATCAAAACCAGGAGAGCCAAGGCAACGGCTTTCGATGAAGGCAAAGCGGTAAACGCGAAGGCCAGGATCACGGTGATGTAAAGCGGCGCGCAGATACGGATAATGGCCTTATTGCTGAACCGGTCCGAATAAACACCCCACAATTTGATAAAGCCGATGCTGCTCAATTGGCTGATGATGCCGAGCGCGATCACGTAGGAAAGCGGCAAACCGATCGTCTTCAGCATAAAAACCGTAAAGAAAGGGGTGGCCAGGTTCAATGCGAATGACCACAGTGAATTGAATGCAAGCAGGTTGCGGAAGTTCCTGTCTTTGAGCGAACGGCCGAACAGTTTCAGGACCTTGCCATCCATCGGTACCGGCTTTGGTTCCGGTGTACGCAGCAGCAGGAACACGCTGACCATACCCAGGGCACCCCCCGCCAGGAACAAGGTGGTGTAAGCGGTGATTTCGTGCGCGGGATAATGTGCTTTAACATAATCAAGCCCCATGGCGGTAGCCAGGCTCAAGCTGACATTCAGGGTTTGCGCCATGCGGCTGCGTTTGCTGAAAAAACTACCCAGGCGTTCACCCGGGATCAGGTCTTTCATCCAGGAGTTCCAGCTCGCACCGGCGATATCGCCGAAAATGTGCTGGAAGAATAACAGCACCAGCAGCACCTGTATCGTCGTTGTGCCGGTGAACAGCAATGGCATCAGGCCGATCGCGATCAAGGGAAGCCTGGCCAGGAGGTTAAAGGCCGACGTGACCAGTTTCCGGTTGTTCCATTTTTGCACCAACCAGATCGAGACTAATTGAAAGATGGTCGTAAAGGTCGGTAAGGCAGCAAACAAGCCTAGCTGGAAGTTGCTGGCGCCCATATGGATGGCCATCGCCGTCAAAAAGGTGCCGCTGGTAAATACCACCATTGCCTCAGCCGAAAGGCCATCGGCTATCACCATGTTTAGACCGGAATTTAACTGTTTGTTAGAAATTTGCTCTGAAGGACGTAGATTCATAGCGTTCACACCACTATGGGCGCTGCTTTTAAGTTTAATAAATCGTTTAAATATCAGGAACAGACGCTCAGCCTGCGTATTAAGCGTGCAATTTTACGGCCTTTCGGCTTGCCCTGCTCAAAGACTTTTTAGTTTATTGTTAATCAGGTAAGTAATTAAAGATTAATATGGCAGGTTCTAAATTTCTCCATTAGGTAAGGCGCTGTCAGGTAACAAACGCCACAGAATGTGGACTCCCCGCGGGAATCGCTTCCCCAATCTAAGATGACTTAAACGAAAAGATTATCCGCATAGTTACGTTTAAACAAGGTTTTTCTTGACCGGGTTGTTAAGAGAACTATACAATTTGTAGTGCTGGCAGACAGGTCGACCAAGTGCCAAAAATGAAATTCTTATGAAATTCGTAAAGAAAACGGGAAATTTTATCCTAAAATTATTGATCTGATAAGTTTATTAATTTATTTAGAAGTTAAATTTTATTTGGCGTCTCCCTTGTTTACCGTAGAGAACAAAAACCCACATATGCACAACAGACTCAAAGTATTTACGTGGCACATCCACGGTAGTTACCTGTATTATCTGTCACAGGGAAATTATGAGATCTATATTCCTACTAAAGCAGAAAAAACGGAAGGTTATTACGGCCGGGGAGAAACTTTTCCCTTTGGTCCTAACGTGACCGAGATACCCGCAGAAAATGTCAAAAACCAGGAATTTGATTGTATCGTTTATCAGACCAATCAAAATTACTTAACAGATCAATTCGAGATCCTGTCGGAGGAACAGCGCCGGCTCCCACGCATTTATATTGAGCACGATCCGCCGCGCCAGCATCCTACGGATACCAGACATGTCGTTGATGATACGGATATCACGCTGGTGCATGTAACCCACTTTAACCGCCTGATGTGGGATAGCAACCGTACGCCGACCCGGGTGATCGAACATGGCGTTACGGATAGCGGTGTAGCTTATAAAGGTGACCTCAACAAAGGTATTGTCGTCATCAACAATCTTCCTGCGCGTGGCCGCTTGCTGGGTTATGATATCTTTTTGCAGGCGAGGAAACATGTTCCGCTTGACCTGGTGGGCATGGGTACAGGCGACCTAGGTCTCGGGGAGGTGCTGCACCCGCAGTTGCCCGAGTTCCAGAGCCGTTACCGTTTCTTTTTCAACCCGATCAGGTATACCAGCCTTGGCCTGGCCGTTTGTGAAGCCATGATGATGGGCATACCGGTTGTCGGTCTGGCCACCACAGAACTTTCCGCAGTGATCGATGATGGCGTATCAGGATTTATTCACACAGATGTGGATTACCTTATAGACAAAATGAAGCTTTTGATCAAAGACCCTGAACTGGCCCGGGAAATTGGTAACAACGGCCGGAAGGTGGCCATTCAGCGCTTCAGCATCCAGCGTTTTACAAACGATTGGGAGCAACTGTTCAATCAAGTAACGCAGCGGAATTTACCGGCTGCCCAAATCGTAGCGCTATGAAATCTCAAACTAAAAGGATCGCAATGATCAGCGAGCATGCCTCGCCGCTTGCCAACCTTGGCGGGGTGGATACCGGAGGGCAAAATGTGTATGTCGCTCAATCAGCCAGGCATCTGGCAGCACAGGGATACCTGGTCGATGTATTTACAAGGAAAGACGAAGATACGCTGGATGCCGTTGTCAATTGGCTGCCCGGGGTACGGGTCATTCATGTCGAAGCCGGCCCTGTGGCAAAGGTAGCCAAAGAGGAGTTGCTGCCGCATATGAAGGCGTTCAAGCTGAATATGCTCAGGTTTATTAAAAATGAAAATATAGAGTATACGCTTGTTCACGCCAACTTTTTTATGTCGGCATGGGTAGCCATGGGTTTAAAAGAGGAAATCGGGGTGCCCTTTGTCGTCACTTTCCATGCCTTGGGCCATGTGCGGCGGATACACCAGCAGGAAGCGGACAAATTTCCTGCTGAAAGATTAACCATTGAAGAACAAGCCGTGCAGATGGCCGATCATATTATCGCCGAATGCCCGCAGGACAAGGACGACCTCATACAGTATTATAAGGCATCCGAAGAAAAGATATCGATCGTGCCCTGCGGGTTCAGTCATCATGAATTTTCCCCGATGGACAAAGCATGCGCCCGCAAAATCCTTGGGCTGCCGCAGGATGAACATATCATCCTGCAATTAGGCCGCATGGTGCCGCGTAAAGGCGTCGACAATGTCATCCAGGCATTGGCAGGCGTTAAGGTAAAAGATAAGCAGGTGCGCTTGCTGATCGTTGGCGGCGAATGTGAAGAACTCGATGAGGAGACCTGCCCGGAATATGCGAGATTGTTAACTATCGCGCGTAAGCATGGCGTGGTGGAACAGGTGATCTTCGCGGGCCGGAAAAACCGGGACAGGCTGCGGTATTATTATGCCGCCGCAGACATTTTTGTTACAACGCCATGGTATGAACCCTTCGGTATTACCCCGCTTGAAGCGATGGCCTGCGGCACACCGGTAATCGGGTCCGATGTTGGCGGGATCAAATATAGCGTCAAAGATGGGGAGACCGGCGTACTGGTCGATCCCCATCATCCGGCCGAGTTGGCCAATGCCATAACCGATCTGTTAGGTGACCCCTCCTTGCTTACCGAGATGAGCGAAAACGCTGTCGACCGGGTAAACAGGTATTTTACCTGGGCTAAAGTAGCCGAGCAGATCATCATGGTTTACCGCCGCATGGCGCCGGTCACCCGTTTGGTCCGCAAACAATCCCAGGCGGCTTGATGAAAAGGAAAGCTGTGTTTTTGGACAAGGATGGTACGCTGATCCCCGACATCCCC
>JAESTD010000037.1 GCA_016763755.1 Mucilaginibacter sp.
CAAACACCACTATTTTAACCAGTGGGCTGCCGGTAAGCAATTTAGCAAGCGTTTCGGTTTTGGCAGGGGCGATGATGGTAAGTTGTTCTTCTGAAATAGGCTCGGACTGTAAACCGGCGATGCTCACAGGGCCGGGTACAAAGGCAGCGTCAAGGTTATGGGCAAGTACATCCCTGATCAGTTCAGCCCGCATGGCTGATTTAAATTCCACCTCGACACGTGGATGCAACTCGGCGAAGCTGTTAAGTATATCGGGTACCTTAAGCACCATAGTGGTTTCTATACAGCCTATCTTTAAATGCCCTGCTAATGAATCGGCGTTGTTTATTTCGGTTTTAGCTTCGTCTAATAAATGCGCTATCTGCTTTGCATAGTGTGATAATATCTCACCTGCCGGGGTAAGCGATACCTTGCGCGGGCTGCGTGCAAACAACGGTGCACCAAATTCATCCTCAAGGCTTCTGATACGTGCTGTTACATTTGATTGTACCGTAAACATCACCTCTGCAGCTTTGGTAAAGCTACTATGGGTGGCAACAGCTTCAAATATTTTAAGGTCGTTTATGTTCATAAATCATTTTTTATGATTATTAAAATCAAAATTAATCGTTTTTAATAATCAATTATAGAGAATACTTTTGAATCATCAAAACAAAACAATGAACAAGAAAATAGTAAGCTACGTGAGCGTGTTGCTGATAGCCCTTGCAGGAGCAGCCAACGCCCAAAAAGTAAAAACACCAAATACAACAAATATGGAAAACAACCAGGTTCATTTCAATTATATTAAAGCCAATGGCATTAATGTATTTTATCGCAAAGCAGGGCCAAAAGACGCTCCTGTGATCCTTCTGCTGCACGGTTACCCAACATCATCATTTATGTACAGGAATCTTATTCCGGTGCTGAGTGAGAAATACCACGTAATAGCGCCCGATCTGCCGGGTTTTGGCTATACTGATATGCCGGCTGCGGATAAATTCAGCTATACGTTTGAGAATTTTACTAAAACCATGCAGGACTCTATCGACCAGTTATCGCTTAAACGTTTTGCCATCTACGTGTTCGATTATGGCGCACCAACAGGTTTCAGACTTGCATTGGCTAACCCTGAGAAGATAACCGGTATTATCTCACAAAACGGAAACGCTTATGATGAAGGCCTCAGCGATGGTTGGAACCCCATCCGCAAGTACTGGGAAAACCCAACCAAAGAGAACCGCGAGGCCCTGCAGGAAGTAGTGACTATGAAGATTACCCGCTGGCAGTATGAGCACGGTGTGGCCGATAAAAACCTGATAGCGCCGGAAACATACACTTTAGATCAGAACTTCCTTGACCGTCCGGGTGCTGCCGATATCCAACTGGATATATTGCGCGATTACCGCACTAACGTGAGTTTGTACTCCAAATTCCATGAATACTTCAGGCAGTACAAGCCAAAATTACTGGCAGTTTGGGGCGATAAAGACCCTTACTTTTTACCCGCGGGGGCAAAGGCTTACCAAAAAGATATTCCTGATGCTAAAGTGGTTTTATACGATACCGGCCACTTTGCTTTAGAAACACATTGCAAAGAAATAGCCGCTGAAATTATGGCGTTCATGGCAACGCTGCCTAAATAATAATCCAAAAATAAAAAGGCTTCGGTAAAATCCCGAAGCCTTTTTTATATCGTTCTGGTAGGCGCATTTCCATATTGCTTTTTGTAAGCATGTGAGAAATGCGAGAGGGTTTCAAAGCCCAGGTCAAGATAAATGGCCGATGGCTTTTGCTGTTTGTGTTCTATCAAGTGCTTAGCCTCGGCCAGCCGGCGTTGCTGCAGCCACTGGTGGGGTGCCATGCTAAATATTTTACTGAAATCGCGCTTAAAACCTGCAAGGCTTCGCCCGGTTAATTGGGCAAACTTTTCAATAGGCAGGTTAAAATGAAAATGGCTGGCCATAAAGGTTTCCAGGTCTATTTTATGCGGTTCCGAAAAGTCAAACAAAAAGCTCTTAAGGTGTGGCAAAGCATGAAGCAGTAACTTTACCGCTTCGCGCACTTTCAACACTCCGATCTCCTGCGTTATAGTATCCGACGGGCTATCTATATACGGAATGATAGATTGAAAAAAGCCTTTCAGGTATTCATTAGGCGTGATGAGGATATTTCGCTCACCTGTGTATTTTTTATCTATCTCTATCTGCTCTTCAAGGGCTAACTTACGTAATATCTCTTCCTGTAGGGTAATGATAATAGTTTGATAAGGTTCGTCATCCAACGGTGTCTTATTGATCTGTGCCAGTTGGTTTTTGCCTATCAGCAGCATCTGCCCTTTGTGCATAGTTACTTGTTGCTGCGCAGTTTCCAGGCCAAAGAGCCCGGAAATCTGCATTACCAGTGTATTATGCTTCAAAAATCCTATCTTATCTTTACGTTTAGCAGAAAGGTAACCGTAAAATACAATTCCCGGAATGATCTCAGTAGGGTTAACCATGCATTAAATATATAAAATTGACTTAGCGTTGCAGGTAAGTACCACCAACAATAGCGCCCGGCGCAAAGTGCGTATTCAATAAATTCATTTCCTCTGGCGAGAATACAATTTCCATTGCGGCCGTATTCTCCGGCAGGCGGCTTCTGCGGCTCATGCTCACCAATGGCATAATGTGCTCTCCTTGTTGATTCACCCAGGCAATGGCTAATTGGGTAGGGGTAACGCCTTTGTCGTTAGCCATCTGTTTCAGCAGTTCAACTTTTTCCAGGTTTTTAATGAGGTTTTCTCCTTGAAAACGCGGAAAATGATTCTGGTAGGCATCAGCAGCAAGAGGTGCAGTCATCGTACCGGTCAATAAACCCTCAGCTGTGTTGGCGAAAGCGACTACGGTGATGCCCAATTCTTTAGCTGCAGGTAATAGGTCGGTTTCTATCTGGCGGTCTGCTAATGAATAACCTATTTCCAAAGCTGTTATCGGATGAACATCATTGGCCTCGCGTAATTGTGCGGGTGTAATTTCAGATACACCAATGTGGCGCACTTTGCCTTCTTTTACCAGATCAGCCACGGTACCAATGATATCCGCAACCGGCACGCTGCCATCCATACGGCAAGGCTGGTAAAGATCGATAGTATCAATACCTAAACGTACCAGCGAATAGTTAATAAAATTCTTGATTGCTACCGGACGAAAATCCATCCCGATGAATTGACCGTTATGCACCATTCCACCAAATTTTACGCTGATAAATGCGTCGTCGCGGCGGCCTTTTATAGCTTTGCCTACTAATAACTCGTTATGGCCTGCACCGTAAAAATCTCCGGTGTTTAAAAAGTTAATGCCGCTGTCTAAAGCAGCCTGTATAGTTGCGATACTTTCTGTCTCTTCACCCGCTTTGCTTCCCCAAACCGAAGACATACGCATGCAGCCTAAGCCAAGTTTTGAAACCTGCGGCCCGTTATTACCTAATTTTATCTTTTTAATAGCTGTCAATTTCTTTTTTGTTTTGATACACAAAGATGCAGCCAATATAAATGATCTAATGTCGCGTACGGCTCAAAATGCTTGCCCGTGCGGCTCAAAATCAGACCAATAATAAAATCAAACTATTCATAAATCTAAATTACCAGGCAATGCTTTTTAATGGATTCTTTGATCCAATTATTGACAGAAAACTGATCTGAAAGTGGCGAACCGGTGGCAGGATCTGTGGGCATATATGGCGGCGGTCCAAACTCGGGTGTTATGGTAAATGTATGGGTGCCCTGTTGTTTTTTAACTTTTATTATTTGCAGCCACCAGTTCATAAATGTATTCCGTGCTGTTTCCCATTCGCGCGCACGCGGATCTGATACCTGCGGGCCTTCGGTGAAGCCCACCCGTGCATGGAGATGTTTTGCCCGCGTAATTGCATCTTGCAATATTGGCCCGCAATTTTCAAGATAGCTTTCAGTTACACATGTCCAATGCGAAAGATCGGCTGTGATTTGCATCTCTGGCCTTAAAGCAAATAGATCCCTGCTTTCATATGGACTGTAACCTATGCGTCCGTGATGCGTTTCGTGGGCAACTATGATGTTGTTTTTTGCGGCAAACTCTTGCGCGGTATCAATTACCTTTAATTTGTCCTCTAAGCTGAAAAAATCTTTACCTGAGTGCGAGTTGATAAGTAAAGGGTTCCATTCCATACAAAGGTTAAGATAATATTCATACGAACGGCAAAATGCCTCGATATTGTTACCTGTTGCCTGGTGCTGGTGACAAACCACCGCAAGCTGATATTCATTCAATAACTTAAAGAAATGGCTCCGCTCTGTTGCACTTTCCGGCACCCACGTATCTATTCCATCGTAGCCATTTGTTTTTGCCCTGATCAAAAAATCTTCAAATGCAAGGTGTTCGGCACCCCACTGTGTCGCTAAAAATAGAATCTTCATTTTTTAGATAAATTGACAGTTGCCCTCATTGTTCTTTAACAGGCGGTTAGCGGTCAATTTATTAATTTGATTTGTAACGATGCTCCGTTTGGCAAAAAGTACAATAAAAAGATATTTTATTTTAATTTTTAAGTTAGGGTTTTAAATAGTTTTGATCGCCCCGTAATCGCTTGCGATAATACCGGTAAACCAAATAAACTGTTATTGATGATATTTTTTAAGAGAATACTTTTACTCGTTTTATTAGCAGGCATTATATTTAATTGTTTTGCTGCCACCACTGATAGTTCCATACATTATCACGAAAGCGATAGAACTATAAGCTTGTCGGTTCCTGATAAAAAACTTTCTCTTGTGATAGATTTTTCAAAAGGGTGCGTTGTTAAGCAACTGATGGTTAACGGGCTGCAAACGCTTTCGCCTGCCGGCGCTTATACCGGCATTAAATTGCAGAGCGGTACGTTCTCGTCTGCATCGATAAAGGGCCATGTAAAACTATCACGTAGTGCAAATGGCATAACATTTTCCGATATAGTGTACGGCAATGACTCACTTACCGTGAGCGAAACCTGGACTTTTACTGTACGCAACAATTATATCGATTGGACAATAAATCGTACTTACAGCAACGCAGCACAGTTGCTCGATATGGCTTTTCCTCAATGGAACTTTGCCGGTCTTTCGGTTTGGAAGGGTGGCATATTAGACAACGGCGGTATGGTTTGGTGCAAGTATTTAAAAAAGCCTGACGATACTTATGGTGTGCATACCGGCGGCGTAACATTTTGGAACGCCCAATCTGGTAACGCGCTTCGGTTGAGTACCCGCACAAATTCAGGGGGCGCATTGGCAACAAAATATTCTAATCTGAATACCAATTTCACCTGTACACAGCTGTTTACAGATGAGCCTCTTAAGCAACAGCATAACCTTAGTCGCTTTGTTTCGGGTAAGTTTGATGTATTTGCCCCGGTTAATGTGAAGGCTGGTAAAACAACTGCCACCGTAAGGCTGCAATACGTTGATTATTTTAAAGAGTATTCGCGCGGTAAGTTGCCCGGTGTTGATGCTGATGCCGTTCGCGAACTGATGAATACTACCGGCCGGTATGGCGTGGTTGATAATAATATTATTGGTGCTAACGGTTGGCTAACTAACTGGAAATGCATGCATGAACCTTTTTTTGCACAGATCGGGATGGCGCTTAATGATAGCAACTACACCAGGAACATGGCGACCACGCTTGATCAGGAGCGCGATCAGGCCATCAAACCAGATGGGCGTGTGTTATCCCGCTGGCATAACGAACCGGGTGATGAAATACCGGGTACCTACAACAAGGATACCGGATATTATGAAGCGATGTGGGGATATACCATTGACTCGCAGCCTGATTATGTGATCAACACCAGTGAACAGTTTGACCTGAGTGGGGATGTGAGTTGGTTGCGATCGCACAAAACCAGTTGCGAAAAAGCTTTGGATTGGCTGATAAAGCGGGATGCCAATAACAACGGCATTTTTGAAATGATGAACAAAAATATCGCAGACAAAAAAGCCAGCGACTGGCTTGACATTGTCTGGGCGAGCTATGAAAATGCTTTTGTTAACGCCCAGATGTATGAAGCGCTAACCTTATGGGCAAATTGCGAACAAGTAATGGGCGATAAAGAAAGATCAGAGCATTACAGGTCAATAGCTACCAGGCTGAAAACATCGTTTAATAAGCCCATTGAGGATGGCGGTTTCTGGTCGGAAGATAAGAAACAATATGTTTACTGGCGCGATGACGACGGTTCTGTACATGGCGATAATCTGGTAACACCAGTTAATTTTGCAGCGATAGCATTTGGCCTTTGTGATGATGAACAGCGCATAAAACTTATCTTAGAACAAATAGAGCAACGCACAGTAAGCGAAAATCTGTTTCATTGGCCTTTATGTTTCGACTCGTTTAAACGCGAAGAGGTGCAGGGCGGCAACTGGCCTTTTCCAAAATATGAAAATGGCGATATCTTTCCGTCATGGGGTTATTTGGGTGTTCGTGCGTATGGTAAGTATGATAAAAACATCGCACTTAAATACATTCATAAACTATTGCAGCAATATCAAAAAGATGGCTTATCATCACAGCGCTACAGCCGAACAACCCAAAAGGGACTTGGTGATGATATATTGGCGGGGATCTGTACAAGCATAACTGCCCTTTATCGCGATATATATGGCCTGCGCCCCAAATGGAACCGCATGGGCTTGGAACCAAATTTATCCGCGGAGCTTAATGGCACTCAATTTAATTACATCCTGCGAGACACAACCTATCATCTTAAACTCAGTGTTTCTGATTACAGCATAGCTACTGATCGCTTGCAGATAAGTGCCAATCAGAGTTTCGGGATATCAAACGCCGGTAAACAATTTATTATTTACCCCCATAATCGCGAAGATCAGATGTTTACGATTAACGCAGCCAGTAATAATACACTTAAAGCAACTATTGATAAACAGAATAATAACAGTCTAATATTCAAGATTATATCAAAAGATAATTACAGGATAGCATTAAAAGGTTTTCAGGCTAATCAACAATACAAAGTAACGATAGGTAGAAAAACTAAATCATTTAAAACAGATAGCAAGGGTAATATAATATTCAATCAAAGTTGCAGAACGCCTACGATTTTTAAGATACAGAAAGATGGTTAACTGATTGGTTGTTAGCGCAATTTCCAACGGTCTTTAATGATCCAGTTGATACAGTCATCAATCCATTGGGTTTGTGATGTTTTATCGAATACACCGTAGCCATGCTGGCCTTTCTCGTACAAAAATACCTCAACTGGTACATGGTGTTGTTTTAAAGCAGCTACAAAATACAATGTGTTTGCCACTTTTACGCCCGTGTCTCCAATACCGTGTGTGATGTAAGTGGGTGGTGTATCATCAGTTACCTGTGTTTCATTAGAATAAAAAGCTTTCTTGTCCGGAGTGATATCGGGACCTATCAGATTATTGCGAGATATCTCATGTGTTAACGAATCAGCAAAACTGATAACAGGGTAGATCAGAACCATGAAATCGGGCCGTAGGTTGGTCTTTTTAGGATTATCGAGCTTAGAGGTTGTTAAGTGCGTACCTGCAGTTGATACCAGGTGCCCACCGGCTGAAAAGCCCATAATACCCAATTGCTTCGGATCTATCTTATACTTTGCAGCGTTTTCGCGCACGTATTGGATAGCGCGTTGTGCATCGGTAAGCGGCACCCATTCTTTTGACTCCATCATATCAGCAAGTGGCACGCGATAATCAAGCAGGAAAGCCGTAATCCCTACTGCAACCAATTTTTTACACGCGGGGATGCCTTCTACATCATTAGCCCTGCCAGCGTAAGACCCGCCCGAACATACAATGACAGCTTTGCCACCAGCTACAGGTTTTGTCGGTGTATAAACAGTAAGCTTTGGTATCTCCGCATTAG
>JAESTD010000038.1 GCA_016763755.1 Mucilaginibacter sp.
GATAGCAAATGTCTGCTATGATCTTGCCCGTCCATTCAATATCATTGGGGAGTTCGCCGTTCTGTATGTCATCACCAAAAAGGTTACATAATAACCTGCGGAAATACTCGTGCCGTGGGAACGAAAGAAAACTGCGCGAGTCGGTAAGCATACCTACAAACCTACTGAGTAAACCTATGTTAGAGAGGGCATTGATCTGCTTGGTCATGCCGTCTTTTTGATCTAAGAACCACCAGCCTGAACCGAATTGTATCTTACCTGCAATGGAGCCGTCATTAAAATTGCCTGTCATGGCGGCCATCACTTCGTTATCAGCGGGATTGAGGTTATAGATAATGGTTTTGGCCAATCTATCGTCCTTATCCAAACGGTTGAGGAAACGCGACAATGCGCGGGCCTGACTAAAATCTCCTATCGAATCGAAACCTGTATCGGGGCCTAACCGGCTCAGTAAACGGGAGTTGTTATTGCGTAACGCTCCTAAATGGTATTGTTGTACCCAACCCTTCTCGTGGTGCCAAAGCGCCAGGTTGTACAGCATTGCCGATTTAAATTTTACCTTTTCGCCGTTGGTAACAGGTTTCTCGTTACGTACTTTTTCAAATATAGATCGAATCTCTTCGTCGGTATATTCTTCAGCGTAGATATGTTCAAGGCCATGGTCGGCAACCATACAGCCGTTGGCGGCGAAGTAGTGGTGGCGGTTTTTTAGTGCGTATAGGTAATCCTCAAAGTTTACAATCGGCGTATTGGCTACCTCTTCCAGCTTAGAAATATAAGCATTAAGCGCGGCAACATCCTCAATATACATGGCTTTGTCCGGCCTGAAGGTAGGGAACATTTTAACGGTGCCGCCTTCGCGTTTAAGCTGCTCGTGGTAAGAGAGATCATCCAGCGGATCATCGGTAGTACAAACTACCTCTACATTCATCTTTTTAAGCAATTGCTGCACAGAAAAATCAGGTTGCTGTAGTTTGGCTGATGCATCCTCAAAAATATAATCAGCTGTGCCGCCCATTAACCGCGAGTCGATATTAAAATATCTGCGAAGCTCGAGGTGTGTCCAGTGATAAAGCGGGTTACGCAGGGTGTAAGGCACGGTTTCGCCCCATTTCTGAAACTTCTCAAAGTCGGGTTTGCCGCCGGTGATATATTCTTCACTTATGCCGTTGGCGCGCATGGCACGCCACTTGTAATGGTCGCCGTTGAGCCAGGCATGAGTGAGGTTATTGAAGTTGATGTCGTTTGCAATCTGATCTGGCGGCAGGTGGCTGTGGTAATCTATAATAGGCATGTCTTTCGCATAATCATGATACAGGCGACGGGCCGTATCAGAGTTGAGCAGAAAGTCATCATCCAAAAAATTCTTCATACAAGGCTATTGATAAGGCAATGTATTGTATAAAGTCAAATTTCAGAAGTAAAAAGTAAAAAATATAAGCGGGATGGCATAATTGGCCATTTCGCTCGCATAGTGGACTCACCCGTCTACGCTACGCTGGACACCCTCTCTGCTGCAGGCAGCAAAGAGGGTTACAAAATTTTACTATTAAGTCATTACCCTCTTTTCGCGCAGCGAAGAGAGGGTCGCGCACGAAGTGTCGCGGGATGAGTCAAATTTTACGCCGGCAATATTCAGCCGGTTGCCTAAAGCCCTAAGTTGGCAAATATCTCCTTCAAAGAGAAATTTGCCCCGCAAACATGCTCATCGGCAGCGCCATAATAAATGGTGAGGGTATCACCGTCATCCTGCAGAACATGGCCATTGGTAAACACTACGTGACCAAAAAATCCGGTTATCTCATAGGGCGCTGTCGGTTCCATAATTGGCTCAACAGAGCGGGCCAGCACTTTTGATGGATCATTCAAATCCAACAATACCGCACCCAGGCAATAGCGATGTTCGCGGGTGGCGCCATGGTAAATTTCCAGCCAGCCTTTTTCGGTTTTGATGGGAGCTGCACCAGCCCCTACCCGGCCGCTATCCCATATACCCTCGCGGGTTTTAAGGATACATTTGTGGTTGCCCCAGTGTTCACCATCCGGGGATTCGGCTATCCAGATAAAGTTACCGCCTATGTCCACGCTGCTTGGGCGGTGCAAGGCGTAATATTTGCCGTTTATCTTTTCTTCAAAAATGGCAACGTCTTTATTATGCGGCGGCAGGATCATTCCGTGCTGCGTAAAAGTTTTCCAATCGGTAGTGGTACGCATGCCTACGCCCACGCCGCTATCACTAACAGCGGTGAAGGTTAGGTAAAATTTATCTTCCAGTTCCGTCACCCGGCAATCTTCAATACCGAAGGTTTGTAGCGGCCCGTTACCAAATAGTTTGGGATATCCTTCCGGTTCATAAAATTTAACGCCGTCATCACTGCAAAGCAGTCTCAGGTGCGAGAGCGTGGTTAGGTAATCGACACCTTTATAGCGTACCACACGGGCATCGGTGGCTATCAGGTCGGCATCGTTGAGGGCAATTTCCATGATTTTGGTCTCGCCGGTCTCGTTAAGTATCGGGAATGAAACGTGGATATCGTTCTGCTGTGGTCGCTCGGCCACACGTACCAGCAGCCATGTTTTACCCTGATACTTAAACACACCGGGGTTTAACAGGCAGGCTATCAGCAGGCCACCGGCACTCGGCACAAGATCTTTTGGAGACAATAACGGGTTTTGCGGAAAGCGTTTTGCAATATCGGCCATAATATGTGTTAAACTTAGTTTTATAACATTTCGTCATTGCAATAGTTTAAACCTAATAGTATATTTGTTGTGCAAGCATCCTTAACATTCCTGTTAATTTAACCGTAGAATTTAATTACGTAATTTATAATTGCGCCCTGTAGATGCTGTCATTTTCCATTAACCTATTTTAAAGTCCGTAAACTTTAATGTCGTTTACCATAACCAATACATCGCTTTCGTACGCCGTATCAGAGCATTTGCCTATTGCCATTTACCAGTGCGATACTGCCGGCAACATTACTTCTTATAACAAAGCAGCTGCAAAATTATGGGGTGGCGTACCTGATAAAAATGTGCGTTATACGGGTTCCAAAGATGTATTAAAACCTAATGGCGAATCAGTTGCCAATGCCGATCATCCTATTGCACGTGTTATAAGTACCGGCCTACCCGTTGAAGGTGAAGAACTGATCGTTGTAAGGGTTAACGGAGAAGCGGTTAACGTATTGGCTTACTGCGTACCTGTATTTGATGGAAATAATATCCTTACCGGCGCAGTAACTACTTTGATAGACATTACCGAACAGCGTATGGGCGAACGCAAGCAGCATATACTAGCAGCTATCATCCAAAACTCTGAGGATGCTATTGTAAGCAAAACCCTTGATGGCACTATAACCACATGGAATAACGGCGCAAGCGAGCTTTTTGGTTATACGGAGGACGAAATTATAGGTCGGCCAATAACTACCGTTATACCGGTTGAGCGCCTTGATGAAGAAGCCGATATTATCGGGAAAATAAGCAAAGGCCAAAAAGTAGATCACTTTGTTACCTATCGCCTGCATAAAAGCGGCGAAGAGATCCCGGTATCACTGGCTATATCACCCATAAAAGATGCTGACGGAAATATTGTAGGCGCATCAAAAATTGCCCGCAACATAACCAAACAGCTCGAAGCCGACGGCGTGCTGCAACGCTATGCCGAAAACCTTGAAGTGCTGAACAACATTGGCCGGGTTATTTCAGAGAACCTGGATGTACAAGAAATACTTCAAAAAGTAACTGATGCTACAACTACACTTACCGGTGCAGCTTTTGGAGCATTCTTTTACAATAAAGAGGACGAAAAAGGCGAATCGTACCAATTGTACACACTTACCGGTGCTCCGCGTGAAGCTTTTGATAAATTAGGGATGCCACGCAACACTGCGGTGTTTAGCCATACCTTTGGCGGTTTAGGGGTGGTTAGGGTTGATGATATTACCAAGGATGAGCGCTACGGACATAATAGCCCGCACAGAGGCATGCCCAAGGGCCACTTACCTGTGGTGAGTTACCTGGCCGTCCCGGTTATCTCAAAATCGAGCGAGGTGATTGGTGGCTTGTTTCTTGGGCATCCTGAACCTGCAAAATTCACCAAAGAGCACGAGAATTTGGTAGTGAGCGTTGCATCGCAAGCCAGTATTGCCCTGGATAATGCCAAACTGTACGAGGAGATCCAGAAGCTTAATTCAAAAAAAGACGAATTTATAGGTTTGGCAAGCCATGAATTAAAAACACCAATGACCAGCCTTAATGGCTATCTGCAGATCATCGACCGCAGTTTAGGGGAAGATGACCGCAATAAATCTTTCATCAAAAAAGCCCTCATACAGATCAATAAACTCTCCGATCTGATATCAGATCTGCTGGATGTATCCAAAATTGAAGCCGGACTGCTACCGCTAAACTATAGTGACTTTCACCTCGACCAAATGGTTGATGAAGTTGTTGAATTGATGCAGCACTCAACCAAATCGCACAGTATAGTAATATGCGCTACCGAAACAAAATTGCTGATAAGCGCTGATAAACAACGGCTCGAACAAGTGATCATCAACCTGTTATCAAACGCCATAAAATACTCGCCCGAAGCCGACCATATCAATGTAACACTATCGGCCGACAGTAAGCATGCCATTATTGAGGTACAAGATTTTGGTATTGGTATAAATAAAGAGCAACAACGGCGCATCTTTTCTCGCTTTTACAGGGTTGAAGATGTAGCTTCACACATATCCGGGCTGGGCATTGGGCTGTACATCAGCAACGAGATCATCAACCGCCACAACGGCAAGTTATCGGTTAACAGCAATGCCGGCAAAGGGTCTACGTTTAGGGTTGAGGTGCCGGTGAAAAACGGATAGTATTTTATTTATTGTCATTTCGAACGATAGAGAGAAATCCTGTTATTCCAGAAAAGTCTACAAACTTACAGAGTAACAGGATTTCTCCTCGCCACGCTCGTTTCGAAATGACAGATGGTTTTTATAATTTGATAAATCCTTATTCAAAAATTTCCAATTAGGGTTATTTGAATTGATTAAACTAATTTTCTTTTCCCGTCGCCATTTTTTTATTTCTTTCTCCCGTTCGATAGCATGGTCTATATGAGTAAAATGTTCGTAGTGGATAAGATAATAGCAGTGATATTTTCCCGTGAATGAGTTGCTTTTACTTGCATTTTCTCTGTGTTGTTGTAAACGTGAGTCGAGGTCATTAGTTACCCCAACGTACAATACACTTTTATCACGGTTTGTAAGTATATAAACGTAGTAGTTGTAATTCCACATCTACTAAAAATGGGGAATCTAATGTCATTTCGAAATGAGCGAAAGCGAGGAGAAATCCTGTTATTGATGCAAAGCTTAAACGCGTGTAATAACAAGATTTCTCTCTATCGTTCGAAATGACAAATTGAGAACAAAAAAGCGCCCCGATTAAATC
>JAESTD010000039.1 GCA_016763755.1 Mucilaginibacter sp.
GTAGCTGTCTGCTGCCACTGAAACCGGATTTTCGATAACAGTGATTTTCTTCGATTCTGTTAAAGTGTTAAGATCGATCACTGATACCGTTTTATCAGGGTTACCAAAGCTTAATCCACCTGAATTAGCCACATAAAGCTTATTATTTGTAATAACCATTTGCTCAGGATTGCGACCAACCATAATGCTTTTGGTAATGGTTAACGATGTGGTATCAATAACGGCTACATTGCCATCGTATGATGTTACAAAAGCATTATTTTTATAAAACGCAACGTTGCGACATTGATTCAATGACAACTCTTTGATAAGCACACCGGTTTTAGGATTTACAATTTCGATGTTACTTGAATTATTTACGATGATATACATTTTTGAACCGTAAATGCCGATATCGTTACCTGTATCGCCAATTTTTTTGCCCGGATTTGCTACGCTATAAAAATCTGGAGTAAGTTGCTTAGTCGTATAATTATAAAATGTTAGCGTACTGTTATTACTGCCAAAATTTCCCTGGTTAAGTATGTACACTCCTGCCCTTTCAGCTGTAGGTGTATCAGGTGTTACAGCTACCCGGTCTTTGCTACAAGCTGATAGCAAAGCAGTTATTGCTGATAAGATGAATAAATTTCTAAGTCTAAGTGATCTCATTTGCGTTATTATTTTAAATTGTTATTTGAAAAGATAAGCGTACTGAGCGACCCGGCATGGGGTAGCTTTGTACGAAAAAATAGCCTTTATTAAATATGTTATTCACTTCTATTGAAGTCTTTAAAGCGCTCTTCTTAAATTCTTTATGATAATTGACTGAAGCATCGCTAATAGAATAACCTGGTATCCGGTCAGCAGGAAGGTTATTATTGGTATAATACCTATCTGAAGAATAAATCTGGTTGTAATAAAGTCCCAAAGCGCCATGGTCAATACCGGCGTTAATTGCCAATGTATTTTTGGGAGTATAGGGTAATTGATTTAAGTAGATAGACGATGTGGGGTTAGTAACATTTAGAGCCTGTAAATAACTATAGTTTATGAAAAGCGATGCATTGTAAGTATTGGATACTTTCGCCTGTGTTTTTACTCCTATGTCTATACCTTTCATATTAACCTTGCCAAAATTTTGTATCGAACCATTGTAAGCATCCTTAGGTATAAATACTATCTTATTCGTCACATCATTATAGTATGCGTCGGTAGTTAGGGTGATATAACTTAAAATACCATCCATTATTTTATTATAAGTAAAACCAACGTCAAATTGGTTAGTGTATTCGGGCTTTAAGTTTGGATTGCCTATACCACCATAGTATAGTTCATCAAATGTAGGGTTGCGAAATATTCGTTTGTAAAATGCTCTGATCATTAGATCAGGCGTTTTAAATGGCTGCAAGCTTGCAACTATAGTTGGTGAGAGGTTAGTTCGCGCAGGGGCACGCCTGCCGGCCCTTACAAATTCATTGACGTTGGTATTCAATAAACTTGCCTGCAATTTTATTCGGCCTATAGTTACCCGTGTAGCTATCGCATTTAATAAAATTAATCTTGTTGGATATTGGAATTGCGGGTATGGATAGTTAAAATTGATATTCAAATGGTTAACGTCAATATCGGTAGAATATGAAATTTCCCAGTTGGATGAAATACTCCAGGCCAGTGCCGCAGACTGGTAGAATTGGCGTTGTGTAAATTGTTGATCTAATCTTTTTTCGGCGTTGAGGAATAACGGATTTAAATACCTTAGATAATTACTGGATAGTTTAGTACTTGCTAAAAAGCTTAAACCACTTGTCCAAATTCTTCGGTAACCCGCCTGGATAAAAAAGTCTTCGTTCCAAAGCCTGTCCTTTGTTGATGTTGTATCATGTAAAATTACCGGGCCGGGTAAGCCCCTCCCCGAATGATAGTAGTTGATATGTAGGTTAAATGCGTTACTATCGTTTTTGGCCCAATACAAAGCTGCATTAACATTTTGCGCCGCAATATCAGCGTTGGTGCGTGTACGTAATGAATCTACACCGTTGCCGCTGTTGTTAAATTTATAACGCCCATTGGCATTTTCTGTGTAAGCATTTAAAATAAACTGCCAGTTATTGTTTATACGCTGCTGCAATTGAAAATAAGGATTGAACAAACCAAAGCTTCCACCTTTTAAGCCAAACTGTAACTGGTAAGGCTTATTTACTGTTAGTGAAGGTCTTAAGGTTTGTATATTCAATACGCTTGCAGAAGCATAAGCTTGCGCAGGCAACAAAATCACGTCGGGCTGGCCATTGTATAATGTAATTTGCTGGATGTTATAAAGGTTAAGCTTACTTAAGTCAACCTGGCCTGTTTGGGCATCGTTTATTTGCACGCCATCATACATTACGGCGGTGTGGTTAGCGCCCAAACCTCTCACAGAAACGGTTTTCAACCCACCTATGTCGCCATAATCTTTCACATTTACGCCGCTAAAATTGCGTACAGCGTCGGCCACGTTAAAAGAACCTGTCTTTACAAAGTCGTTATTGGTTATTTGTTGGACTGGGGTTATGGATTTAAGTACAGCAGGTCTGTTACCTTTTACTGATACCTCGTTGAGCGTTTTGCTGGTATCTTTTTGACTGTACACAGGCGCGGAAAAAATCAAGCTTAAGGCAATGGCGAACGCAGTGCTTTTAAATTTATTTAAGTTCTTGCCTATTGTACCGCGTTTCATGATCGTGTTTCAACATGGCGGCGAGGGTTGTGTTTACAGGAACGACCATGGGAACCAGTGTTACCAGAGACGCATCCACGCTTCAATCCACGAAAGCCATGAATAATATTGTGCCAAGGCAGGTATTCTGACTTACTCCCCTCTGCCCTGTCTTCCCATTCGCCGGCAGGCGAAAAGTGACTTAAAGTGTGGGCTTTGGTTAACGGAGTTTACAGCTGCGGGACAGTTATGGATTTACACCATATTCCCATTTAATTTGATGCTTAATAACCCAGCATCAAAACCTAAAGCGCTGCAAATGTAGTAATTTGTATAGCTAAAGCCCAACGTTAAAAAACCACTCAGTTAAAATATTTGCCGATAAAGCAAACTTGGTATGGTAATGGTTGTTGTATGAGTATAACAAACACACTATGACAACATTAGCAGTGCCAAATAAATGGAGAGACGGGTCAGCAGATGTTGCGCAGGTAGCGCAAAGCATCAATTTATCTACAGCAGAGCGTACGGTATCAATAGCTGGTGGCGTTAAATTAGCGCTTTCGGGTTTTAAAGGCTTGTTTAAAAGTCCCTTTAGCAGTATAATTAAATTGGGCGCGGGCGGTTATTTGCTAACCCGCGGCATAACCGGGCATTGCGAGTTGTACTCTGCAATGGGGCGTAACAGCGTTGAACCGGTTAATGTTAATATCCGTTCATCGTACCTCGTAAACAAGCCAAGGCAGGAAGTTTATGAATTTTGGCGTAAGTTGGATAACCTTCCCCTTTTCATGAAACATCTGGAAAGTGTTGAAGTGGTAAGCGATACGCTGTCTCACTGGAACCTGAAACTACCTATCGGCTCTGCGCATGTTAGTTGGGATGCTGAGATTGTGCAGGATGAGCCGGGTTACGTCATCGGTTGGAGTTCTCTTCCTGATTCGCTGATAGATAATGCCGGTAAAGTTACCTTTCAGGATAGTCCGGATGGTGAAGGAACTTTAATTGAAGTGGTTATATCTTATCAACCGCCTGCAGGCGGTTTCGGCGGTGGCATTGCCCATATCCTTAACCCGGTATTTAAAGGTCTGGTTGATAGCGATGTACGCAACTTTAAGCAATACATGGATATTGATGGCGGAATAGCCTCTGATAACTCATTCCGCGTAAACGATAACGATTATGCGGAACCGATGGCTTTTGTTATTGAAGAATCAGTTATTGATATCCCAACACATGATGAGCAACAAAGCAGCGAATCTAAATATCAATCGCATTTAGATGATCTGGATGGTAGGCCCGGTAATGGTGCGCCGAGTGTTGGATTGTAGAATCAATAGTTGTGTATCATTGCCGTCGGCTTCAACCGACGGAATAGTTCAAAACTAAATTGGATTTAGCCGAAATAGTTACTGAGTTAACCGTTGGCCGAAGCCAACCGCAATGAATAAAATGTTTATAAACAAAAAAGCCCCGAAATTCGGGACTTTTCTTATGCGTTGTGCCTAAAATTATTTTACAGCGTCAACAATTGCTTTGAAAGCGTCTGGATTGTTCATCGCTAAATCAGCTAACACCTTACGGTTTAAACCAATTTCTTTAGCGGCTAACTTACCCATCAATTGAGAGTAAGAAATACCGTGCTGACGAGCACCAGCGTTGATACGTTGAATCCAAAGAGCTCTGAATTCGCGTTTTTTGGTTTTACGGTCGCGGTAAGCATATTGTAAACCTTTTTCAACTGTGTTTTTAGCAACTGTGTAAACTTTGCTGCGTGAACCCCAATAACCTTTGGCGAGGTTCATGATTCTTTTCCTGCGTCTTCTCGACGCTACTGCGTTAACTGAACGTGGCATTTTGTTTGTTTTTGGTAGTGAGTGTTCCTTTTAACGGGAAGCTTTGGACTCTAATACCTGGTTAAAAATTAATTAATTACTTGCCGATACAAAGCATACGTTTAACGTTACCCATGTCAGCTTCAGATACTAAACTGGTGTGACCAAGGGCACGCTTACGTTTTGTCGACATCTTGGTTAAGATGTGGCTTTTGTATGCGTTTTTTCTTGCAATTTTACCGGTTCCAGTAAGCTTAAAGCGCTTTTTTGCACTGGAATTGGTTTTCATTTTTGGCATAACTATTATTTATTTAGATGTGGGATCTTAGATATGAGATGTGAGACCGAAACCTCACACCCGGCACACTTCATTTCCCGGTTTTACTTTTTAACTGGTTAGCTGAGCCAAGATAAATCTCAAATCTCATATCTAACCTCTCAAATCTTACTTCTTTGCTGCTTTAGGCGCTACTGTTAAAAACATTCGCTTTCCTTCAAGCTTGGGTAGTTGCTCAACTTTACCAACCTCTTCAAGTGCCTGTGCAAAACGGAGTAATAATATCTCGACTTGTTCTTTGTAAACAATTGCACGGCCTTTAAAATGTACGTAAGCTCTCACCTTCTCGCCCGATTCCAAAAACTTGGTAGCATGCTTCAATTTAAAATCAAAGTCATGGTCATCAGTATTCGGTCCGAAACGGATCTCCTTAATAACCGTTTGCTTGGCATTGTTTTTTATCTCTTTCAGCTTCTTCTTCTGCTCGTAGATAAACTTATTGTAATCAGTTATCTTACAAACCGGCGGGTTAGCGTTTGGGGATATCTCAACCAAATCAAGTTCCTGCTCTTGTGCAAGCGCAAGTGCATCTCTTAACGAGTACACGCCCTGCTCAATGTTATCGCCTACAAGGCGCACTTCAGGTGCCTTAATAAATTGGTTGATGTTGTGTTCGGCTTCTTTTTTCTTAAAAGGAGGCCTTGGTCCTCTGTTGAAAGGTCTGTTTAATGCCAAGTTATACTGTTATTTCTTTAATTATTTGTTGTTTAAAATCTTCAATGCTCATACTTCCCAGATCACCTACACCATGTTTACGAACAGAAACCAAGCCTTCGGCCGCTTCTTTCTCGCCTACAATAAGCATGTAAGGGATCTTTTTAACTTCAGCATCGCGTATTTTACGACCGATTTTCTCGTCTCTGAAGTCAATGAGCCCGCAAATATCGGAATTTTTTAACTCATCTGAAAGTTTTTTTGCATAATCCTCATACTTTTCAGATATAGGCAAAATGGTGAATTGCTCCGGCGATAACCATAACGGGAAATTACCCGCACAGTGCTCTATCAATACCGCTACAAAGCGCTCTAACGAACCAAATGGCGCACGGTGGATCATCACCGGGCGGTGTTTTTGATTATCACTTCCGGTGTACTCCAGTTCGAAGCGCTCAGGCAGGTTATAATCTACCTGTATGGTACCCAATTGCCATTTACGGCCAAGGGCATCTTTAACCATAAAGTCAAGTTTAGGGCCGTAAAAGGCAGCTTCGCCGTATTCAACTACGGTTGGTAAACCCTTTTCTTCAGCAGCTTCAATAATAGCAGCTTCGGCCAATGCCCAGGTTTCATCGCTACCAATATATTTGGCTTTATTATCAGGGTCACGTAATGAGATCTGTGCGGTGTAGTTATCAAAACCCAAGGCACCAAAAGTGTACAATACCAAGTCGATAACCTTTTTAAACTCATCCTTAACCTGATCAGGGCGACAGAACAAGTGTGCATCATCCTGAGTAAAGCCACGTACACGGGTTAGACCATGTAACTCGCCGCTTTGCTCGTAACGATACACGGTACCAAACTCAGCAAAACGAACCGGCAGGTCTTTGTAAGATCGCGGTTTTGTTTTGTATATCTCGCAGTGGTGAGGGCAGTTCATCGGTTTTAACAAGAACTCCTCTCCTTCCTGCGGAGTTTTTATCGGCTGGAATGAATCAGCACCATATTTCTCGTAATGGCCTGAAGTAATGTACAGATTTTTATGACCGATGTGCGGGGTAATAACCTGCTCGTAACCAGCCTTAACCTGTGCGTTTTGCATAAAACGAGTTAAACGCTCGCGCAGGGCAGCACCCTTAGGTAACCACAATGGTAAACCCATACCCACTTTTTCGCTAAAAGCAAAAAGCTCAAGCTCTTTGCCCAATTTACGATGGTCACGTTTTTTAGCTTCCTCAATCAGGTGAACGTAGTCCGCAAGCTCGCCGGCTTTAGGGAAAGTTACACCGTAAATACGGGTAAGTTGTTTACGGCTCTCGTCGCCACGCCAGTATGCGCCACCCATGCTCATCAATTTAACGGCTTTAATATGGCCGGTATTAGGGATGTGCGGGCCGCGGCAAAGGTCGGTAAAGTTGCCTTGGGTATACAAGGTAATCGAACCATCAGGCAGGTCTTTTATCAGGTCGAGTTTGTACTCGTCGCCTTTTTCAGTAAAGTACTCAATAGTATCAGCTTTGCTAGCTGGTTTGCGAATGTAATCGCTTTTTGTTTTAGCAAGCTCTATCATCTTGTCTTCTATCTTCTTAAACTCGTCAGAAGAAAAATTGATGTCGCCAAAGTCAACATCATAATAAAAGCCGGTTTCAATAGCCGGGCCGATACCAAATTTTGTACCCGGATAAAGCGCTTCAAGAGCCTCAGCCATTAAGTGGGCAGATGAGTGCCAGTAGGTTGCTTTACCTTTGGCATCATTCCAGGTCAATAATTTTACGGTTGAATCTTGTTCAATCGGGCGACTGGCATCCCAAACCTCGCCGTTAACTTCGGCGGCCAATACGTTACGTGCTAAACCTTCAGAGATAGATAGTGCTATCTGCATAGAAGTGATCCCTTTGTCGTACTCACGAACGGAACCATCAGGAAGTGTAATGTTAATCATCTACAACTATGATTTAAATTTTATGAATATGTAATAAACATAAGGTCGCATACTACCGCGATCCTTTCAATTGTTGCAAAAATAGAATTTTATTTATACTGCTGATGTAAATTATACTATTTGATAGGAAGGCATTACAAGATGTCAGTCTGAGCTTGTCGAAGACCTTTACGCATGGTTAATGGTTCGACAGGCTCACCATGACAATTGTTCTAATATGGGCGTTCCCTGCGGTCGGGCTTTACGTTCATACGCCCGCAGGCCTTATCCACGAGCCTGTATCCACTTCAATCCCTAACGCAAAGAGCGCGTAAAAAATAAACGGCCCATGCATCTGCACGGACCGTTTTGATATTTATAGGTTTATAAGGATTAGCCTTTGAAATGCTGGATAATTAAACTTGCCAGTTCAACACCTATACGCTCCTGCGCCTCGTTGGTAGCAGCACCAATGTGCGGTGTTAACGAGATCTTTGGATGAGACAAGATATCCTGACGAGGGGTTGGCTCGTTATCAAAAACATCAAGCGCAGCAAATGATACTTTACCGCTATATAAAGCTGCGATCAGGTCGGTCTCATCAATAAGGCCGCCGCGTGAGCAGTTTACCAAACCAACGCCTTTTTTCATTTGCTCAAACTCTGCAGCAGCAATAAGTGCTTTGTCTACAAATGGGGTATGCAGGGTAATAAAATCAGCGTTAGCGATGATCTCTTCTTTGGTAGCAGTTTTAACAGCAACTTTAGCAACAAAACCACCACCTAAAACAACTTCAACCTCAGGGTTAAATGGAAATACGTCGAATGCTAAAACTTCCATGCCTACACCGATAGCAATTTTTGCTACCTCGCGACCGATACGGCCAAAACCAAGGATACCCAAAGTTTTGCCACGCAGCTCAATGCCTTTAGCATAAGCTTTTTTCAGGTCGTTGAATTTGGTAGCACCATCAACCGGCATTTTGCGGTTGCTATCCTGCAGGAAACGCACGCCACCAAACAGGTGACCGAATACCAATTCTGCAACAGATAATGAAGATGAAGCAGGCGTATTATACACGCCGATACCTTTTTCTTTAGCGTAGTCAACGTCGATGTTATCAACACCAACACCACCGCGACCAATCAGCTTAAGGCCCGGGCAAACGTCAATTAATGCTTTGCGCACTTTGGTAGCACTACGCACAGTAATAGCATCGTATTCCTGTAAACGTGTAGGTAACTCATCCTGTGGAATGTTATTGGTATCCACTACAAAACCGGCATCCTCAAGCATTTTTTTGCCTATCGGGTCGATACCGTCATTAGCTAATATTTTGATCATGATTTAAATGTTCATTAGTTCATTAATCATTAGTTCTTTGGTCAGCTCATTTTTACTAATGAACAATTGAACCAGTGAACTAATGAATAAATTATTTATTTTTCTCAGCAAACTCGCGCATAGCATCTATCAGCACGTAAACGCTGGTGATAGGCAATGCGTTGTAAATTGAAGCACGGAAACCGCCTACGCTTCTGTGGCCTTTAAGACCTACAATGCCTTTTTCGTCGCAAAGTTTAAGGAATGGTTTCTCCAATTCCGGGTTTTCTGCCACGAAGCAAACGTTCATGCGTGAGCGATCTTCAGGTGCAGCAACCGCCTTAAATAGTGAGTTACGGTCAATCTCTTCGTATAACACGCGTGCTTTCTCGTTGTTATCTTTTTCGATAGCAGATACACCACCTTTTGATTTCAACCACTTCAGCGTTAACATTGATACGTAGATGGCAAAACATGGCGGCGTGTTGTACATTGAACCACCTTCTATCTGTACCTCGTAATTGTACATAGCTGGGATCTTACGGCCTGATTTTCCAAGGATATCATCTTTAACAATAACCAAAGTTACACCTGCCGGGCCCATGTTTTTCTGCGCACCTGCGTAGATCAAACCGAAATCGGCAACGTTAACCTCGCGGCTGAAAATATCTGACGACATATCGCAAACCAAAGGAACCGGCGATTTAGGGAACTGCTGTAATTGCGTACCGTATATGGTATTGTTTGATGTAATATGGAAATAAGCGGCATCAGCCGGTATAGTGTAATCTTTAGGAATGTAAGTATAGTTGCTTTCTTTTGAAGATGCTACAACCTCAACATTACCAAAGAATTTTGCTTCTTTTAAAGCTTTGCTTGCCCAAACACCGCTATCTAAGTAGGCAGCTTTGCCACCTTCTGGCAACAGGTTATTTGGTGCCATTGCAAATTGAGTGCTTGCACCACCTTGCAAGAACAATACGGAGTAACCCTCAGGCACGCTGAATAATTCTTTTACTAACGCAACAGCCTCATTAAGTACTTCTTCAAATTCCGGCGAACGGTGCGATATTTCCAGTAAGGATAAACCTGTTCCGTTGAAATCAAGTACAGCTGCGGCTGCCTGTTTGAATACTTCCTGAGGCAATATGCCGGGTCCGGCACCGAAATTGTGTTTCATGACTATATGTAGTTTGTTATGTTGGTTTATAAAGTTTGTACTAAAGACGCGCCTAAGGTAGTAAATTCGACAAAGTTTATAGACTTTTTTTACATTTTTTTAAAAAATATTTACAATGAATCAGAGGATTAATTGTAAATATTAAAATCTTAAAACACTAAATGAGAAGAATTTGTAATTAAGCGCGTTTTAACTGAGAAATTGCTGAGGATGGATCGGCAGAGGAGAATACCGAACTTCCGGCTACTAAAGCAGTGGCACCCGCCTCAACCAATCTTAAGATGTTGCTTGTGTCCACTCCCCCATCGACTTCTATAATAAGGTTAGGGTTAGCGTTTGCAGCAAGGGTTTTTACTTCGGCTACTTTGATGTAGGTATGCTCGATAAATTTTTGTCCGCCGAAGCCGGGGTTTACAGACATGACCAGCACCATATCAACATCCGCAATAATATCTTTTAGGTTGGCAACAGGTGTTGCCGGGTTGATGGCTACTGCTGCTTTGATGCCCAGTTGCTTAATAGCTTGTATGGTGCGGTGCAAATGCGGACAAGCCTCATAATGTACCGTAATGCTATCAGCGCCAGCTTCTTTAAAATCTTTTAAGTAACAATCAGGATCAACGATCATGAGGTGCACATCAAGCGGCTTTTGGGCGTATTTCTTGATGGCTTTAATAACAGGGAACCCGAATGAAATATTAGGCACAAACATGCCGTCCATCACATCCACATGGAACCAACCGGCCTCGCTGGCGTTTATCATTTCAACATCGCGCTGCAAGTTGGCAAAATCGGCAGATAATACAGAAGGTGCTATGATACGATCCATGGCGGTAAATATAAAACATAAACATCAATATCGAACACTGAATGTCCAATTCTGAATGATGAAGTGACATTCGACATTAAATATTCAAAATTCATCATTCGATATTACCTACCTTATATTACCATCTCCGGCACCTCTCCCTCAACTATCAGTTTACCTGCGGTTGCTTTTTCGATATCCTCAACCGTTACGCCAGGTGCGCGTTCTAAAAGTTTAAAACCGCCATCAGGCAATACATCCAGCACAGCTAATTCGGTCACTATTTTTTTTACACAGTTTACTCCGGTTAGCGGCAGGGTGCAATTAGGTAATAATTTTGATTCGCCTGCTTTGTTTACATGCTGCATGGCTACGATGATGTTCTCTGCTGATGCAACAAGATCCATAGCGCCACCCATGCCTTTCACCATTTTTCCGGGAATCTTCCAGTTAGCTATGTCGCCGTTCTCTGATACTTCCATGGCGCCAAGGATAGTAAGGTTTACTTTCTTGGCTCGTATCATCCCAAAACTCAAAGCCGAATCAAATACCGCTGAGCCCGGCAATTTGGTGATGGTTTGTTTACCTGCATTAATGGTATCCGGATCTTCCTCGCCCTCAAACGGGAATGGCCCCATGCCCAGCAAACCGTTTTCTGATTGCAGTACTACATCAATATTTTCAGGTATATAATTGGCTACCAGTGTAGGTATGCCAATGCCAAGGTTAACGTAGTAACCATCCTTAACTTCTTTTGCTATACGTTTAGCTATGCCTTCTTTGTCAAGCATTGTATTTTGTTTTAAGCGTCATTGCGAGGAACGAAGCAATCTCTTTGCTGTACAGAGTCGCTCTGCAAATCGGGAGATTGCTTCGTTCCTCGCAATGGCGCGTGTGGTGTTATCTTTTTCTTACCGTGCGTTGTTCAATTCGTTTTTCATATCCTTCCCCTTTAAATATGCGATGCACATAGATGCCGGGTGTATGGATATGATCGGGATCCAGTTCGCCGGGCTCTACTAATTCCTCAACCTCGGCTATGGTTACTTTACCGGCCATGGCCATTACAGGGTTAAAATTGCGGGCGGTTGACCGGTAAACCAGATTGCCCATGCTATCACCCTTCCAGGCTTTTACAATGGCAAAATCGGCATCAAAGGCCATTTCCATGAGGTAATCTTTACCATTAAAATTGCGGATCTCTTTGCCTTCTGCTACCTCTGTGCCGATACCAGCAGGGGTGAAAATTGCGGGTATACCGTAACCTGCTGCCATGCAACGGGTAGCTAATGTTCCCTGCGGGATGAGCTCTACTTCCAGCTCACCGCTTAGGAGCTGGCGCTCAAACTCGGCGTTCTCCCCTACATAAGATGAAATCATTTTCTTAACCTGCCGGTTGCGCAACAGTAAGCCGATGCCAAAGTCATCTACCCCTGCATTGTTGGATATGCAGGTAAGATCAGTAATACCACTTGCTGCTAAGGCAAGTATGGTTTTCTCGGGCAGGCCGCATAAACCGAAACCGCCCAGCATTAAGGTCATGCCGTTTTTTATATCGCTGATGGCCTCTTTGGCCCCGCTCACTACTTTATTCATGTTTATAATTGGTTAAAGCAAATGTAGGTTTTTAATATAACAAATACTATGCATGCATAGTATTTGTTTAAACGGATTAATGTCAAAAGTGTTCGCGTTCACGGCATGAACACCGTGAACGTTCATGAACATTGTGATAATTATGATTTTAAACTTTTAATTAAAAAATACAAACAATTGAAAAACTCAAACCTTCTCTTTATACATCAATCTATAAACAAAATGGAACTGAATAACAGCAACAATCCGCAACCAAACGCCTACCGTGTTGAGGATGACGATAATTTAGAGGAAAAAGACCTGCGCCGCGAAAACTTTATGTTTGGCAGCGAGGAAAAGAAAGCTAATGAACCCGGTATGGAAGGCCAGGGCAACGGCGGCCAACGTTTCGGCGAGAACAGCAATACCCCATCCGGCGATGATGCCAATAACCCGTCGCGTAATGCCGGTTACGGTAACGAATATTTTCGCCGTACCGAACCATCCGACGAGCACCCGGAGTTTAACAACTTTAAAGATCCGAACCAGTTAGGCCAGTCGAACTATACAGAAGCCTCCGGCGCTGTACCAACCGGACAATCTGACGAAGAGAATGCCGCTCCTGCTAAGAATAATGAAGAAGATACTTCTGAGGGTGACGAGAATAAAAATGAGCAGAACCAAACCTACCAGGAAGGCACCGCCGATGGCAACGACAATGTAAACATCCCCGGCCCTAACGAAACGCCGGATCAGCAGAAGGTTGGCGAGTAGTTTTTAATTTGTCATTTCGAATGAGCGACAGCGAAGAGAAATCTTCTACGCCAATTATTTTCAGCGCAGAAGATTTCTCCTCGTACCTCGTTCGAAATGACATTGTGTTATCCTACCACTTAAACGTACTCTTAATATACGCTATTATATCCTCACCCATGGCCTGTTGTTCTTTAATATTGGGGTGGCCTTTCGTATTCTTAAAGGCGAAAAAATGTGTATAAATATCCTTATCATTTAAACCGGCCACTGCTTTCTCAATATAACCAGGCCATGCAGAGCCGTCTTTGGTGGCATCCATTGAGCCTAAAGCGCAAACTATTTTAGCCTTTGGATATTTAGCGCGGATGCTCTTTATAAAATCCTGGTAATGACTGATGATAAATTCCGGTGTTGGTGGTGTGTCGCCAAATAGCTTTTTAAACTGCTCGTGATCTTTAGCGCGGGTTAACCAAGAATCATTCTGGAAAAGGTTTACCACTACTATTTCCGGCGTGTATTTAGTGAAATCCCATTTCTCATCGCCATGGGCATAAACCTTATCGTAAATATCAGGCATTACGTAATTGAACCAGCTTATTACTATACCTATACCACTTTTTGAGATGCAATGCATATCGGCATCAAAATAACGGGCAGCTACATTTGCATAGCTGGCATAGCCGTTCTCATAATCATTATTGCCGCGGTCTTTGCCTGTTGTATCTTCATCGGCCATGCCGCAGGTTATCGAATCGCCAAAGTATTCTATTCGGTGTTTATAGGTTGGTGGAGCAAGTAGTTTGCCATTGATATCAAAACCATAGAACCAGGTGCGGCCCCAGTCGTATTCGGTGCGTTTAAACAATTCCAGTTTGTGTTTACCTACCGGTAAACCCGATGCCAGTTCATACTCTGTTCTACCTTGCTTTAGCTTTATTACCTGGCTAACTTTATCGTCGATGATTACATTATAATAGTTAAGCCCTTTTTCATCATTTAGCGTAGCCTTAACTGCCGTGCCATTAAAGTTGATCACAACAGAAGCGCCAGTCCATGACAACTCTGCCGAGGTATCGCGTACCGGTGAGCGGCCCATATAAAAAATTTTCGGGTCTTTAAAACTGATGTTGGTTTGGGCTTTTGCGTAAAGCCCGGCAAACATCAGTACCGATAAAGCAAATATTTTAAGCTGTTTCATAATAAACTAAACTACTATTTTATTTCAATCAGGTGGCTTCCCCTCTTGAGAGGGCTTAGGGGTGTGTTTCTAAATAAAACTGATAAACACACCCCAGCCACCACAATTCCCAACGCACCCCCTCTCAAGAGGGGATTATTGCTTCTTATTTTAAATACACATAAGTAATCCCATCCCCGCCCCTGTCTGCGTGCTCATCTTCCATGCGGTCAACCTGCTCATATTTTTTTAAGTACTGGCGAATCATTTTGCGTAAGATACCGTCGCCTTTGCCGTGCAGTATCTTCAGGTTGTTGAAGCCCATCATCAGGGCGCGGTCAAACAGTTTTTCAATGGCGTGCAGTGCATCCTCAGTACGCATACCGCGTACATCTATTTCCGGACTAAAATTGGCTATATCCCCGGTCTGGTTGCTGCTGCGGCGGATCTCTTTAGGTACAGATGCACGGGTAACCTTCTCAACTCTTTTTTTCTTCACCACGGTACGCAGGTCGCCCATGGCAATAACTACATTATCTTTTATAATTTCCATAACCTGGCCGGTGGTGTCTCCGTCGATAAGTTTTACCCAATCGCCGGGTTTAACTTCCTCGTCCTGCGCGGGGGCTTTTTTGAGAGCTTCCACCTTAACGGTGTTCTTTTTTACCTCATTGTTCAGATTTTCGCGAAGCGAACGGGTAACTTCCTTATCAGCATTGCTGCTTTTTATTTCGGCAATGGTGTTCTCTACCAGTTTATTGGCGTTAAGGATGATGCTCTTAGCCTCTTGCTTAGCCTCTCGCAGCAAGTTTTTGCGGTTCTCATCCAAAAAGGATTTTAGCTCCTCATTCTCTGCCAGTAATGTATTTACCCGGCGTTGCTGCTTATCCAGTTTCTGTTTGGTATCAAAGATCTCTTTCTTTTCGCGTTCCAGATCAACCAGTAAGCTATCCACTTTTTTCTGACCGGCACTTATCTTGTTTTTAGCCAGGTTAAGCACGTTTTGCGGCAGCCCTATTTTCTGCGCAATTTCAAAAGCGTAAGAACTGCCCGGTTTGCCAACCTCAAGCATATACAAAGGCTGCATCTCAGTATTGTTGAACAGCATTGAAGCGTTCTCAATCCCCTCGGTATTACTGGCGAAGATCTTCAAATTTGAATAGTGGGTGGTGACCATGCCACGCACCTTTTTATTGTTCAGCGCTTCCAGAACGGCCTCGGCTATGGGGCCGCCAAACTGCGGGTCGGTGCCGGTACCAAATTCGTCGATAAGGATCATGGTTTTGCCGTTGGCATCTTCCACAAACTTCTTCATTTTTGATAGGTGGGCGCTGTACGTACTGAGGTCACTTTCTATAGACTGATCGTCGCCGATATCTACAAACAATTGCTTAAACACACCGGCCACACTATCGGCCCCGGCAGGTATCAACAAGCCTGCCTGCACCATCATCTGCAGCAAGCCAACGGTTTTCATACATACCGATTTACCACCGGCATTAGGGCCCGATACCACGATGATTCTTGTTGCATCATCAATTGCCACGTTAAGCGGCACAACCGATTTCCCTTCTTTTTTAAAATTAAGAAATAACAAAGGGTGCCTTGCATTAAACAGGCGGAACTTGCCCTCGTTAAGCAGTTTTGGCATTTCGGCCTCAATTTCAATGGCAAATAAAGCTTTAGCGCGCACAAAATCAAGCTTGGTTAATAAGCCATGGTATGATAGCAACAGAGGTACATAAGGCCTAAGCTCATCAGTCAGCGCGGTAAGTATTTTGATGATCTCGCGGCGGCGTTCAAACTCCAGATCGCGGATGAGGTTGTTGAGGGAGAATACTTCCTCGGGCTCCATGTAAACCGTTTGGCCCGAGGCCGATTCATCATGGATAAAACCTTTCAGTTTGCGTTTATTCTCGGCCAGTAACGGGATACATAAACGGCCATCACGAACCGTTAAAGAACCATCTGCGGTCCAATTATTGGCCGATGCCTGTTTAAATATCTGGTCTATTTTTTTGCGTGCTTCCTGTTCTGCTTTAGTAATGCCCGATGTTATGTCCATCAGCTCTCGCGATGCATTGTGGCGAATTTTACCTTTCGGGTCTATCACCTGGTCTATCTTCTTAATGATCGCCTTTTCTATCGGCAAATGTTCAAACAGCGCTTCAAGATAAGGGTAAACGCCCCCCCGCTCGTTAAAGTAAGCGATGACGGCAAACACAGTGGTTAGCGAAGCCTGTACCTGGAAAAATTCTTCTTCGGACAGGAAAGTGCCTTCTATTTTGGCTTTATTAGCAAGCGATTTTATGTCATAAAAATGATTGATGGGTAGGGCATCATCATTTTGCAGGATGTTTTTAAATTCGTTAGCCTGGTTTAAAAATTTAAGTATCAGGTCGTAATTGGTCATTACCTGAATCTTGTTAACCATGTCTTGCCCCATGGTGCTCAGGCAATGCGTTTTTATCAGTTCTTTTATCTCAGTAAAACCGAGTTTATCTGCACTATTATTGGGATAAAGCATTCGTTATTTCTGGCTTTTTGGTGGATTAGGGTGCAAGCGTTTTCTTGCTGATCTTTTTAAAGAATCCAGTCCTTCCTTTAGTTTTTTCTTTTGTAGTACGGTATCAACCTCAGGTATTTTGGCAGCACCGGATGTAGGGTTTGCCGTATTTGCAACCGGCGGTGTTTTTATGCCGGGTTGGCCCGGTTTGGGTTTCACGGCTCTTACCGAATCGAGCTTTGCTTTTAATATTTTATCTACATTTTCATATATACCCTGAATTTTTGCGGGGTCTTGCGAATAGTATTTAAAGCTATCATCAAACTGTTTTTCGGTTACCTGATAAGCTTTAAAAAGAGTTAAATACTTTTCCCTGCCGTATTTATATAAGGTATCGGGTACCGGGGTTATGGCATACAGTTCGCCATCAGCAATATGCAGGTCGGTTAACAGTCTTATCATTCTTTGCTCATCAATTACATTTGGCGGTGTTGTAGCAGAAGGTTTGCATGCGGCAAATAGCAATACTGAAAAAAACAGGCTTATATATTTTTGCATTCTGTAATTTAGCGGCGTTTAAATACAAATTTACGGATAAATGAGCATTGCAGATAACATCAAAAACCTAAAAAAGGAAACCGGGCAAATAGGTGTAACATTATTGGCGGTGTCAAAAACTAAACCCATAACGGATATACAGGAAGCTTATGATGCCGGCCAGCGTTTATTTGGCGAAAATATAGTGCAGGAACTGGTTGATAAACAGCCACAACTGCCTGCCGATATTGAGTGGCACCTGATAGGGCACCTGCAAACCAACAAGGTTAAGTATATAGCGCCCTTTATTAGTATGATACAATCTGTTGATAGTATTAAATTGCTGCAAGAGATAAACAAACATGCTGTAAAGGCCAATCGTGTTATTGATTGTCTGCTGCAGGTTTACATTGCTGATGAAGAAACGAAGTTTGGACTTGGCTTTGATGAGGCGATAGAATTGCTGCGCAGTGAGGAATTTGCCGCACTTAAAAGTATACGCATCCGCGGATTGATGGGTATTGCCACTAATACCGACAGCGAAAAACAGATAAAAGAAGAATATTACGAATTGAAAACCTTTTTTGATGGGGTTAAAGCAAGCTTCTTTAGGAAAGATGAGGCTTTTGATACCGTATCAATGGGCATGTCATCAGATTACAAATTAGCAATTGAGCAAGGCACCACCATGGTGCGGTTGGGAAGCACTATTTTTGGTGGTAGGGCGAAGAAGGCTGTCTGAACTCGAATTTTAAGAATTTATTGAATTAAAAGAATCAAAATAATGAGTCAATTTAATGACTCAATGACCTAATGATCAAATGACAGAATTTAATCTTCGTGTCGCGACTAAATCCGATTGCCCGCGATTGATGGAACTGATACGCGAACTGGCTTTGTTTGAGCGTGCGCCTGATGAAGTTACCGTTAGCTTAGAAGAATTTGAGGAAGCTGGCTTTGGCCCCCATCCGGTTTGGAAGGCATTTGTTGTCGAGATCGATGGCGTGGTTGTTGCTTTTGCTTTGTACTATGTGCGCTATTCTACCTGGAAAGGTAGCCGCCTTTACCTCGAGGATCTGATAGTGACCGAAGACTACCGTGGTAAGGGATTAGGAAAATTGCTTTTCGATCGCCTGTTTCAGGAAGTACGGGAGCTTGGGTTTAGCGGCATGGTTTGGCAGGTGCTTGATTGGAACGAGCCAGCCATCAATTTTTACAAAAAATATGGCGCCGATCTTGATGCCGGATGGCTCAATGCGTCGCTGTCAAAAGAACAAGTTGCCAGTTTATGAAAAACATCATCACATCTGCCCTATTCGCTGTAATACTTGGCCTTAATGCCTGCCAGTTTGGTACCGAAAGCAAAAAAGTAAAACCCGATATCTTTAAAGATACCTTGGTTTACAGCTATCAGAATATTCATGAACGCGCGCCGGATTGCGGTAACAAAGCCGACAGTGCATGTACTGTGGTAAGCATCAAGTACCCGGTGTTTGAAAAAATGCCGATGCTGAGCGATACCATTGTGAAAAAGTTAGCCCAATTGGGTATAATGAATGATCGTAAGGCCGATACCAGTTTGGCTTTAGTGGCTAAAAAGTTCATCCAAAGCTACGTGGACTTTAAAAAGACGGATAAGCGTTCGCAAATGTTTTTTACTATGGAGAGCTACGCCAAGGTATTAGCGCAAGATTCGTCATTAGTGGCTTTAGAATACGGTGGGTACAATTACCAGGGCGGTGCACATGGCGGCAGCTTTACCGGTTTCATCAATTGGAACCCTAAAACAGGTAAACAACTTGAATTAAAAGATATCATCGCCGAAGGCAAATACCCCGAACTAAGCAAAATTGCCGAGGGTATTTTCCGCAAGAGCGAAAAGCTGTCAGATACCTCATCGCTTGCGCGCGATTATTTTTTTAAGGACAACAAGTTTGCGCTAAACGAGAATTACTCGCTTACCCCTACCGGTTTGCGCTTTGTGTACAACCAGTATGAGATAAAACCTTATGCTGCAGGCCAAACAGAGTTATTGGTGCCTTATTCATCTATCAAAAACATTTTGCGGCCACATACCGCTATCAGTCAATACGTAAAATAAATGCTTGTATTTAAGTTCGGCGGGGCATCGGTTAAGGATGCACAGGGTGTTATCAATCTCGGAAAAGTAGTTGGCAATTATACCGGCGAGCAGTTGCTCGTGGTTGTATCGGCCATGGGTAAAACCACTAATGCGCTTGAGAAGCTTACACGCGCTTATGTAGATGGCAGTGAAGATATTCATACCATTTTTGACGAGATAAAAAATTATCACTTCCAGATCTTACACGAACTTTTTGGCGATCATCATCCTGTATTCGATGAAGTAGCCAACACCTTTGTAGAGATAGACTGGATGATAGAAGATGAACCACATGATGATTTCGACTTTATATACGACCAGATCGTATCCATCGGCGAACTGGTATCAACTCGTATTGTAAATGCCTGGTTTAACCATCAAAACCTCAGCAGTAAATGGGTTGATGTACGCAGCTACATCCACACCGATAATACCTACCGCGAAGGTATAGTTGACTGGGATAAAACCCGCGCAAGTATTCAAAAAGATATTCCTGCGCTGTTACAAAAAGGTATTGTGGTAACGCAGGGCTTTTTGGGTGGTACATCTGAGAACTTTACTACTACGCTTGGTCGCGAGGGCTCAGACTATACAGCTTCTATATTTGCGGCCTGCCTGGGTGCCGAATCAGTTACTACCTGGAAAGACGTTCCCGGTATTTTAAACGCCGACCCCAAGCTTTTCCCGGATACCATTAAGTTTGATGAACTGAGCTACCAGGAAGCGATAGAAATGACTTACTATGGCGCAAGTGTTATCCACCCAAAAACTATAAAGCCGCTGCAGAATGCCAATATCCCGTTGCTGGTAAAACCCTTTACCCATCCTGATGCTCCCGGAACGGTGATAAAACAAGACGCGGTAAATAAGTTCACCAAACCGGTTATCATCGTAAAAAATAACCAGGTGCTGTTATCTGTTTCGGCTACCGACTATTCGTTTATATCAGAAAGCCACCTGAGTGAGATATTTGCCACTTTTGCAAAATACCACGTAAAGGTGAACATGATGCAAACCTCGGCCTTAAGTTTTACCGCCTGTATCGATTTCTCTGCTGAACGCTTTGAGCGTCTTTTACAAGGTTTAAAACAAAACTTTAAAGTGAAGTATAACAGCGATTTAAAGTTAATTACCTTAAGACATTATACGGATAGTGCTTTACAGGAAGTTATTGGCGACCAATCAGTGTTAATGAAACAAACCAATCGAAATACTGCACAGGTAGTCATCAAATAATCACATCAATAGAGCAGCCAAATAATTATTGCTGCGATGAATGTATTAAGGGCGTTTACGGTATTGTTGCCGATAATGCCGCGTCGCTCAAGTGTAGCGCCGAGTACGGAATCAAAAAGGTTACCCGCTGTGCCGGCGATAGCGATGAGATAGAATACCTTGCTAAAGCCGAAATATTAAGAATATACAAGCCCTATAGTTGCCGAGCCCACAAGACCGATCAATATACCCTCAATACTCACTACGCCATCCTTGCCTCTCTCATCCGGTTTTGAGGTAATGATATTGTAAAAGCGCTTACCGTAAACCGAACCCAACTCTGAGGATAAAGTATCAGCCGTGGCTGAAGCCAATGCTCCGGCCATCATTAATTGAAAAATAAATGCGTTAGCCGGCGATGAATATGCAAAAGCTCCACATATAGCAGCGATGCCACCGTTTGCCAAAACCTGCCATGCGTCGCGTTTTTGCTCAAGCAGGGTGTTTTGGAAAGTGGCCTTGAATGATTTTTTGTGCGATGTGGCTAAAGTAGCTAAAATAAAGAATGCAGCTAACTGCGCAATACCGGGCACGCCACTGCCAAGATATATGAGAAGAGCAACCATCCCACCCGTCAACGCACCATAACCAGTGAGTTTTTTTGCTTTATAGGTGGCGAACACGGCCGTGACTAAAAAGAATATGAATACGACAGTGCTTCTAATTGGCATCGGTCAAAAATAGGTAATTGGCAGGAATACTTTGGTAAAACAAAATGCCCCGGTAGTTTACCGGGGCGCTGTATAATTATTAGAAATTTTAGTCGCGCTTTTTTTGCGGCTGATGGGCGCTGTCTTTATTCGAAGTTTGATCAGAGCGTTGCCCGCCACCATTACTGATTCCTTTTGATTTTTGTACTTCTCTTGCATTGTTAAATGCCCGGTCGGCGGTAGGATTTCCCTGGTGACCATTGGCATTGTTTTTCAGATCCTGGGTTTTCATAATCGAGGTATTTAGTTACAAAAAAGGCTTTGCAGCCATTCTATATCATAAATACAACAATGGTGCCGACTTTAAATAAGGTGTGAATGAGTAAGGAATGGAATGAGCGAATAAAATGAAAATAGGAATAATTGCATTTGAATAAATTCACTCATTCTCTAATTCCAGCCTTCACTCATTAAAAACTACTCCCCAACCAGCGAGTACACTTCTAACATATAAAGGCTCTCTATCATGGCAGCGTTAAAATCAACCCATTCCTCTTCGGTAAAAACAAAGTTTATATCGCGGTTGGGTGTACAAAGCACCAGTCGCTCAGATCCATCCGGAAACGGGAAACACCTGTCGTCAAAATCCATATCGTTGGTAAAGCGCTGAAAAGAAATGAATTGCGATGGCGTAAAACAAAGCAACAAATTTTGGTGCCAGATATTCAGCATACCGCATTCCGGGCAATGGCTTATAACTGTAGGGCCTTTTTGAGTGAGTATTTTTGTTTCGCACATAAAGTGGCAGATGTTTTAATTGTGCCTGTAATACCTGCGGCAAACGCTCAAAAGCCGCAGGTAAACAGGACTTCTATTAACTAACCAATTGTTAATTTCCATTTAAGGCTACCTTATGTGCAGCGCTTCAGTTACTAACATAAAACAAAAGTAAAAATATTTTTCTGTTTATTTAGAC
>JAESTD010000040.1 GCA_016763755.1 Mucilaginibacter sp.
CCCTTTGCGGCGATTACACTACCGACCTGCACAGCCTCTACACGGCCTGGACTACACCCGCCGGGCTCGAAAAATGGTTTCTGCGCAAGGCCGACTTTTATTCGATATCTCAGCGCCTGCGCGCATGCGATGAGCGGATAAAGAAAGGTGATAACTACACATGGTACTGGCATGGCTACGATAATGATCAGTTACAGAAAGGTACGGTGCTTGACATTAACGGGCAGGACATGATCAAATTTTCTTTCAGTGGCGATAGTATTGTCACCGTGAGATTTAAAACACACAACCAACTAACTATTATCGAAATAGAACAAACAAATATTCCGCCTGAGGATGATCCCGAGAAAAATCTTTTCGTACAATGCCAAATAGGGTGGACTTTTTACCTGGCTAATCTTAAATCTGTTACCGAAGGTGGGAAAGATCTGCGCAATAAGCGTATAGATGTGTTGAACTGTTTTAAGTAATAGTGAAAATAATATCGCCTTGGGTTAAATTTAGCGTTAAATTTATCATTTTCTTCGTAGTGAATTTAGTTTCAGTAAAGTGAAAAAAAATGTTACAAATCTCCAAAATTCAATTATTTTTGAGGACACGAAACCTAATTTATTTCAATGTATATGAAACTTAGAGCATTTGCAGCAGTGGCGCTTTCAGCCTTAACCATTTTCTCCTACACATCTTGTACAAAAGATGCAAAGGTTGACAACACTGCTAAAAACAAAGAGATTGCAACACAGATAGCAATTAACCTTACCAACTCATTAGCAGCTACGGTTGCCAGCGGTAACAATTACTCAGGCTTGCCAACCACCAACAGCGTAGTTAACGGAAAAAAAGTTAATGATCTTACCTGCGGCGAATTTATTGAGCAACCTTTTAACAACACTTACACCAAAGGTGATTCTATTAAGGATGTAATGGTTGGTTCAAACAAATTTGTGATCAACTGCCAAAACGGTCAGCCTAACGGTTACACCTATTCAGGTGAATACACCAACACTGGTTTTAGCCCGTATTTAACTACTTACAAAAACACTGTTAAAGAGTATTACACGCTTAAATCTTTAGCAAATAATTTTGCTAAGATGCAGGTTGATGGCGCGCAAAATTCTACTTATAACTTTACTACCAGAAAAGATAAAGAAGTAATGGTACAAACCAATACTTACAACCTTAAAGGTTTAGTTATTGACGCAAGCAGCAGGCCGTTTGATATTACTGCGGGTGTAGCTGAGTATGTATCAAAAGGTAATAACGCGGGCAGAGACTTCAGCTTTGCAGGTACTATAACCTACCTTGGTAAACATAAAGCAAAAGTTACTTACAACGGTCAATCAATCGATATTGAGATCCGTTAAGATTTCTTATAAAATAAACGGGAGCGGGCTGTTAAGCCCGCTTTTTTTATGGCGTTTGATTAACAATAGGGTAGGGCAAAAACGCTATTTTTGAATCATGTTTACAGGTATTATTGAAACCTTAGGAAAAGTTACCGATCTGCGTACAGACGGCGGTAACCTGCATATAACGGTCGAATCATCCATCGCAAACGAACTGAAGATCGACCAGTCGGTTGCGCATAACGGCGTTTGTTTAACGGTAGTAGCTTTAACTGATAACAGCCATACAGTTACGGCTATTGAAGAAACGCTGAACAAAACCAACCTGGCGCACCTTAAGGTTGATGAACCGGTAAACCTCGAGCGCTGTATGCAGATGAACGCAAGACTTGATGGCCATATTGTACAAGGCCACGTAGACCAAACTGCAGTCTGCACTAAATTTAACGAGCTGGATGGCAGCTGGGAATACACCTTTAGTTATGACCCCGGTGTGGGCAATGTTACGGTAGAGAAAGGTTCCATTTGTGTTAATGGTATCAGCCTTACTGTAGTAAATTCCGGTCCTCGCGAGTTTTCGGTAGCTATAATTCCATACACCTACGAGCATACCAATCTGCATAATGTGCGCGAAGGCTCGGTAGTTAATCTGGAGTTTGATATTATAGGAAAATATGTTGTAAGACTAATGCAGAGGTAAAATATAGTTGCCAGTCTGAGCTATAAGCCCCCTCTAAATCTCCCCCGAAAGGGGAGACTTTAAAAATATTATTTCTCAAACCCTCTCTTTCGGAGATTGTTTGGGTGGGGTTAATTCAACTGCCCCAAACTTGCGATCCTACTTTTGCTGTAATTAATATAGGCCTGTTGTTTACCGACTGATGGTTTGCCAGCGAGATATTTACGATAATATTTAATGGCATTCTTCTTATCTTTTGGATTACTATCGTACACGTTGGCAAGGGAGTAATAGGTCATTGGGTCTTCGGCAAACTGAAGGCTTTTTTGGTAGGATAGCACCGCCTTTTGAAATCGTTTCAGTTTCTCGTTGCTATCGGCTATCTCACCGTAATATGCTCCTGCGTTTGGCGTGATACCATCACTTATAGCTTGCTCTAAATAGGCTATGGCCATTTTCTGGTCTTTTAAAGCTTTATACGTAAGCGCCGTGAAATAGAAAGATGATTCGTTTTGTGATAGTTTATCTATTGATAGTAAGAGAGCTAAAGCACATTCATAGTTCTTTATATTATAATATGCCACCCCCATTTTTGTAAGCACCGGGCCGCTTTGGTCGCCGGCAGCAACAAGTTTATCACCGATACTTAATGCCTCTGTCCAATTTTTTTGGGTGTACTGCAATTTCAACAGACTGTTTAATAGCACGATATTCTCCGGATCGGCCGCAATTGCTTTGCTCAATACTTTTTCTGCCTGTGTGGTAAGTTTTATGTTTATGTACAGGTTGCTCAAGTCAGAAGCTACATCAGGCTCTGTAGGGTTTAGGGTATTGGCTTTTTGTAAGTAGGCTATTTCACTACCAATATCATTCTTATCTGCACTTAATTTTGCCAATTGTTTATACACCATAAAGTTGGTGGTATCGCGTTTGGCAATTCGTTTATAATACATCTCAGCCTTTGCGTTATTGCCACGCCTTAAATTAATATTGCCCAGATTGAACAGCACGGCAATGCCAGTTGAGTCTATATCGTAGATACGCTGATAGTACTTTTCTGCGTCAGTGAGCCTACCTGCCATATTTGATGTATACGCTAATTGACCTAAAGCCCTTACACTTTGCACGGGCTCCGGGTAGTTCATTTTGAGGTAGTCGGCTGCATCCGAAAAACGCTGGCTCTGGTAATAATCCAACAATAATGCATCGTCAATTTTAAGCGTTTGCTGCGCAAAAGCATTTGTTTTAAATGCTATGAGCGATAGCAGGCAGATGATGTATTTCATATAACTAAATTATTAGTTATAAATGACAAATGCAAATGATATTGAAATTGGCACTGTATTGGCTATATGTTGGCAGATAAATTAAGATACCTATGGATAAGATCAAAAAATTTGAATTGATGGAGAAAATAGTCCATGAATTAGAAGATTTAAAGAATAGTAACCAGGCGTTGATTCAAAAGATCACCAAAATTGAAGTAGATAACATCGACCTCGGTAACAAACGTCTCGAAAAAGACCTGCCGGATATGCATCAGCGCGTATCAGATAACCTGGATACCATTGCCAGTATACTCGAAGATTTTGCAAGCCAGACAGACGAGTATAGCAACAAAAATAATATTGCTGCACTTAAAGAACAGGAAGAAATTAACAAGCTATAATTTTAGTAAACAACAAAAAGCCTCTATTTGAGGCTTTTTGTTGTTTAATAATGTTCTACTGATATTGAATATAGATAGGGGCAGGCTTTAAACTCAATACCTCTTTTGGTGTCATCATGTGCTTCGGCTCTTTTTTAATATCATTCTTGTAAAAGAGTTTGAAGCCTGTAAACTGCACAGGCTCGCCGGCAACATAATATTTGTACGTGCCCTTTTTTAACTCGGGTCCACCCCAGCCATCCATATCCATCACAAATTGTACATTGCTGTCCAGTTTAATGTCTTTATAATTGGTCACCATGCGCTTGGTGAAACGATGTACTACAAAAATTTTAGGGGGCAGGTTATATTTGTCGCAAAGTTTGCTGAGGTATTTGGTTACGTAGTTAATATCATCGGCGTCAAATGTACCTATACGTTTACCCGGCACGGTGCCTTCCTTCATAGAAAATTCAGGGTCGATACCGAAATGTACGTTGGGCATTTTCAGGTATTTCTCTAAAAGCGGAAGTTCTTTTTGTACGGTACTATAACCAACCTGGATGTCCAAAAATACCAAAGCGTTGAGAGGCTTAGCCATTTCTATAGCTTTATCTATCTGGCTAAAGGGCATGCGAAGATTGTGTAAGCCATTGGCACCTGCATCGGCTTGAGCAGTAACGCATATATAGTGCAAGGCAGGTTTTACTGGTGTAGCCGGATCGGCAGCTTCCCAGTTCTTCATCTCTGCTTTCAATTTATCACGCATTGTTGCAGGATCATACTGTCCCAGTACCCCCATGTTTTTTGAATACATATTGCCATAATAGGCCACTATCCTGTAAAAAGGGAGTATAGCACCTGCCTTTTGATAAGGCGCATTTTTAACAGGCCATTTACCCGTCTTATCTCCGTTTGCCAAACGGTTCATTAACGAATCATATCGGGCGGTATCCAGCGTAGCTGATTTTGTGGTACTATCAGATTGGATGGTTTGAGCGGATGCGGTAGACAATGAAGCTGCAAGAACAATAGATGCCGCGAGAAGGGTGTTTTTCAAAAGCGTGTATTTATAGATTGCTACAAATAACGCATTTTATGTTGAGGAGTTTGGGGTGATGTTGAAAAAGGAGTGTATTACTAATGCGTCATTGCGAGGTACGAAGCAATCTCCGAACTGTATAGGGCCGCTTGTTCTAAACAGATTGCTTCGTACCTCGCAATGACGCGGGTCAGTGGCATCATAAAATGAGGCTAAACTATTTATTCACCCTCACCATCAATACTCTTTCCCTTCATCGCGGTAGCAATAGCTACATCCATTACACGCTCGGCAAACGGGCGGGTAAGATTATTCAACTCGTCAATTTTGGTGTGGATGAGGTCTTTATCGCCTGATTGCAAAGCGGATTTAAGCGCTTTAGTATATTCGTTGGTCTCTTTAGTCTCTTGTTCAGATAATAATTGACCGTTCTTTTCCAGGAATCGCTCTACAGTGTAGATCATTTGCTCGGCTTCGGTCTTGGCTTCAATAAGCATGCGGGCACTCACGTCATCTTTAGCGTTGGTGATGCTGTCCATCAGCATTTGCTCCACCAAGTCGTCAGTTATGCCGTATGCCGGTTTTACTTCTACTTCCTGTTTAACGCCGCTGCGCAGTTCAATGGCTTGTACTTTCAGGATACCATCGGCATTAAGAATAAAGTTTATATCCACCTTGGGGAAACCAGCCGGCATGGCGGGGATGCCTTTCAGTTCAAACTCCGCCAGTTTGCGGTTCTCTTTGATCAGGTCGCGCTCACCCTGGTAAACAGCGATCTTCATGTTAATCTGACCATCTTTCGAGGTAGTGTACTGTCGGCCTGCCTTGGTAGGGATCTTAGAGTTACGCGGGATTATGGTATCCATCAAACCACCCATGGTTTCGATACCTAACGAGAGCGGGGTAACATCAAGCAATAAAATATCGCTGCGGTTACCGGCCAATACATCAGCCTGAATTGCTGCACCAAGGGCAACCACTTCATCAGGGTTCAGGTCATCATGTACCGCACGACCGAAAAATTCTGAAACCATTTTCTTCACCAGCGCAGTGCGGGTACTGCCGCCAACCATCACCACTTCATCAATATCGGCAACGGTTAGTTTAGCATCTTTAAGCGCATTTTGGCAGCTGTTAATGGTTTGCTGTACTTTAGGCAATATCAGTTGCTCAAAGGTTTTACTGTCGAGCGTGCACCATATATCGCCAACTTGCTCGTTAAACAGGCTTTGGTGGGCAAATGCTTTCTTCGCTTCTTCAGCTTTAAGGCGAAGTTCCTGGGTTAGCTCACGGTTGTTAGCCAGTTCGGATTTATCAAGGTTGTTTTTTTCTATCCAGTAATCGGCAATGGCGCGGTCAAAGTCGTCACCACCCAAAAACGTATCACCATTCGTCGATAGCACCTCGAAAATGCCGTTTTGGATCTGCAGGATAGAAACGTCAAACGTACCGCCGCCCAAATCGTAAACGGCAATGGTTTTGGTTTCTTCCGGATTTAGGCCAAGGCCGTAAGCTAAACTTGCTGCGGTTGGTTCGTTTACAATGCGCAGAACATCCAGTCCGGCAAGTTTACCGGCATCCCGTGTAGCCTGACGCTGCGAATCGTTAAAATAAGCAGGCACCGTAATAACTGCGCGCGTAACTGCTGTTTTAAGCGCGTGTTCAGCACGTTCTTTCAGTTCTTTCAGGATCAGTCCCGACAATTCGATAGGGGTGTAGAATTTATCGCCTACCTTAATTTTTACCAGGCTTTCCGTGTCATCATCAATCACTTTATAGCTAAAGAAACTCTGATAATCCTTCACATCAGCATAAGAACGACCCAACAAACGTTTTACTGAGAAAATGGTATTCTGCGGGTCGGTCACCAGGAAATCTTTGGCCTCGTTACCTACGGTGATATCGCCGGTTGCGCCAAAGTGCATCACAGAGGGTACTAACACGCCCTTGCCTGCATCATTAATACACGCGGATTTTTGTCAGGATCAATAAAGGCAACCAATGAGTTGGTAGTACCCAGATCAATGCCTACAATGATATCTTCTTTTTGTAGCGAACCCGTTGCCAGGTTGATAGAAACTTTAGCCATGGTAAAATATTACAGCGGCAAATGTACTTAGTTTTAAGGGATGCTGTGTCATTTGGATTTAAATGTCTGAACCCGAATGAGTGGAATTGGAAGAATTTTAGGAATTAATGGAATGGCGAGCCTATTTACCCACTATGTCATTGCGAGCGGTAGCGTGGCAATCTCATCGCGTTAGTAATAAAGCGACGAGATTGCCGCGTCACTACGTTCCTCGCAATGACATGGCTGACGAAAAATCAGACCATTAGATTTCAATTAATTCTTTCAATTCCACCAATTCGAGTTCAGACAAATTTGCTACTTTCAAACCTGAATGAAACGCCTCTTATTTCCGTTGCTATTTTTAACCGCTGTAGGCGCCAAAGCGCAGCAGTTTGGTGGCAACCCGCCGTCTATAAAATGGAAACAGGTGAATACCCGGACAGCTAGGGTAATTTACTCGCAGGGGATGGATAGCGTGGCTCAACACGTAGCTGCCACCATTGCGCAAATGAACAGCCTGATAAAACCCACTATTGGCTACAAGCAGAAGCAGGTGAACATCGTGTTACAAAACCAAACCACGATTTCAAACGCGTATGTTGGACTGGCGCCTTTCCGCAGCGAGTTTTATTTAACGCCATCGCAAAACAGTTTTGATGTGGGCAGTTTACCCTGGTGGCAGCAACTGGCTATACACGAGTACAGGCATGTGCAGCAATACAATAACTTCAACGTAGGTTTCTCGCGCGCGCTACGCTTTGTTTTTGGCGAAGGCGGTCAGGCCCTTGGTAATGCCATGACCGTGCCCGATTGGTTTTTTGAGGGTGATGCCGTATTTAACGAGACCCTGGTTAGCAGCCAGGGCAGGGGGCGCTTACCGCTGTTCTTTAACGGATACCGTGCATTATGGGCTGCCGGGAAAGATTATAGCTGGATGAAGTTACGCAATGGCTCATATCTTGATTATACGCCCAATCATTATCCACTGGGTTATATGATGGTGGCTTATGGCAGGGAAAAATATGGCGATGTATTTTGGAAACAATTGACCCATGATGCAGCTGCTTTTAAGGGCGTGTTCTATCCTTTCCAGGGAGCGGTGAAAAAATATTCGGGGCAGGATTATAACACATTCAGAAACGCTGCTTTAGATCATTTTAAAAACCAGTTTAAGAACGATGCGAAGGTTTCGCTCAAGAATAAACACTTTGTTGCCGATGAGGAATATCCGGCTTACGTGAACGATAGTACGTTGATCTACCTGCGTACATCGTACAAACATATCCCGCAATTTATCCTGCGTACAGGCGATAGGGAAAAGTCGATAGCTGTACAGAGTGTCACTAACGATAATTATTTCAGTTACCATAAAGGCAAAGTGGTTTACAGTTCATACCGCCCCGATCTGCGTTGGGGTTACCGCAACTACGGAGAACTTAGAGTGTTGGATATTGCAACGGGTAGAGAACACCTGGTTAGCCGTAAAACCAAGTATTTTGCACCTGCCTTTAGTGACGACGATAAGACCATCGTGGCCGCAAATGTACCCGCAACCGGTAAAAACGAATTGCATTTAATAGATGCCGAAACAGGTAAGCTTGTTAAAGTTTTACCTAACGGCGATAATCTTTTTTACACTTATCCGAAGTTTTACGGCGCTAACCAACTGATTTCAGCAGTGCGCAACGTTAAGGGTGAAATGACTTTAGCCTTAATTGATATTGCAACCGGGAATAACACCTATCTGCTGCCCTTCAGCTATCAGCCTATTGCTTTCCCACAGGTTAATGGCGATAAGGTTTATTTCAGCAAAACAAACAGTAACACCGATGAGCTTTTTGCCCTTGAAATCAAAAGCAAACAGTTGTTTAAAGTTGATGGCACACCGGGCGGTTTAATAGGTTACTACCAACCTAATATGTCTGAAGGTAAACTTGCTTTTACAAGCTTTACAGCCAATGGTTATCAATTAACGCAGGTTGGGTTGGATAATATTAAACTGATACCACAACAAGGCAATTTCAAATTATCTGATATGGGTATCTCATCACTTGAGAAAGATAGTGCCAGTCATTTCGTTGATAAAGTAAAACCGAACGAGTTTACCGAAACAAAATATAACAAAGCACACAACCTATTCAACTTCCACAGTATCTTTCCAACGCTTGATGATCCTAACTACTCGCTTGAACTGGCCGGGCAAAACATCTTGAACACTTTCCAATCCAGCATACTGTTCAACTACAACCGTGATGAGGGCTACAAGCAATTCGGCTATCAGGCTACTTACGGCGGTTTGTTTCCGTATTTTACCGCGGGTGGAAACTATACTATCGACCGCCGCGGCTTTTACAAAGGCAACAGCATCTATTACAATGAAACCTCACTTAATGGAGGCATAAGCCTTCCCTTTAACCTTAGCGAAGGCAAACGCTTTACGCGTCTATCGGTAGGTAGCAGCATTAACTACAGCCGCAACACTTTTCAGGAAGCTTTCCGCAGCATATTTAACGATACGTACTATACATATCTAAGCAATTCTATCAGTTTTAGTAATCAAACACAACAGGCCAGGCAGCAGATCAATCCGCATTTTGCTCAAACCATTAGTTTAAATTATAAAACAGCTGTTTTCGGCAGGGATGCCAGCCAGTTTTTGGCAGTAGGCGCGTTGTATTTCCCCGGATTATCTGCCAATCACAGTCTGGTTTTCAACGGCGCTTATCAGCATAAAGGGCAGAACAACGCTATCGGCTTTTCTAATAATTTCCCCTTCTCTTATGGTTACAATGCCGAAAGTCTGGATGATATGCACCGCCTCGCTGCTACCTACCATTTTCCTATTGCCTACCCTGATGCCGGTTTCGGTAACCTGATATACCTGATGCGCCTGCGCGGAAACGTATTTTTCGATTATACTCATGCCAGCGCAGCCAATATATTCGCCAATGGTGCATCCTTCAGCGGTAATTTCCGCTCTATCGGCGGCGCTTTGTTTTTTGATACAAAGATATTTAATCAGGGTTCCGTTTCATTCGGAATACGTTACAGTCGTTTGTTGGATGTTGATCTTTTTGGTGGCAGCGGCAGGGACAGGGTAGAGGTAGTGTTGCCGGTTACTATTTTTTAGACCGCTGATTATTTTGATTGATGGATTAGTGTGATTTTTTGCTAAAATATCTGTTGGCGCACGCGTGCCGCGTGTGCCAACAAGAAACTACTTATTCGCCTCTTCCAAAATCTTTTTAACCCTTTCAATACTCGTCAAATCAAGGCTGAACTCATCACTTAGGCCTTCACTCATCAGTATATGATCGTTTTTGTATTGCATACCGCCTTGCACTTTGGCGCGGGCTGATGAATGTACTTCGGTAACGTTGGTGTAATGTATCAGGTCGGCTACGTTGGTTTCGGATACACCGCTGCCGGCCATAATGCTGATGCGACCTGAGGCTTGCTCAACCAGGTGGGCAATGGTGCTGGCACCTTCCATGGCAGTGGTTTTTCCGCCTGAGGTAAGGATGCGTTCGCAACCTATCTCAATAATATCTTCAAGCGCTTTAAAATGATCGTTACACATATCGAAAGCCCGATGGAAGGTAACGCCCAGGCCCCATTGTTTGGCAAAACGAACCAACTCGGCACAACGCTCTTTATCTATGCTGCCATCTGCCTTCAACATGCCTATTACCACACCATCGCAGCCGGCCTCAACGCAATTGCGGATGTCGGCCTGCATAATCTCGTATTCCAGGTCACTATACAAAAAATCACCACGACGGGGGCGTATCAGCACATATAATTTAATATGCAGATGCTTGCGCGCAAGTAAGATTTGCCCTGCCGACGGGGTAGTGCCGCCTTCGGCCAGGTTTTCGCAAAGTTCAACCCGTATGGCGCCACCTTCCTGCGCAGCAATAGCCGATGCCGCGGAATTAGCACAAACTTCGAGATTTATTTTAGGTGATTGTTCAGGTGTCATAGTACGAAAGTTGTAAAAAGGTAAAGGTATGATTACCAATAAAGTGTATCAAAATATACAACGGTATTATTTAACTTCCTTGTAAAAATATTTCCCCGGAATAATAAGGTCTTGTTTATTATTATCACATACCGCGAAAGAGAAACCCTCCTGCAAAGCATATGCACCGTATTCACCTTTTTTGTTAATGGCAAGGAAACCTACCTGGATCTGTTTGGCTACCTCTGGTTTCTTCTTAATGATGCGGGCTACAGCTTCTTTGCACGCTTCCTCGGGCGACATACCCTGGCGCATTAACTCAACCACCAAAAAGCTGCCTACATTGCGTATCACTTCTTCTCCAACACCGGTTGAAGTAGCACCCCCCACTTCATTATCAACATAAAGGCCCGCTCCAATTATTGGGCTATCACCCACACGGCCATGCATTTTAAATGCCATGCCGCTGGTGGTACAGGCCCCGCCAATGTTACCTTTTGCGTCAAGTGCCAACATGCCTATTGTGTCGTGGTTATATTTGCTGCCCTGGCGAGCTTGTTTGTTCTCAATATTCATTACCGGCGAATACTCGGCTTTTTTTAGCCATTTTTTCCAGGCCGCTTTTGATTCAGCAGTTAATAGTTTTTCGGGTTTGATGCCCTGTTCTATCGCAAACTGCCGCGCTCCATCGCCCACAAGCATAACGTGCGGAGTTTTATCCATCACCAAACGTGCAACAGAAATAGGGTGGGCAATATCCTGGATAGCACCAACCGAACCGCAGTTGCCGTTCTCGTCCATAATACAGGCATCCAGGGTAACAAATCCATCGCGATCAGGGTAGCCTGCACGGCCAACCGTATGGTTATGCATATCAGCTTCAGGAATGCGCACCCCCCCTCAACGGCATCTACCGCACGACCACCTTCTTCCAGCACTTTCCAGGCTTCTTTATTGGCAGGTACGCCAAAATCCCAGGTTGATATTACTATTGGAAACTTATTTTCGGTTGGTAGATTTATATTTTTAGCTATGGCTGATCTGGAAATTGCTGCCACAGAAGCAGTTGCTGCAGAAAGTTTTAAAAATTTACGGCGGTTATACATAAGGTTAAATATAACAATTGGCCGTTAGGTTAAGGATATGTATCAGTTTTTATACAAAAAAGGTGTAAGCAATCCGGTAACATCGCTTGCATATTTACTCACCCCGACATCGCTACGCTCGTCGA